>JBGSIM010000103.1:0-55043 GCA_041742535.1 Cyclobacteriaceae bacterium | reverse complement strand
AATATCGCCTGCGCGTTTGCCGTGATGGTTTATTTTTTCAAGGTTCTTGAAAATATCAGTTAGCAACTCTTCTTCTAAATCTTTGTCGCGCTCACTTTCAACTTTTAACCTTTCCGCTTTTAACTCAGTAACCAACTCAGTGCTGACTTCACTAAAGTTGTTTACGAAGTTTAATGGATTCTGAATTTCATGAGCAATACCCGCTGTCAATTCTCCAAGGGAGGCCATTTTTTCGGATTGAATCAATTGTGTCTGAGTCTGCTTCAGATCGGTTAGCGTTTTTTCAATTTGCTGTTTGGCTGATTCAAGTTTTGTAAAATCTTCATAGCGCGCATAAGCAACCGAAAAAGCATCTGCCAATGATTGTACAAGTTGCAATACTTCTGATGGAAGCGCCTCAAGACTGCCAACATACAGCATGCCTTGCCTGAACGGTAAAAAGTGAAGATGAAAACCTTCTTTGGGAAGAGTATTTAAATATTGT
The DNA here is from genome assembly GCA_041742535.1 of Cyclobacteriaceae bacterium. GTDB lineage: Bacteria > Bacteroidota > Bacteroidia > Cytophagales > Cyclobacteriaceae > ELB16-189. The sequence goes on along the minus strand of JBGSIM010000103.1, from coordinate 54,559 downwards.
TCGCGCGAAGTAATAGAACCTTGCTTCAACAACACATCGGCCTGCAATTGAAAATCAGAATCAACCCAATGGGTGACAAATACTTTTTGTTGACGCCAATGGTCAATGGCACCAGCAAGACTACCTGAATTATCCATAGGTGTGTGATAGGCTCCAATGGCACGACCATCAGGCGCAGATAAGTAAGTGTGAACTCTATTTTCTTTTTCATCCATAATAAACACACCACAACGAATGAATGGAATACCCAACGTAGTAAGTTCTTTCCAGATTAGGGGCGTGATGCGATCAAGGTCTGCTGTGTTGCGCATGGAAGCGATGTCGGCACGCACACGATCAAGAGCTGCTTGTTTAATGGCTTCTTTCTCTCGGACTTCCGCATCTCTTAAATCTTTGTAACGCTTGTAGGTAAGACTGAGAACCGTTGTAAACCTGCGGTAAATTTTTAATTCATCTTCAGATAGCTCTTTCTCTGTCCAGGCATATACACCACCTTCAGCAAAGTAAAAGAAATAACCATACTGAACTGCATCATTCGGATATTCCGGAAAGGCAATCTGCGGTCTTAATAACTGATAGTATTCTTTAATTTCATTACCACGCAAAACAGGATGATATTCTCTTTGCAACAACCAATTTTCAAAGATTCCTTCCAATACCGGATGACCTACCATTTTCATTTTTCCAATCACCTCGATCGATTGCCCCTGTTCGATTGTATTCATCGTGGATAGCTCGGCCATACGAGTTTCTTTATCCAGCAAGCCCACACCGCACCTTCTGGGTGTGATACTGAATAATTCCAGCTCATGATAAAATGTACCAATCGTAGCTACCAAATCTTCTGAGCTGTGCATGGCCATTGCCTTGCCACGTACTCGTTCCAACGCTGCTTCAATCTGCGCTTCCCTTGCTTGTCCTTCAGCCTTTTGTAAATCAAGGAAACGGGTATAGGTTTGATTAAACACTTTTCCAAAACGTACTAACAATTGCATCGTGTCCTCGGTCATAGGCTCATTGGCACTACAGAGCAATAGTCCTTTGGAAAAAAATGCAGCATGGTGCACTCTTCTTACTTTAATCAGCGTTTCATCGATAGGCATCTTCACTACGTCACGAACAAATCGTATCCATTCCTTTAATTCGGGTCCGGTAAGATCAATCACAATCGAATTGCTTCCCGCCTTCCAAGCGGCATAAAATTTTTCATGGGTTGGCTCTTTCATTGAAGCCGTGAACTGATGGTTCAACTGACTTCCCATTTGATCTGTAACCCACCATTCAATAAGTTGTAATTCTTCATTTATAATACCGATAGAGACTCTCCCCGGCATTTTTCCTAACAAGGCAAACTGCTCAAAAAGAACCTGCGCAGTTTCGGGCAGTTGCTCACTTTTATGCATCGCCATTGTTCGGCTCCTTACTCTTTCCAATGCTGCTTCAATCTGCGCTTCCCTTGCTTGTGCTTCCGCTTTTTGAAGATCAAGGAATCGGGTGTAGGCCTGCTCGAATACAATTCCTGTTCTTCTTATAATAGCAATAGAATCATCAGGGTAAACACTGCCATCCCAACTATCAACAAACAATGCCGATTGGTTACTTGGGAAAAAACAATTCGTATGAATTTCCATTTTTAGAAGAACCTCTCTTGCAGTTTTGGGGATTTGGATAAGATCGTTGTTGGCAAACATGTATTCAAAATACTTATCCTTCTGTTCCTTTGTATAAACCTTATTGAGTATCTCTCTTTTTTCAGTCATGGAAGACCAACAATCACTTAAGAAATTCTCACTTTCCATCATGGTTTGATTGAATGGTGCAAAGCACAATTGAGGATCTTGGATGGAAGTACCTACCCAAAAGAAAACATCCTTCTTATTATGGTCAAACAGCACAATACCAACCGTACCAAGAAGAATCTTAAGTTCATTCAATTTCTCAAAAAACACAGTTATGACCTCCTTTAGCTCGTAAGAGTAATGCATAGCAAGAGACCTACTTCTTATTTTCTCCAACACTGCTTCAATCTGGGCTTCTCTTGCTTGTGCTTCTGCTTTTTTGAGATCAAGGAAACGGATATAAGCTTGTTCAAATACTTTGGCCGCGCGGCTTTGAAGCTCACGCGCTTCAACTGCTGGTTGCTGATTAGAAATCATTAAGAGTGCACCACCAGAAAATTTTGAAAAATGATAATAAAGAATTTCAGGAATTACCAGTTGACCCTTTTCATCATAATCGACAGTAACTTTGACATACTGCTCAAGTATTTTATACCATTCCTTAATTTTTTCTCCACTTGCAACAATTGTGTACTCTGTCTCAGGCGAATTGTAGTTGGCAATGACTTCGCGCGACCAGACGCTACAATCTTTTGGCACGATGCCAACTCCGTTAATGATTTCGCGCGAAGAAAGATTGGGTGGCCGGAATGCATACCATGCTTCCAGCATGGGTGAATTCTCATGATAGAGATGAACAATCGAAGATTCCAATTCTGGTTGCCCGAGGTTACCCATTTGTTCGCGCAACACATTGGCTACACTCAGCAAATCGTTTGAGGACTGCATGGCCATGGTCTTGGCGCGCACCCGTTCAAGAGCCAATTGAATTTGTGATTCCCGTGTCTGCGCTTCTGCTTTTTGAAGATCGAGATATCGCTTGTAGGTCTGCCCGAATACTCCGGCAAAGCGATTGAATATCCTGGCAAGATCTTCTGAAATTGGATTAGAGGTAAAACAATAAATGCGACCGTTAGTAAAATAAAAGCTATTGTGAATTATCTTCTCTGGTAAAGTCTTAACATCTATATAGATGTGATAATCAGGGTAGTCATTAAGGATGTTAAAATAATTAAGCAAATCTTCTCCATGTAGTTCGTACGTGAAAGTTTGCTTTTTACTGCTCCATGTTTTCTTCACACCTTTTAGCAAGGGGTGCAAGGTCATGTTTAAGTGACCAATAGCTAAAACCAATTCTCCGGTATCGTTTGTCGAAGCAGTCCAAAGCTCCATTATATTGGATTCATCTAAAATACCAATACCACAGCGAGCTGATTTATCTAGACCCAGTGCCACCAATTCATCAAAGAGACTGGCTACAGTATTTCCAACGTCCTGGCTATTGTGCATGGCCATGGTTTTGCTGCGCACACGTTCCAATCCGGCTTCTATCTGTGCTTCCCGTGTTTGAGCTTCTGCTTTTTGGAGATCAATAAATCGGGTGTAAGATTGTTCGAACACTTTGGCAAAGCGCTGAAGTATTTTTGCCTGCTCTTCCGTGAGCTGAGAGGGAGACCACGACAATGCTCCGTACTTCATATACGCCATGGAGAATATGACAGCTTCCTGCTGCATCATCAAATTCTTAGAATTCTCCGGTGCCTTTGCAAAATCAGTCTGAAAAAAATAATAGCTATCGTAAGTCTTTTTTTCCGCACCTTTTATTTCGATTACAGCATAGCTTGTACCTTTTTTCCAGTGCCCCAGTTGTTCTCTGTGGCCGCTATGGTCAAAATATGGAACGTGGTATTTCTCAGGAAGGTCATAACCAGCTTCAAAGCCCTCCATCCACCAGTCTAAATCTCCTGTAAAGGAATCCATGATGGTAATAGCGGCTACTCCCAATTGAAATCCCAATTCTCTCAATTGGGCATACAGCCCTTTGACTACATGGCGAAGATCCTCACTTTTTTGCATGCCCATAGTTCTAGCACGCACTCTTTCCAAGGCCGCTTCTATCTGCGCTTCCCTTGCCTGCGCTTCTGCTTTTTGCAGATCGAGGAAACGGGTATAGGACTGTTCAAAAACTTTAGCGAAGCGTTGTAAAATCTCAAGACCCTCTTCGTTGACCGGATTTGGTGCCCACATCAACGCTCCATGTTTCATGAACGCCATTGTAAAAACGGGATCGGTGGTTCTCATCCATTCCTTTTCTCTTTCTGGAAAATTCTTATACCCCGTATTATCGAATATATAGTCTGTATACGAAACTCTTTCTTTTCCAATCAGGGGATATACCAGGGTTTTCTCCTTTCTTTTCCAAGCCGACAACTGTGTAGTATGGCATATGTGATCAAAATATTTTATAACATAACATTCAGGATATTTTTTTTGCGAAAACCCGGCAACCCAATGTTCCATATCACCGGTTTCTTCATTCATTATAACTACAGTGGCTGCGCCAGAATTGAAATTTAGTTTTTGAAGTTCATCATAAAGAGTGTGTGCTACATCCGCCAATTCATAACTCTCGTGCATTGCCATCGACCTGCTTCTAACTCTTTCCAATGCTAATTCTATCTCTGCTTCTCTTGCCTGTGTTTCTGCTTTTTGCAGATCGAGGAAGCGGGTATAGGCTTGTTCAAAGGCTTTACCAAAACGCATCAGTACTGCATTCTCCGCTTCGGAATATGGAATCCCTGAATAATTCTGAATACCCAAAAAGATGTTGTTCAGGAATACCACAGACCTTGCATACGCGGGCTTGTCAAAAATGTACTTTTTCCGTTCCTCGGGAACCGGGTTACTAACATGTTTGAAAAAATGTTTGAAAAATTCATTCTTCTCTTCGAATGTAACAGTGTGAGAAAAGAAGTTAAGCTCCTTTTCCTTTGCATGCTTCACCGAATTCATGATAGCAGTATCAGTATAGGGTATGCGCTGCAAGCTTGGATAGGGCTGGCCGGGTATCGCTGTCCATACATTAAGATCGTCACTCTCTTTATAATTTAAATCAAACTGAGCCGAATCAATGTCGAAGTTTAATAGAACCAATTGTTCGAACACGAGTTGAATCACCTCCCGTAGTTCTTCACTATTATGCATTGCCATGGAACGACTTCGCACTCTTTCCAATCCAACTTCTATCTGTGCTTCACGTGCCTGTGCTTCGGCTTTTTGCAGGTCAAGGAAGCGGGTGTAGGTTTGTTCGAAGACTTTTCCAAAGCGCTTGAAAATATCATGTGCTTCCGGCACAGGTTCGTACGTGATAAACAATAGACTTACTTTGGAACCAAATACAAAGTGGTTGTATTGCTGAGTAGGAAATTGGAATCCGGACTCAAGTAATTTTTCATATTGCCCCTTTTCACCAAAACTCATCAGAACCCGATAAGTTTCTTTTATGGCCTCACCTTTCTCGTGGATTACAAAAAAATCATGCCCTGCATTTTTAGCATCCCTCACTGCTTTAAGAACTGGTGCAAGCCTGGTGTCAACCGTGTATGGCTCAATAAAATTCCCTTCAGGATCAGTCACATAATCAACATAGGAATTGTTGTCTTCGCTCCAAATATTAAATCCTGTCGTCCAGGCCGTTATGCCCAAATCCCGAATCTGTCTGAATAGCAAGCTTGCCACTTCGGTTAGCTCATCACTTTTTTGCATGCCCATGGTACTGGCCCGGACCCGTTCCAAAGCGGTCTCAATCTGCGCTTCTCTCGCCTGTGCTTCTGCTTTCTCGAGATCGAGGAAGCGGGTATAGGTTTGATCAAATACTTTTGTAAACCTTTCCAGGATTTGCAATATCTCAGGAAGAATGGGTTCATTGGTAGTCGTGCCTATAAACCCGTGCGAGAAGAAAATAGAATTGATGTAACGATGTTCTGTAACTCGCTTCATGTCAAAAGGAATCCCGAGTTCCCCATGCATGTACTTGAGCCAATTTCTTAGTTGGCTTCCATATAAATCTTTAATTCGCTGCTTCTTTTTACTTTTCCACGCTTGAAACATGCTAGCGATCACTTGGGATTTGGCCGCATAACCCACAAACCGTTGATTGACGGAATGACCTTTTTGATCGGTTAACCAAATGTCAAATGATTTTTCCTTTTCATTGACTATTCCAATATTGAAACGATTGGGTGTTTTTGTGAGTAAGCTTATTTGATTAAAGAGGACAGCCGCTACTTCGCCAAGTTCTGCACTGTGATGCATGGCCATGGTGCGGGCACGCACGCGCTCTAACGCTGCTTCAATTTCCAGTTCACGGTTTTTGCTTTCCAACTCTACCGTTCTTCTTTTTACAGCCTCGCGTAGTTGAAGATTCTCTTCCTCTATTTTTTCGATGGCTAAATTTTCTCCTTCATCAGTGCGCGCATCCGGGAAGGAAGAATGCTGGTGAATGATCTTCCAACTATTATTAATCTGCTTCAGCCATGTAGAGGCTCTGAACTTAGAATAGAAGACCCACTTCTTATCTGCCTTGCCATAGAGATCACACAACTCATGAACAAGAATTACATCTCCATGCACCTCAAGCTTAGTAACCCGCTTTCTCATGTCCACTTTACCGGCTACCTCCTTAATGGTATCGCGAAGAAATTTTACAGCATCTTTTTTATTGAAGAACACTTCCGTTTCGGCACTGCCCACCTGGCTATACCCTTCTGCCAGCAACGTGGTCATGGTTTTCACATCGCCTTTCAGGTAGCAACTCCAATACGTATCATGTACACCTAAAATTTCTTCCTTTACTTTTTTAGTGAGAATAGCAAACCCTGTTGATTTCACGATGGCCTTCTTTTTTGGCGTTTTTGCAGGAGCCTTTTTCAATAGTGTTTTTTGCTTTTTCATTCTTTACTGCATCATTGGAATAAGGTCAATTACACGAACTTTCAAGTTACTTTTTTTAGGGAGTTACCCCTAACCATCCTTCAATTCTTTACCCAATTAAGACTTTTTGCCCGCTTATCTTTGTCGACTGCCGAGGAAGTTACCCTCAGATTGCATAAACTTGCAGCGTAATTTTATACCATGACTAAGTACACATTTACCGAGAAGAAAGACACCCGTTCAGGATTTGGCGTTGGCCTGCATGAACTTGGAAAAGAGAACTCCAATGTAGTGGCCTTGTGTGCCGACCTTACAGGATCATTGAAGATGGATGCCTTTAAAAAAGATTTTCCGGAACGCTTCTTCCAGGTGGGAATTGCCGAGGCTAATATGATGGGATTGGCAGCGGGTATGACCATTGGTGGAAAGATCCCTTTCACAGGAACTTTTGCCAACTTTTCAACCGGCCGTGTGTACGATCAAATCCGTCAATCCATTGCTTACTCTGCTAAAAATGTTAAGATCTGCGCTTCCCATGCTGGTTTAACATTGGGCGAGGATGGAGCTACCCATCAGATACTTGAGGACATCGGAATGATGAAAATGTTACCGGGCATGACTGTAATTGTGCCATGCGATCATAACCAAACCAAAGCCGCTACTATTGCTTTAGGATCTCATGTTGGTCCTGCTTACTTGCGTTTTGGCCGACCAAGCTGGCCTATATTTACTGGCGGTCGACCTTTTGTTATCGGCAAAGCCGATAAGATGATTGAAGGAACACAGGTTTCAATTTTTGCAACCGGCCACATGGTGTGGTTGGCCATTGAAGCTGAAGCCATGTTGGCGGAAAAAGGAATCTCTGCTGAAGTAATAAATATTCATACCATTAAGCCATTGGATGTAGAAGCCATTCTAACTTCCGTGCAAAAAACGGGTTGTGCTGTTACCTGCGAAGAACATCAGATAAATGGTGGCTTAGGGGATAGTGTTGCTCAAGTACTGAGTCGATTCAATCCTTCTCCCCTTGAGATGGTGGCCGTGAATGATTCGTTTGGTGAAAGTGGGACTCCTACTCAATTACTAAAGAAGTATGGATTGAGTTCTGAGAACATTGTAGCTGCCGCTGAAAAAGTGATCAAGAGAAAGTAGCAGCAAAATCTTTTTTTTCTTCTTAATCAGCGCAAATCGAATAGATATATTGGCCATCTAATATTCAGGTGTTAGATTTAGTGCTATCCTGACAAGGAATAATCTTGTTAAGTGTTGATCACATCCAACATATGATTAAAACATTTATTCATAAGCGAAAATATGAGCTATTACTGATAGCCCTAATCCTCCATTTATACATTGGTATTCTTTTAAACGATATGAACTTCTATGAAGAAGTCATATGGCCTGTCAACATGGTAATACTAGGCCTTGCAAGTGTTGGAGTGTTTATCGAAAAAGGGAAAATCAAAAATAGAATTAAGAATATTCTAACAGCTATTGTAATCGCCTTCCCAGTATTACTTCCATTTTTTAAGGATGTACCTGCGTTTATGGTTATGCTTAACCTGAGCTATGTTGCCTTCTTTTCCTTTATTTTCTTTGAAATATTCAGGTATCTAATTAAACCTAGCTATATCAATTTGGATATTATTTCTGCCTCTGCTTGTGGCATGCTTTTACTCATAGAAATATTTGTTTTTATGTTTCAGATTTGGGTATATGACAACCCATCCTCCTTTAAAGGACTTGATTATTCCAGCGCAGCCCAAACTTATATAGACTTAGTTTATTATTGTTCGATAACGTTTACTACTATAGGGTATGGAGATATCACACCAAATGCACATCAAACGAAGTTAGCCGCCTCTATTATTGGGATTGCAGGTCAATTTTATTCTGTTGTCTTAGTTGGAATCTTAATCAGCAAATTCACCAATAACTTAAAATCATAATGCATACCGGCAATCATTACAAACTTTCAGAATTTATTCTTTGGACACGCAGGGATATATATTTGCTGACAATTATAGCCACCATCCCCACTGTTTTATACCAGGTCTTTGATTTAACATGGATTGCGATTCCTTGGGTTCCCGTTGCCTTGGTGGGTACTGCGGCAGCTTTCATAGTTGGTTTTAAAAACACCCAAACCTATAATAGGCTTTGGGAAGCGAGGCAAATTTGGGGAGCCATTGTAAATACGAGTCGTACCTGGGGCATCATGTCATTAGATTTTATCAAATCCGATAAATCAATTCATGAACAAATAATCTACCGACATTTTGCTTGGCTTACTGCATTGAGATTTCAATTGCGAAAGCCTCAGTCTTGGGAGAATCTTAACAAACCACATAACAAAGACTACAGAAAATATTACAAAGTACCTGAATTGGATACTACGCTTGATGTAGAAATACGAAAGTATATTTCTGAAGAGGAATACAATCAGTTAGCAACTAAAAAGAATAAAGCGACCCAACTTATAGCCATGCAATCCAAACATCTTAAGGAGCTATTTGCGAAAGCTCAAATAGGTCAATTTGAATATATCGAAATGGAGAAAAGATTGGCAGATCTTTATGACCATCAAGGAAAGTGTGAGCGAATAAAAAACTTTCCCTACCCTCGGCAATTTGCAAGCATCAATCTGTTTTTTGTTTGGCTGTTTGTTTTACTACTTCCCTTTGGCATGTTAAACGAATTTCAAAAATTAGGCGGAAATTTTGTATGGTTAACAATACCATTCACAGCAATTGTATCGTGGGTATTCACATCAATGGAGAAAGTTGGCGAGAGTACTGAAAATCCATTTGAAGGGGGTGCAAATGATATACCCATGGCTGCACTGTGCCGAACGATAGAAATAGATCTGAGAGATATGCTAGATGAGAGCAATCTGCCTGAGCCGCTTACTCCCGTGAATAATATTCTATTGTAACTTCGTAACAACGCGATCATGAAAAAAAGAGAACAATTAGCCATCATTCGCACATGGTATCCAAATGCAATTACTACGATAGATAGCGTAAACAAATTTATAGACTTTGTTGAAAGCGAATTGGATTTAGAGCCTTCGCAAATAATGCTTGCTGATAGCATTTGCAGCGATGATGTCAACAGCATTCAATACCCATCGCGGACGAAGGAATTCTTAGGTCCGTTTAAAATGGGTGGCCTCGATGGATTCCCCTTTACAGGCCTAACAGGCATGGGGGCTTTTGCCAGTCACGTACCCGATGAAGGAGCCGTTTTTATTTATTACGGACCCCACATCGGTATTACTAAAGCTGGAACGCTTGGTGAAATTCACCGTATAGGTCAACATAAAAATTCTAGCTGTTGTGGTGCTGCTAAAGGAGCCTTGAACAAATTAATTAGTAACCAAATCATTGAAGGTAAAATCACTGACATTGATTATCAAATGAACACCATTGAGCAAATTTTATTGAAACAAAAAGATAGGATTCTTAATGTAAAAGCACCCTTGCACGAAGCTACAGAAGTAATTTACGAGGCCATAGATAGCAGAATAAATGACCTGGTTGCTAAAACAAATTACACGTGCAAGTATGTCATTTTAATGGGTGCCATTTTGATTAACAGTGATAGCGATATGGGTTCATGTACTTCAACTAAACGCTTTGATGTAATTAATTTAGCTACTAATGAGAGACAAAACTTAATTCACAAATTTAATTAGCAACTGTCCTTGGCGGTGAATCATGAAAATCTGCGTAGCCCAAACTCATCCTGTTAAAGGTGATATTCAAGGTAATATTGAAAATCACAAAAAGTTAATAGGCCACGCTGTCGAGAATAATGCCGATCTTATCATCTTTCCTGAGTTGTCCTTAACTGGCTATGAACCTACGTTGGCAAAGGAATTAGCTATCACAAAAGAGGATAACCGTCTTGATGATTTTCAAATTTTAAGTGATGCTAATGAGATAAGCATTGGCGTTGGTGCTCCTACAAAAAGTGATTCTGGTATTTGTATAAGCATGATACTGTTCCAACCTAACAAGCTGCGAAAAATTTATTCTAAAAAATATCTTCATGCCGATGAAGAACCATTTTTTGTTAGCGGAGATAATTTCCCCTGTTTAACAATCAAAGAAACGAAAATAGCTTTTGCGATCTGTTACGAAATCTCAATTGAAGAACATGCTGAACGAGCTCACAAGGATGGTGCTACTATTTATATCGCAAGCGTTGCCAAATTTGAAAGTGGAATTGAAAAGGCATTGCAAAGGCTCGCTAGCATTGCAAGTGACTATAAAATGACTGTGTTAATGTCAAACTGCGTAGGCAACTCAGATGGACAGAAATGCGCAGGCAAAACCTCAATATGGAATTCAAATGGTGTTTTGATGAATCAACTCAATGAGAGCGAAGAAGGAATTTTGATTGTTGAAGTGTAAATCTTCATTGCGCCTGCCTTTGCCGAAGCGGGCTGCATGAAGATAGGTCTTTCGGTTACAGCATTACAATGTAGCCATATCAATTACAAAGCGATAGCGAACATCGCCTTTTACCATTCGCACATAAGCCGCTTCAATATCTTTTATGGCAATCATTTCGATATCTGAAACGATATTGTGCTTAGCGCAGTAGTCCAACATTTCTTGCGTTTCGCGAATGCCACCAATCATTGATCCGGCTAACGTCTTTCGCTTGGGTATTAAACTAAATGCATGCACCGGTAATGCTTCTGGCGGAAGCCCTACCATCACCATGGCACCATCAAGTTTAACCATGCCGAGATATTGATTTAGATCATGATCGCCAGACACCGTATCAAGGATAAAATCAAAACTGTTGCGTGCTTTCTTCACAGCGGCTTCATCTTTGGTAACAATGAAATGATGAGCACCTAATGCACGTGCATCTTTCTCTTTACTGGCAGAAGTACTCAACACAGTAACTTCCGCACCCATCGATACCGCCAACTTAACACCCATATGTCCAAGTCCGCCTAACCCAACAATGGCAACTTTTTGTCCCTTCCCAACTTTCCAATGCATTAAGGGTGAGTAGGTTGTAATGCCCGCGCATAGCAAGGGAGCAACCGCATTCAGCGGAAGCTTATCAGAAATACTCAAGGTATAATTCTCATCCACTACAATGAAATTGGAATAGCCGCCTTGAGTAGGTGTTTTTCCATCCTTATCATAACTATTATAGGTACCCGTCATACCATTCTCGCAATATTGTTCAATACCGGACTGGCAACTGGAACAGGTGCGGCATGAATCAACAAAGCAACCAACGCCAGCAAGGTCACCCACGTTAAATTTTTTAACGGCTGCTCCCACTTTCGAAATCTTTCCGACAATTTCATGCCCGGGCACCATCGGGTAAATGGCTCCACCCCATTCATCACGAATCTGATGCAAATCAGAATGACACACTCCGCAAAATTGAATCTCAATCAGTACATCATGTGCACCAACTTCCCTCCTGTTAAAACTAAAAGGTGCTAAGGGTGATTTTGGGTTTTGAGCAGCATATCCTTTGGAAGCAATCATAATTTGAAAATTAATGACAATGTGTAATAAGGGTTAAATCTCATTCTAAAATCCTTTACTTCAAACAAAAGTGGCCTACTTTAGAAATTAAAATAGAAAAGAATACCTTGTCTTGTCTTTCAAACCGTCTGTATGAAATCGATACCACTCACCTTACTCTTTTCTTTTTGTTGTATTCTCGCGCAGTCACAACAAAAGAATTACGCTTTAATAAAGGCCAATGTTTTTAATGGTTACGAAAATAAGGTATATCCAAATAGCACGCTCCTTGTTAAGAATGGAAAAATAGAACGAATTGGAGGAAACGAATTAACGGTTCCTGCAGGGTATGAAATAATCGATTGTCAGAATTATTACCTGATTCCGGGAATGATTGATGCCCATTCGCATCTTGACAACCTGGCTTCGGCAAAGCGTGCGCTTGAAACGGGAGTAACTACTGTGCGTACGGCAGGCGTGGCTGCGTATCAGGATGTTGCACTTATGAATCTTGTAAAGACAGGCCAGCTTGCTGGTCCCGATATTATACCTGCTGGCGTATATGTAAGTCCTAATCTTGAAGAAACAGTCTTAGCAGATGTTCGATTAGCACCTTTATTGGATGGCGTGCGAACCGATGACGAATTAAAGTTATTGGTGAATGTAAATATTGATCGCGGTGCAAGGGTGATTAAAACAAGGGGCACTGAGCGAGCCGGGCGTCCTGATACCGATCCGCGTGAGCAGGTTTATACGGAACAACAAATTCGGGTAATTGTGCAGGAAGCTGAGAAGCGAAAAGTCCCTGTTATGATTCACGCCCATGGTGATGAAGGCTCAAGAGCAGCAGTACTTGCCGGAGCACGGAGTATTGAGCACGGAACATTTTTAAGCGATGAAACGCTCAAGTTGATGAAAGAGCGCGGCACTTATCTGGTACCAACATTTATTACACTTGAAGACTTAACCCAACCCGGTGGTGATTATGAGGGTCCGGTACTCGAACTGCGCGGAAAGTTTATGATGCCGCAAGCCGAAAAAGTATTTAAGAAAGCACATGAACTTGGAGTAAGAATTGTAACAGGTGCCGATAATAGTTATACAACACAAACCACCAGCAGAATTTCATTGGAGTGTGCACACTTTGTGAGAATGGGCATGACAAACTTTGAAGCGATTCAATCAGCTACCATTACGGCTGCTCAATTGCTTGGGGTTGAGAAAAGCACGGGAAGGATTGAAAAAGGATTCGATGCCGACCTGGTATTAATTCCAGGCAACCCATTAGAAGAGATCAGGCATCTTCAAGACGCCTTGTTGGTCATGAGCAATGGACAATTAGCACTCAAACGTATCCCCTTCGGAAAATAAATTTCGATTTCATGAAACTTTTATCGTAATATTACGATTGATACACTATGGGACTTTCAAAGACCGAAGATTTCACCAAAACACAAAATGAGGTAGCCAACATTGCCAAGGCACTGGGACACCCGGCACGCATTGCTATCTTACAATATCTGGCCGAAAAGAAGTCATGTGTGTGTGGCGATATTGTGGATGAACTCCCCTTGTCTCAATCAACAGTTTCACAACATTTAAAAGAATTAAAAAAAGTAGGTTTAATCAAGGGTGAAATTGAAGGTCCATCAGTTTGCTATTGCATCGACTCAAAAGCTTTAATTAAGGCAAAGAAACTATTAGGCGATTTACTCCAAGGAGTTCAGGCGAGTTGCTGTTAAAAATTTTTTGATCATATTAATCGCAATATTACGATAACTATTAATCCAATACATTATGACAACTTCAGAAGAACTTAAACAATTGGTAAAAGAAAAGTATGCTGAAATCGCTACACAATCCAAGCAACAAAACGAAACAAGCTGCTGCGGAAGTGGTTGTGGATGCGCTACTATTGATGAAGCACTTATGGCCGAAGACTACTCAAAGTTAGCCGGCTATAATACTGATGCCGATTTAGGATTAGGATGTGGATTACCCACTGAGTTCGCAAACATTAAAGCGGGTGATTTAGTAATTGACTTGGGCTCAGGTGCTGGTAACGATGCCTTTGTGGCGCGTTCCGTAACAGGTGCAAGCGGAAAAGTAATTGGTGTTGACTTCACTGAAAAGATGATCGAAAAAGCGCGCCTCAATGCTGAGAAGTTAGGCTTCCATAATGTTGAATTCCGATATGGTGATATTGAAAAACTTCCTGTTAGCAATTCGGTGGCGGATGTTGTGGTAAGCAATTGTGTAATGAACCTTGTTCCTGATAAGGCAAAGGCATTCAATGAAACATACAGAGTATTAAAACCAGGTGGTCATTTTAGTATTTCAGACATTGTACTTGTAGGCGAACTACCAGATGGCCTAAGAAAAAATGCTGAGATGTATTCAGGGTGTATTTCGGGCGCCATCCAAAAGAAAGAATATCTTCAAATAGTTGAAGACGCTGGTTTTGTAAATCTTACCCTCCAAAAAGAAAAGAAAATCATTTTGCCTGATGAAATTTTATCTGCCTATTTGAATGAAGATGAAATGGCGCAAGTAAAGCAAGGTGATTTAGGAATTTTCAGCATTACAGTCTATGCCGAAAAGCCAACTGAAACAGCCGAATCAAAAAAAGCAGCGAAGGCGGCATGCTGTGGCGAAGGTTCAGATTGTTGTTAATGATAAAAAATATCACATCCACTTCAATTTTTGATTGAAGGTTGTAATATTTGCCGCATGAAGGAATTTGTTGTGCAACAGGAAATTAAAACGCAAAAAGAACTCGAAGCCTTACAGGTTTTTCTCCGCGCAAACCAATTGCCGGCTGATGATATTCGATTGGACAACTGTGTGTATTTGACTTACTACAATACAGAAGAAGCTTTGGTGGGATCGGGCGGGCTTGAGATTTATGGTAACAAAGCCCTGCTTCGATCGCTTGCGGTGAGTCCTGAGATACGAGGTCAGCAATTAGGAAAACAAATCGTTTCTGATTTAGTAAAGAAGGCTCAAAGTCTTGCCATGAGTGAAGTGTATCTTTTAACAGAGTCCGCTTTCTACTTCTTTCATAAATTAGGATTTGAAGAATTAAAACGTGATGAAGTACCCGATGAGATTCGATCGACTACTGAGTTCAGCCAGGTTTGTCCAACATCAGCGCACGTAATGAAGCTTACACTCTGATCTTACTTTTGCCTAACATCTGTTAATCAACTTTTGTAAGATACTATTCGCTGTCGGCTACTACACTGTGGACTTTTAGTTTTACTTTTGAGGTTGTTATAACTGCCCATGAAGCCTACGCGCTACTTCGTAATCGATTTCGATAGTACATTCACAAAAGTTGAAGCCTTTGATGCCCTCGCTGAAATTTCTTTAAAAGATCATCCAGATGTTGAAAAGCTTAAGAAGGCAATCTTCGACATTACCAATCAGGGTATGGATGGATCAATTTCCTTTCGGGAATCATTGGAAAAACGAATTGAAATTCTCGCGCCTAACAAGAGACACCTAGAACAATTGGTGGTTGTGCTGCGCGAATTGGTTTCTGAATCCTTCAAACGAAATCGCGAGTTCCTTCAAACGTATGCCGATTATATTTATATTATCTCCAATGGATTTCATGCCTTCATCGATCCCATCGTTACCGAATTCGGAATAAAACCGGAAAACATTCTTGCCAACCGATTTCATTTTGATGAACAAGGAAATGTTATAGGGTTTGATAAAGAAAATCCGCTTTCGCAGAATAATGGAAAAGTAGAACAACTAAAACGCTTGAACTTGCCAGGTGATGTGTATGTTGTAGGTGATGGGTACACGGATTACGAAATAAAACATGCGGGTCTTGCCAACAAGTTTTTTGCTTTTACTGAAAACGTGGAACGCGAAAAAGTATTAAGCAAAGCGGATCATATTGCTCCTAGTTTAGATGAATTTTTATACCTCAATAAATTGAATACAGCTATCTCCTACCCAAAAAACAGAATCAATGTTCTGTTACTTGAAAATGTTCATCCCTATGCGGTTGAAGCATTCAAAGCCGAAGGTTTTAATGTGGAAGTCTACCCTGCCGGGCTTGACGAAGATGAATTGTGTGAGAAAATAAAGAATGTTTCGGTTCTGGGAATTCGATCTAAGACAAACGTAACTGCTAAAGTGTTGGACAATGCTAACCGGTTAATGACAATCGGAGCATTTTGTATTGGCACCAATCAAATTGATTTAAAGGAAGCGACAAAGCGCGGTATTGCCGTATTTAATGCGCCCTATAGTAATACACGATCCGTTGTTGAGTTGGTGATTGGTGAGATCATCATGCTCATCCGCAACCTGCCCGATAAGTTTGCCAAAATGCATAAAGGTGAATGGGATAAGTCGGCAAGTGGAAGTTTTGAAATCCGCGGTAAGAAACTAGGAATCGTTGGCTACGGAAATATCGGATCGCAACTTTCTGTTGTTGCCGAAGCCATTGGACTTAATGTTTACTACTACGATCGTGAAGAACGATTAGCCCTTGGAAATGCAACCAAGTGTAAATCATTGAAGGAATTACTAGAGCAAGTAGATATTATTTCTCTTCACGTGGATGGTCGAAAAGAAAACCAAAACATCATTGGTGAAAAGGAATTTGACTTAATGAAAAAGGGAGTCATTTTTCTAAATCTTAGTCGCGGCCATATTGTTGATATTGCTGCGCTAAAGAAAAACATTGAAAATGGAAAAGTTGCCGGTTGTGGCATTGATGTTTTTCCTCAAGAACCAAAAAGTAATCATGAAGGATTTGTTTCTGAATTGCGTGGTCTACCAAATACCATCTTAACTCCGCACATTGGTGGTAGTACGTTAGAGGCACAAGAAAACATTGCCACGTTCGTCTCAGGAAAATTTTTGGATTACATCAATACAGGTGGTACAAGCATCAGTGTAAACTTTCCAAACCTCTCACTTCCTATTTTAGAAAATGCGCACCGCTTAATTCACATTCATAGCAACGTGCCCGGTATTCTTGCCAAGATCAACCAGATTCTTGCCAACAATGGCATCAACATCGTTGGTCAGTATCTTAAAACCAATGAGAACATTGGGTATGTAATTACCGATATCGACAAGGAATATAATAAAGATGTGATCAAAGAACTTCGCAGTATTGATAATACCATTAAGTTCAGGGTGTTGTATTGAAACTAGTTGTGATCTTCTTGCACAGTTCGGTGCATGAATAATTCCCACTGCTTTCCTTTTTTGCGATACACTCGCACATACTGCAACGTATAAGATTTATCTGTACGTGTTACGATAAGAGTTCCATTTGTAATTCCTATTTCGCCATGAATCTCGACTTCAACCGAATCTATTTTTCGCGATAAGAATTTGCCTTTATTCTTAACTACATCTTTTATCCAACTCTCTTTCGAATCAACTGTTCCTGTACCATGTTTGAATCTGAAATCTTCTGCATAAGCCTTTTCCAGAAATGGTACATCGGCAGCAACCACCGCCTGCTCAATACTTTTCTCAAACGCTAATAAGCCTTGTTCGACCTCTTGAGCCAAAACAGAGAAGCCAATAAAACTTAGTAAAAAGAATAGAATTGATTTCATAAAAAAAGAAAAACCCACTGGATAAGGAGAGGTGTTTCTGAACCTCAAAAACGACAAGTTTTGAGCTGTCCATCGGTCGCAACCTTCTACTGTTAACCTGCTTTTCGGGCGAGGTCCGCCAGATGGCGGATGAAGCCTGATTTTGTCCAAGAACTTTACTCGGTGTTGTATAAATGTTAGGTTCAGCAAACGTGTCCCAAACCCAAGTGGATTTAACTCTTCAAAGATACGAAATCGACTATCGAATACATTCTTGATTATTCTCTAATTTTTTTGTAGCCGATGGAATAATCATTTTGAGCGTCCATCTCTTTGAAGTTACTTTGCATGAGTTACCATTATTATGATCAACTTTACTCCAGGTCCTTCTCAACTTTACTTTACTGCTGAAACACATGTGCGCCAGGCTTTTCGTGATGGTGTACCTTCTCTATCTCACCGCAGTAAAGAATTTGAAATCATTTCAAAATCAACTACCGAAGGGTTAAAAGCATTGTTAGGCATTCCAGTAGACTTCCACGTTTTTTTTGTGGGTTCCGCTACAGAAATCTGGGAACGTGCTGTTCAAAATTTAGTGCATGAACAATCATTACACTTTGTGAATGGTGCCTTCTCAAAACGGTTTTACGAAATTTCTACTCAGCTTGGCAAAAAAGCAGTTAAGGTTGAGGTTCCGATCGGACAAACCTTCGATTCGAATCATAAAATAGATTCCAACACAGAATTGATCGCACTTACTCACAATGAAACGAGTACAGGCGCGATGCTTTCCATGGATTTCATTAATCAATTCAGAACTCAATTTCCAGATTCCTTAATCGTTGTAGATGCCGTATCGTCTCTACCCTATCCTCGGTTTGATTTTTCAAAAGTTGATTCTGTCTTCTTTTCCGTACAAAAAGGATTTGGTTTACCGGCCGGACTCGGGGTTTGGGTTGTGAATGATCGCTGCATCGCTAAAGCAGAGTCATTGCTATCAAAAGGACTCTCTATTGGAACGTATCACAACTTGCCTACTTTACTTTCAAACGCTAAAAAGCATCAAACTCCGGAAACGCCCAATGTATTAAGTATCTACCTGCTTGGTAAAGTAGTAGAGGATTTCTTGCGCAGAGGCATTTCAGTCATCCGCAAGGAAACAGAATATAAAGCTGCCATTTTCTATCAGGCAATTAATACGCATAACCTTGCACGGCCTTTTGTTAAGGATTCAACAGCCAGATCTCAAACCGTACTCGTTGCCGAAACCGGAACTAATACTGAATCGATAAAGAAACAGTTGGAAAGTCACGGCTTATATCCAGGTGATGGATATGGTGAACAAAAGAAAACTCAACTAAGATTTGCCAACTTCCCAACACATTCAAAGGAAACGTTTGAACGATTGGTTGATCTTCTGGAAAAACTTAATTAATGTCATTAAACCATGTTGTATCTTCGTGGTCTAACGGTTCGTTGACCTAAAAACCTTCCCTTGGAGGACAAAGAACTTCTTCTTAAAATCAGAAATCAGGAAACGCGCAGCTATGGGTTTAATCTGCTGGTGCGCGCCTATCAACAACGTGTGTATTGGCATGTACGTAAAATGGTGATCGACCATGACGATGCCGATGATTTAACTCAGGAGGTATTTATTAAAGTGCATAAGAATATTGAAAGCTTTCGCGAAGACTCTCAATTATTCACATGGATCTATCGGATTGCGACTAATGAATGCCTCACCTTTCTGAACAAAAAAAGAAGGCGATTCTTTTTACCATTAGAAGATGTAAGCAAAGAACTCTCAAACAAATTAGATACCTCTCCCGATATAAGTGGTGAGGATATTCAGAAGAAACTACAAAAAGCGTTGCTTAGGTTACCGGACAAACAACGGCTTGTTTTCAATATGAAATATTTTGATGAACTTCAGTATGAAGCCATTTCGGAAATAACAGGCACCAGCGTGGGCGCGCTAAAAGCCAGTTTTCACCATGCTGTAAAAAAAATAGAAGATTATCTGACTGCGTGATTAAACTTTAAGCCACTTAATGAGTCATAGAAACAAATGAAAAAGCTCGAAGACATCCCAAAAAAGAACATTTTTGAAGTACCCGATGGGTATTTCGAAAAGCTTCCGGGCATTATTCAGTCGCGGGTTGCAAAACCAGAACCGATTAGGTTGTGGGTAACCTCTTTAAAATATGCCTTGCCTGTTTTGGCAATAATGGCTGTTGGGGTTTTCTGGTTTAGTGGTCAAACTGAAAAATCATTTGACGAGCAGTTGGCAGGCATCCAAACGGAGCAATTGATTGCTTACTTAAACGATGCCGATTTGCAGATTGATGATTTAAGTGAAACAGTAAGTTGGGATGAAATTGATTTGATTGAATTGGAAGATAAAGTGTTCTCTACCTTTGAAATAACAGGTGATGAGTTGGATCTGCTTTTGGATGAATTTAAAGAAACTGATAATTTTTAACTGACTATGAAAAAGATATTTATACTTGCGTTGTGCCTCCTTAGCAGTTGGGGAATTTTTGCACAAGATCAAACCGATCCTGAAGTTACTCAAGATCCAAAAGTGCAAGAGAAAATAAAAAACCTGCGCATTGCCTATATCTCTGATAAGCTCGGCTTAACGCCCGAACAAGCAGAGAAATTCTGGCCGGTATACAGGGAGTTCTCAGATAAACGCAGAGACATCAGACAAGAGTTTGTTGAAACCCGTAAGGTCGTAAAACAAGATAATCCTGATCAGGCCAAGCAGGAGGAATTGGTAAAACTTGGGCTCGCATTAAAACAACGCGAACTCGATCTTGAAAAAATTTACTCCGAACGTCTGTTAAAAGTGATAACCGCCCAGCAAATGCTAAATTTACGAAGAGCCGAAGGGGACTTTCAACGAATCATCCTCGAGCAAATTCAGCAGCGTAGAATGATGCAACAACGAAATGAAAATATTCGTGAACGAAATCAACAATTAAAGCAGCGGAATTAAAATACATTGTGTTTCGAAAGAAAATTCTGATAATCATTGTATCATCAGTTTGCTTGACCACTGCGTGGGGACAGCAAACTGATTCTGCTTTATTATACAACGACCCATACATTGCCGAACTCGATTCATTGTTGAATGAGCCGGGTTCTTCCGATTTCTTAAGATTGATGGATAGTCTTATAAATCTTCCCATTCCTGAAATAAGATCACAAATGATCGCCAGGCTTGGCTACAATAGTAATGTTGTATCTGATAGCCGTACACTAGGGATTAATCAATTTGGAATGGCGCCCGGCATCTCCTACTATCATAAATCGGGCTTGTATGCTGATGCAACCGGCTATTGGAGCAAAGAGTATGAACCCAACTATTACCTCACGGTAGGTTCTGTTGGTTATATGAATAGTCCAACAGCTTGGTGGTCGTTCATGACTGAATACAGTCGCTACATGTATTCAAATCTAGGTGAAGATGATTATGTCGCTTACAAAAACAATGTAGGCGTTTCCAATTTTTTTGATGTCGGATTATTTACGTTTCGATTAGATTATCATTTTTATTTTGGAGATAAAACTGCTCATCGAATCACACCCAACGTTATGCTTAACCTTCATAAAACCAAAGTTGGTTTCATTGATCGCATTACGTTTTACCCCATGTTCTCCGTTCTATTAGGGAATGAACAATGGACGAAAGAAACCCCCTACCCGCTTGCCTTAACCCGGCTTGGCTTTTTGTATCTGTGGCGAAACAATTTACCACGCTACTACACAGAAAGCTTTAACAAGTTTGGCGTGTTGAATTATTCATTTATCGTACCACTTTCCATAACTATCAAACAGTGGATGTTTATCGTAAGCTATACCTATAACATTCCAAAATCGCTCACGGGTGAGCCAATTGAATTGGTTGATACGGGTTACATTTCAGCAAGTGTCTCCAGAAGAATCAAATTCTAGCGTGTTCCTGTAAAAGGCATTTGAATCTTAGTGCGAATTCTATATGTTTCGTGCTTAAACTCCCTGATTTATGAGATTTCTCTCCCTGATTGCATTCCTTTCAATATCTACTCTCTCTTTTTGTCAGGATTATCGGTGGCAACAGCGTGTTGAGTATTCAATGAACATTCAACTGAATTCAACAAATCATCGAATTAACGGTGATCAAAAATTGGTTTACCACAATAACTCTCCTGATACACTCACCAAAGTATATTATCATTTATTCTTTAATGCCTTCCAACCCGGCAGCATGATGGATGTGCGATCGCGCAATCTTCCTGATCCTGACAGAAGAGTGATGGATCGGATCTCTAAACTAAAAGCCGATGAAATTGGCTATCAACATATTCAATCCCTTAAACAAGATGGTAAAGCGATTACCTATAAAGTGGATGGCACCATCTTAGAAGTAACCCTTGCTAAACCGTTACTTCCCAAAACGAAGACAACCTTTGAAATGACTTTCGAAGCACAAGTGCCGATTCAGATCCGGAGATCAGGAAGAGATAACCGTGAAGGAATTGCTTATTCGATGACGCAATGGTATCCTAAATTAGCTGAGTATGATTTTCAAGGGTGGCATGCCTATCAATATGTTGCGCGCGAGTTTCAAGGTGTGTGGGGAGATTTTGATGTCACGATCAAGATGGATCCAAAATTTGTAATTGGGGGAACCGGAAAATTGCAAAACCCACAAGAGATTGGCCACGGTTATGAAAAACAAGGCTCAATAGTAAAAAGACCAAGTGGAGATTTAAGCTGGCATTTTGTTGCTAAAGATGTGATTGACTTTGCATGGACTGCAGATCCTGATTACACACACGATCGTGTTCAGGTTCCAAATGGTCCTGAGCTGCATTTCTTTTATCAGAAAAATGAAAAAACAGCTAATACCTGGAAAAACATGGAAGGTGTAGCCGTGCAAGTTTTTGAATTTCTTAATAAGAATTTTGGGAAGTATCCATTCGACACCTATTCAGTCATTCAAGGTGGTGATGGCGGTATGGAGTACCCAATGTGTACACTCATCATGGGTGAAGGCAGTCAGGCTGGATTAAATGGTGTAATGGCACATGAAGTAACGCATAGTTGGTTTCAAATGACGTTGGCTTCCAATGAAGCACTTTATGCCTGGATGGATGAAGGCTTCACAGATTTTGCCAGTGACGAAGCGCTGAGTTCAATATACAATGAGCCTGTAACACATTCAGGAAGTTATAGAAGTTATTATGGATTGGTGAGTAGCGGCTTGCAAGAGCCTGCGAGTCAACATTCCGATCATTATAATACAAATCGTGCATACAGTACTGCTGCGTATAGTATGGGATCAGTTTTCCTTCATCAATTAAAATATATCATTGGCACTGATAACTTCTATACCGGGATGTTGAGGTATTACAATACATGGAAGATGCGACATCCGGAACCCAACGACTTCTTACGCGTAATGGAAAAGACTTCCGGTATGCAGTTGCATTGGTATTATCGCTATTGGATACAGACTACCAAACGCATTGATTATGGTGTTGGAAGTGTATTTGATAAAGATGGATCGGCTTTGGTTGAACTGCAGCGTATTGGAGAATTTCCTATGCCAATCGATTTGTTGGTAAACTATAAAGATGGTAGTAAAGAACTTTTTTACATTCCTATGAATGAACAAATGGGTCGCAAACCCATTGAAGATAAATCCATTAAAAGAATTGACGTAGAAGCCTGGCCCTGGGTTAACCCAACTTACATGCTAAGCATTAATAGGAAAACAAGTGACATTGAAAGTATTCAAATTGACCCAAGTGATCGTTTAGCTGATATCAATCAAAAAAACAATGTTCTTAACTTAGCGGACATTAAACCCTATAGTAATCAAGCGAAGTAAGGGCACCAATTTTATGTTGTTAAGACTAGTGGATCTTTTTTCCTTTTTGGTCGAGTACTACAATCTGGCTTTCACCACTGGTGCCTGTAGTTTTAATAGTAAGTTCGCCTGTACTGGCTGTATAAAGTAGTTCAGTAGGTGTTAACTCAAATTTATAATTAATAGACCAGGCAAGTCCGGTTGCTTTGTTAACACGCGCAATGGTTGCTGGAAATCCTTCCTTTACTTTGTTTTGCGAATAGATTAACGCAATGTAAACATCACTCCCTTCGTGTACCCCTAATCCTTTAATAATCGGTAAACTCCTTTTCTTAAAATTAGGAGCATCAATTGTAAATGTTGTTCCTACATCCGGAATTCTGGATGGTGTGATGCTATACAAATACCCAACCGCCAGCGAGTCCTTATATTTTAATCCAATGGTAAAAGTGTCAGGTATAATAACCAAGGGCTTTGAATCACTTGCTTCTGGCACTTCCATGAACAAAGGTATTGAGTCGGGTGTTGCAATCGCCCACTTCAGTGCTTTGGTTGCCTGCTCCAATTCCTTTTCCTTTCGCATCCTTTCCCGATGTGCATAATCTTTGGTAGATTTTACAAGGTTGCGTAATACGGTTGTAGTTCCATATGCGCGTGAAATGAAGTGATTATAATTAGCATCCTCTACATTGAAATCACGAGTTGCCAAGTGGGTTGATATACTATCTAATTTCCGCACTGATGCAATTTCTGATTGTATACTATTCATTCGCAACATCACGTTAGCGGAATCTCGTAAGGGCTTATTCGCGACAAGGTCCGATTGATATGCTAACTCAGCAATCGTCATACTAAAAAGTTCGATTGGCAAGGGATTAGGATCAAACTTATTTAACTGATTGGCAAGGGTACTATTGGCTAGCTTAGGTAACTCATTCTTTACTGATACCGAATCCTTCTTTAATTTTTCTCTAAATTTATTAAGCCCCATATCAAATGCCAGTAATTGCTCGCGCATAGGGATTACTTCTTTTTGAATAGTCTCAATTGATTTTTTTGCCCAACTTGAATAGTCCCAAACCTTAACATCATTAATCATAAAATCTGTCTGGGCAGTGCCATCTTTCTTAAAGTCATCAATCTTCAAAAGAGTTTGCTGTTGATTATATCCAGTCTTACCTAAATCAGGCAGTATTGTTTTATAATTTTTGAATGTCAATTGACTTGAATCAAAAACAACCACTAATGTTTTAAGTTGCAAAACCAACGAATCATTGGATTGCAATAGCATATCATTTTCGGTAGCATAGTTACCTTGAATTGCCAAGAATAACGTTCCAGATTTCTCATACAATTTTTGCGATTGAATGAAATTGGATTTCAATGGTTTTACTTTTTCCTTCTTCTCTTTTAATGCCTTAACCCGGGTTTCAATATCAAGCTGTATATCAGAAAGTTTAATGGAAAATTCAGCCGTGCGTGGATCTCTTCTTACATAAGCTTGATAATTTTCATCATGCCGTTTTATCTCCTTATCATTAAGCATGGGCAATGCTTTTTCAAAAAAGAAAATAGCCGAATCCATATTATTAATTAAAGCTTCCGTTTGCTTTAAGACATCATTTTTGGTAGAATTCTCCTGATAAATGATCCCCATATAGAGATATGCACTGGGATTCTCGTTTTCTGTGAGTAAATACCTTTTAAGAAACGGCTCAGCCATTTCATACTGCTTGGCATTCAACAACTCAATCAAATCTTTGTATTTGACTTTTTGAGCGATTGAGAATGTGCATTGAAATATTAAAAAAGCCGCGATTAAAGAACCTTTCCTAGACATTTTCACTTTATAAATTACTCCAAGTTATTAAAATTAAAGACATTTGACCACCAGAACTCAATAACCAAGCCAGTTTCGGACTATGAAAATCCTTATTGACCTTATTAAAACCATTCTTCCTGTAATAATAATAGTTGGCCTACTAAAAGTAACTGGCTTAATGGGAGAAATTACACATGTGGCTCAGTCAGCGGCACTGAAGGCAGGGGTCTTGAATGTAGATCCTTCTAAGCCCGATAAAGATACAAAATTTGATTATGCCTTTTCCATTAAAGATTTGAAAGGAACCAAGGTTTCGTTCGATCAATACAAAGGAAAAGTAGTGTTCATCAATCTGTGGGCTACCTGGTGTGGACCTTGCAAAGCTGAAATGCCAGCTATCCAAAATTTGTACAATAAGATGAAAGATGATTCAGTAACGTTTATCATGCTTTCATTGGATAAGGATCAGGCACTTTCAAAGGTAGAAACTTACGTACAAAAGAATGACTATACATTCCCGGTCTTTATGCCATCAGGATACTTGGCCGAGCAACTACAAGTACCATCCATACCTACCACATTTATTATTTCGAAAGAAGGAAAAATAGTGATGAAGGAAGTCGGTACCCGAAACTACGATACAAAAAAAATGCTCGATTTTCTGAGAAAAGAAGCAGCAAAATAAAGTTCTGATTATCTTGCTCGCATGAAATTCGACCTTTCCGGTAAGATTGCAGTAATAACGGGTGGTGGTAGTGGAATTGGTAAAGCAATTGCCATCCATCTAGCACAACAAGGTGCTCAAGCTTGTCTGATTGATTTGAATAAAGAAGCGGTTGAGGCAACAGCTCATTACATTCAGCAAAATAAAAATCTTGCGAAAGCCTATACCTGCAATGTGGCATCACAAAAAGAAACTACGGATGTTATCAATAAAATTGGCGAAGACTTTGGCACAATAAATATTTTGGTCAACAGTGCGGGCGTTTCTCACATTGGAAAATTAGAGAACACAACCGAAGCAGATTTTGATCGGTTATATCAAGTCAATGTAAAAGGGGTTTACAATTCCATGCATGCTGTAATTCCGTTTATGAAAAAGCAAAAGCAGGGAGTAATCCTTAACCTTGCCTCCGTAGCTGCTAGCGTTGGTGTTGGTGAGCGCTTCGCTTACTCCATGACGAAAGGGGCAGTGCTTTCCATGACGATTTCTGTTGCGAAAGATTATGTTCAGGAGGGCATTCGCTGTAATTGCATATCGCCTGGTCGTGTTCATACTCCTTTTGTAGATGGATTTTTAAAAGCCAACTATCCCGGAAAGGAAGAAGAGATGTTTGAAAAACTTTCTAAAACACAACCGATTGGCAGAATGGGAAAACCCGAAGAGATTGCAAACCTTGCGCTCTATCTTTGTTCAGACGAAGCAGGTTTTGTTACAGGTACTGACTATCCCATTGATGGTGGATTTATACGACTAAATACATAAACACATGAAGTTATTTCGATTTGGCGATCCGGGGCGCGAAAAGCCCGGAGTAGTAATTGATGAGAAGTTGTATGATGCTTCGGCCTTTGGCGAAGATTACAACGAAATATTTTTTGAGTCGGATGGACTTGCCCGATTAGAAAAGTGGCTAAATCAAAATAAAGCTTCCCTTTCTGTAATTAAGGAAGGAACTCGCCTTGGCCCCTGCTTTCAAAGACCATCCAAAATAATTTGCGTTGGATTAAACTATACTAAGCATGCATTTGAATCAAACATGCCGCTACCGAAAGAACCAATTATCTTTTATAAATCAACATCTGCCTTATGCGGACCAACGGATAATGTGATGATCCCGCGCAAAAGCGAAAAGACTGATTGGGAAGTTGAACTTGCTGTTGTTATTGGAAAGAAAGCAACCTATGTAGATGAAAAAGATTCCCTTAATTATGTTGCTGGCTATTGTGTGCATAACGATTATTCGGAACGTGAATTTCAACTAGAGCGCGGTGGCCAATGGATGAAGGGAAAGGGCTGCGATACATTTGCACCGATGGGACCCTACTTAGTTACTAAGGATGAAGTAGCTGACTTCAATAATCTGCACATGTGGTTGAAGGTGAATGGAAAAATGATGCAGGATAACAATTCGGACGATATGATTTTCGAAATCCCTTATCTTGTTAGTTATATCAGTCAGTTTATGACATTGCTTCCAGGCGATGTGATTTCTACCGGCACACCTTCAGGTGTTGGTCATGGATTTAAACCACCCATCTATTTAAAGAAAGGGGACGTTGTTGAGTTGGGTATTGAGGGTTTGGGTGAACAAAGACAAGTAGCGGTTTAAAGGGCAGATACTGGTTGCTGGATACTAGACAAATTAGTATGGAGAATTCAGATTGAATATCATGAATCAAGTATCTAGCATCCAGAATCCGGCATCCAGAATTGATTCGCATCAACATTTCTGGAAGTACAATCCTGCACGCGATAGTTGGATTACAGATGACATGCATGTGATTCAAAGAGATTTTTATCCAGAAGACCTTGCTCCCATTCTTACCCAAAATAATTTTGATGGTTGCATTGCCGTGCAAGCCGATCAATCGGAAGCCGAAACAACTTTTTTACTTGATCTGGCCAACCAACATACATTTATAAAAGGTGTTGTTGGTTGGATTGATCTGCGATCTGAAAAAGTAGAAGAACGCTTGATCCATTTTAGTAAGCATTTAAAACTAAAGGGGGTAAGACATATCGTGCAAGCCGAGCCTAACGGCTTTATGAAACAGAAAGAATTTCTTCGTGGCATCAAAACTCTGAAAAAATTCAATCTCACCTACGACATCCTGTTAAAAGAACATCAGCTTGAAGAAGCATTATGGTTTGTGAATCAATTTCCAGATCAAAAATTTGTTATTGATCACATTGCTAAACCAACCATCGTAAAGAATGACAGAACTCAATGGGAAAACCATATGGGCGCCATGGCTACATTCCCAAATGTGAACTGTAAACTATCTGGAATGGTTACAGAGGCCGATTGGAAAAACTGGAAGTACGCTGACTTTGTACCCTATCTTGACATTGTATTTTCCTGCTTTGGTGCAGATCGAGTGATGTACGGTTCTGACTGGCCGGTGTGTTTGGTGGCCGGCTCTTACACGCAACAACTTGGAATTATTGAGAAATATATAAGTTCATTTTCAGATTCAGAAAAACAATTGGTAATGGGTGAAAATACAATAAGATTTTACAATCTTTAGCTATGGATTTTCATTTAAAGGACAAAGTAATAATTGTTACGGGTGGGGCGCGGGGTATCGGCAAAGACATCGTTCGGATTCTGAAAGAAGAAGGTGCATTAGTAGCCGTGGTTGATAAAAGTCCTGAGGCCATCAAGACATTGCCCTCAAGAAGTGATCAGGTTAAATTTTTTCAAGCTGATTTATTTACAGCAGATGCTTGCAAACAGGTGATTGAAGATGTTGTTTCTGAGTTTGGTCGTATTGATGGACTTGTCAATAATGCCGGGCACAATGATAGCATTGGCCTTGAACAAGGAACACCTGAAAAATTCATCACTTCCATGAACAACAATGTGGGGCATTATTATTTCATGGTACACTATGCACTTAAGTATCTCAAAAAAAGGAAAGGTGTGATTGTAAACATAGGATCTAAAACTTCGGTTACAGGTCAAGGTGGATCATCTGGGTATGTTGCGGCTAAAGGCGCCATACTTGCCCTTACTCGGGAGTGGGCGGTTGAGTTACTCCCCTACTCAATTCGCGTCAATGCAGTTATACCAGCTGAAGTATCTACTCCGCTTTACGAATCTTGGCTTAAAAAATTTCCAGATCCGCAGGAAAAATTAAAATCAGTTTCTAAAAAAATTCCCCTTGAAAATCGTTTAACAAAAGCCGAAGAAATTGCAGACACTGTAGTATTTCTTCTCTCTGAGCGATCAAGCCACACCACAGGGCAATGGATTTTTGTAGATGGAGGGTATACACATCTTGATCGCGCCATCAGTTAAGTAAATAAATACACTCATGTCTACGTCCCAACAAAAATTCTTAATTCCATTCATACTTGTTACCAGTCTTTTCTTTTTATGGGCGTTTGTCCATAACCTCGAACCAATACTAATCCCTCATTTAAAGAAAGCGTGTCAGCTAACAGATTTACAATCGGCATTAATTGACTCTTCGGTTTACATTGGATATTTAGTGATGGCCATTCCTGCCGGGTTGTTCATGAAAAAGTATGGCTACAAAAAAGGAATTTTGTTTGGACTGGTTCTTTACGCAGTTGGTGCACTTCTCTTTTTACCTGCTGCCGACACTCGTGTTTACATGTATTTTCTTGGAGCCCTTTTCATTATTGCTTCGGGTTGCGCCTTTCTTGAAACAGCAGCTAACCCTTATGTAACTATTTTAGGAAAACCTGAAACGGCAACCACGCGACTCAATTTTGCACAATCATTTAACGGACTTGGTGCATTCATAGCGCCTCTCCTTGGCGGGAAAATGATTTTGAGTGGCATTGAACACAGCGAAACTGAACTCTCTGCCATGAGTGCCAGTCAACTCAACGATTATTTACAACTTGAAGCAAATGCAGTAAAAATTCCATACCTGATAATAGCCTTGGTTGTGTTAGCGGTAGCCGTACTGATTTATTTTACCACCATGCCCGAGGTTCCAGTGGAAGATAAAAATCAAAAGTCTGGTATATTAAAAGCATTAAAACATGCTCACCTTAAATGGGGTGTTGTGGCTCAATTTTTTTGCGTGGGTGCTCAGGTATGCGTAACCAGTTTCTTTATCCGGTTTGCCAAGTACACAAGCAATACGCCTGAGAAGGATGCAGCCATTTGGTTGGGCATGGCCATGTTTGGCTTTATGGTTGGAAGATTTGCAGGAACCTACTTTACCCGATTCATTGCAGCCAATCGCCTCTTAGCAATTTATTCATTCATCTGTGTTGGGTTGCTCATGGTAGCTACATTTGCAAAATCCGAACTTGCTATGTGGGCTTTGATTGCTGTTCCATTTTTTGAATCCATTATGTTTCCTACTATTTTTTCTTTGGCCATTGATGACCTAAAAGAAGACACCGAGATTGGTTCATCGCTGGTAGTAATGGCAATTGCCGGAGGAGCCCTGTTTCCTGTTATAATGGGTCTTATATCTGACGAGTCAAATATCCAGGTATCATATATAGTGCCCTTACTTTGCTTTTTTGTAATTGCCTGGTTTGGAATGAGAGGGTATAAACCAAACAAGCAATCAGCATGAAGCGGTATTGTCTGGCATTGGACTTAATTGACGATCCGGTCTTGATATCCGAGTATGAAAGTTTTCATAAAAAAGCACGGCCTGAAATTGAAAAAAGCATTCGTGATGCGGGAATTTTGGTGATGGATATCTATCGCACAGGCAATCGGTTGTTTATGATCATGGAAACTACAGATGATTTTTCATTTAAGAAGAAAGCACAAGCCGATGCTGATAATGAAAAGGTACAAGTATGGGAAAACCTGATGTGGCAATATCAGCAAGCCTTGCCCCATGCAAAACCCGGAGAAAAATGGATGCTCATGAAACAGATTTTTGAATTATAAAGTATGGAACTGGATCAACCAACCCTTATCCCTGCCGAACAACTCAAAGAGTTTACTATAAATGTATTTCTACACTTCGGTGTTCCTAAAGCAGATGCTGAACAAGCTGCCGATGTGTTGAGCCTCTCCGACTTACGCGGAATTGATTCGCATGGCGTGGCAAGACTCCATACCTACTTTGATATGTTTTCGCTGGGGCGGATTAATCCCAACCCAAATATTACGATTGTACGCGAACGCAAAAGTGTGTGTACAGTAGATGGTGATAACGGGCTTGGATTAGTCGTAGGCCCACGCGCGAATCAAATCGCTATTGACAAAGCCGAAGCGCACGGATCAGGTTGGGTGAGTGTTTGCAACACCAATCATTATGGCATTGCTTCTTATTATTCCTTCAAAGCCTTAGAGCGCGACATGATTGGCTGGTCAATGACGAACACCACAAAATTAGTTGCCCCGCTTTGGGGTGCTGAACGCATGCTAGGTACTAACCCTATCTCCATTGCATTTCCAGGATTAAAAAATAAACCCATCGTAATAGATTTGGCTACCAGTGCTGCTGCTTATGGTAAAATAGAAATCGCGAAGCGAAAAGGAAAAAAAATTCCGAAAGGCTGGATCATAAACAAAGAAGGTGACATGACTGATCAACCTGCCGATATGATTGAAGGTGGCGCGTTACTTCCATTGGGTTCAGAGCGCGATTTAGGTGGACATAAAGGGTATGCGCTTTCCGCGATGGTTGATATTCTTACCAGTGTGCTAAGTGGTGCTAACTGGGGACCATTCGCTCCGCCTTTTGCCTTGCGTCAGGAAATTCCTTCGCGAAGTGTGGGCAAAGGCATCGGACATTTTTTTGGTGCCATGCAAATTGATGGCTTTATGGATGTTACTGAATTCAAACAACGTATTGATGAATGGATTGAAGTTTTCAGAAACACAAAACCTGTGAAAGGACAAAAGGCCGTGCTGATACCCGGTGATCCTGAACATGAGGAAGAAGTGATCAGAAGGAAATCGGGCATCCCGTTAATACCAGCAGTGATCAACGACTTAAAAGACATCTCGAAGCAAACTGGAATTGCTTTTCTATAAAAAAAGTGCAGGTGTCTGACCACTTTGAGTGGTCTTGACACTGGCACTAAATCATTTTCAGCACTCCCCTTACATACCCAATCGACTCAGCAGTTCCGGGTATCGGATCCTTTCCATCTTTTTCATACTCAAGTGAAAGATTACCTGTGAAGCCAATTTTTACCATGGCCTTCAAAAATGCCGGAATGTCAATCACTCCCCTGCCTATTTCAACAGGAGTGCCATCCGCTTCAGCTTTGTCTTCATCTTTTAAGTGACAATCAAAAATGCGGTCTTTATATTTTATTGTAAGTGCTGCTGGGTCTTCTTTAATTCGCACTACATGACCTATATCAATACAAAGTCCTATTCGTTTGTCTAAGTTTTTAATTCGCTCATAGGCATTAGTAGGACTTTTATAAACATCATCACCCGGGCCATGATTATGTATGGCTAACTTAATATCATACTCCTTTACTTTTTTTTCTACTAACGGAAGGAATTCATGATTCGGCACGCCCACAATCATTTTCACTCCTGCATTCTTTGCATACTCAAATGCATTGTTCACCTCTTGCTCTGTCTTCATGTAGATTACTCCAACTCCATAAAGATCAAGTCCAGCATCTCGTACTTTTTTCGCAGTCGCTTGAACCTCTGCTGCCGAGCCCTCCAATGGCATGTGCATACTTTTCAGTGCAAGTTTTGTTATCCCTAGCCTTTTAACATTGGCAATAGTATCGTCCAGTGATAACGTTCTGAACGTGTATGAGGTAATCCCCAAATCAAACGTATGAACGCCTTTTTTTGATACTTCCTTCTCAACTGATGAAGCATTTGTTTGCGGAGCCAGTATTAAGCCTGCTCCGGCAAGACCTGCTGCCTTAAGAAATTTTTGTCTGTTTATTTTCATGGTAGATATATTCTTATCTAAATCTGCAAAACAATCCTGGAATTAACAACCCAATAAGTGATCAGGAAATCTCACTCATAATCTCCGAAAAGAGTTTATACGATTTAACCCGATCGCTATGACTATAAATATGAGAAACTACCATGAGCTCATTGACTCCAGTTTCTTTTAAAAATTTTTGTGTTTTGGTTTTAACGGTTTCTTTACTTCCAATAAAAGCATACTTAAACATGCGTTGAAAAGCGGGTTCCTGAATCAACTCTCGAATTTCTGCAGTAGGTTCTTCGGGTGGTTGCATGTAGTCCATGTTATTTGTCATTACCCCAACCATCAGGCGCACCAGCGAAGTAGAAATTTTTTCAGCCTCGTAATCTGTGTCCGCAGCAATTACATTTAGGCAGGCAATAGTGTAGGGCTTTTGCAAAACCTTTGACGGCTGAAAATTATTATAGTAAATACTCAACGCTTCAAAAAGTTGAACGGGCGCAAAGTGACTTGCGAATGCATAGGGCAATCCCATCGCAGCAGCAAGTTTAGCGCTATCCGTGCTCGATCCTAAAATGTAAATAGGCACATCAACACCCTCTGCAACCGTTGCACGCACTTTTGCACCTTTGTTGCTCGCAGAAAAGTATTGCTTTATTTGCTCAACCTCTTGCGGAAACTGATACACCGATTGCATTCGGTCTGCACGAATAGCATGTGCTGTAACCTGATCGGTACCTGGTGCCCGACCCAAACCAAGATCTATCCTTCCGGGATATAAAGATCCCAAGGTTCCAAACTGTTCGGCTACAATCAAAGGTGAATGATTCGGCAACATAATACCACCAGAGCCTACTCTGATTGTTTTTGTTCCACCAGCAATGTGACCAATCAAGACAGCAGTAGCCGAACTGGCAATGCTTATCATATTATGATGTTCAGCCAGCCAAAACCGGGCGTATCCAAATTCTTCTACACGTTGAGCTAAATCGAGGCTATTCTTAAATACATCATGAGGCGTGGTGTTGACTGCTACTGAGGCTAATTCTAAAACGGAATACGGAATACTATTTTTAATTGACATAAACTGAATAAAGTTTTTTCATGCTGACATACTGTTGTCATAGTGCGAACGTAACTATGCATATTATAATTCACCAAAAATTGAAATCGATATGAAAATTACCAAAGATTCTCAGACGCTCACTGCTCAGCAACTTCTTGAACATTGGCAAGGCCACCGCAGTCTTACCCGCAGAGTGATTGAAGCTTTTCCGGATGATAAATTATTTACTCACACCATTGGAGGCATGCGTCCCTTTTCTGAATTGGCATTGGAGATGTTGGGTATGACAACTCCCACCTTGGAGGGTGTTGTTACCCGCACCTGGCCAACTTATGCGCCAGCTGAGATGCCCGATTCAAAACAGGGTTTGCTTGCCATGTGGGATAAGGCCACTACTGAACTTAATGAATTATGGGTGAAGATTCCAGAAGGTCGCTTTCAGGAAGATGATAAAGCCTTTGGCATGTGGGCTGGAAAAGTGCATTGGATACTCTTCTATATTATTGATAATGAAATCCATCACCGTGGGCAAGGTTATGTGTACCTAAGATCGTTAGGAATTGAGCCGCCACATTTTTGGGAGAGATAGAAATTATTTGATGTCAGGTTTTACTACCTGACATCAGTCATAACTACTCTTCAGCTTTATAAACAGACTTACCACCCACAAATGTTTGGAGTATTTTCGCGTCTTTGATTTTTTCAGGCGAAATTTTAAAAAGATCCTGATCGATAATTACGAAGTCGGCCAGCTTACCGGGTTGCAACGTGCCTTTTATGTCTTCATCGAAGGAAGCATACGCACCGTTTCGGGTATAGGCAACTAGCGCTTGCTCAACTGTAACTTTTTGATCAGGCACCCAACCTTCAGGATTTTTACCGTCCAGTGTTTCGCGGGTAACCGCAGCATAAATTCCTAATAGCGGCATGGGTGGCGCGACAAACCAATCACTTCCAAAAGCAACTGTTGCGCCTGCATCAAAAAGTGATTTGAAAGCGTAGGTGGTTTTTATTCGTTCTGGTCCTATACTTTTTTCAGCCCAACGTCCGTCATCTATTGCGTGATAAGGCTGTACACTCGGAATCACTTTTAAAGCGGTAACCCGATTGAAGTCAGCGGGTGCAAAATGTTGAGCATGCTCAATTCTCACGCGTCTGTCTTTAATTCCGTTTTCTTTTTCTATCTGTTCATAAATATCCAGCAATGTGCTAATCGCTCTGTCACCAATGGCATGAATGATTAGATGCAAGTCTGCCTTATCTGCTGCGGAAGACCATTCATACAGTTTGTCTCTTGAGTTTGTGAAAAAACCTGAGTCGGTAGGCACATCGGTATAAGGTTCAAAAAAAGCCGCGGTATGTGATCCTAACGAACCATCTACAAACCCTTTCAGTCCACCAATCTTTAACCACTTATCTCCACGTCCTTCTTTCTTTATTTTCTGTTCCAATGCACTCCATTCTCTAAGTGGCATTGCTGCGTAAATTCGGGTGATCAAACTTTGGCTGTCACGCGCACGCTCCAGCGCATCCATGTAGCCTGCCATGTGATGCACACTGGTTACGCCCTGCGCGGCTACGTAATTCATGGCGGCTTTCAACGCGTTATCTATTTGTTGATCGGTGGCAGGTGGAATTTTTTCATCCACCATATCGGTTGCTCTGTCTTTAAAAATTCCGGTGAGATTTCCTTTTGCATCTTTTACTATGGTACCGCCTGCAACTTGCTTTACCGATTTATCTATTCCGGCAAACTTTAGCGTAGCGGAATTAGCCAATGACATATGCCCATCAAGGCGTGTTACCCATACGGGGTTGTTAGGAGTATATTTGTCTATCCATTCTTTAGTAGGAAGTTCGCCACCCCAGTTTTCATGATCCCAATCACCACCAAGAATCCAGGTGCCGGGTTCCTGCGTTTCAGCAAATTCTTTTATCCGGTTTGCAAACTCTTCAGGTGTTTTTGCATCTCTTAATTGAACGGAAGCCAGATTGAAGCCACCCGTTAGAAAGTGAACATGACTATCAATAAAGCCGGGGGTAATAAATTTACCGTTGGCATCAATTATTTCTGTTTGTCCTGATTTGTATTTTAGTACCTCCTCCTCTGATCCTA
The DNA here is from genome assembly GCA_041742535.1 of Cyclobacteriaceae bacterium. Classification (GTDB taxonomy): domain Bacteria; phylum Bacteroidota; class Bacteroidia; order Cytophagales; family Cyclobacteriaceae; genus ELB16-189. The sequence goes on along the minus strand of JBGSIM010000103.1, from coordinate 18,477 downwards.
TGGATAGAATAGTATCACCACTTACAGCCAGAGCCTCGGCATACGGATTACTTTCATCGCCTGTCCAAATAGTAGCATTGATGACAATGAGATTGGCTGGTTGAACTTCCTTGTTGCATGATTGGATACAAATGGCAACTACGATTATAAGGATTGACAATCTAAGTTGGTTGAAGCAGGAGCGTTTCATGAGGATCAATTTTTTGAAAAAGAAGATGAAGATTTCAAGTTAGCTAAAAAGAAGATTTTAGCAACGTACTTTACTTCAAATACAATAACGTCACCGTTTCTTCTTTTGATAGTCCGCTCACCTTACGGCCACGGCCTGCTTTGTTCCATTTCGATCTAAACCTTCCGTCTGCCCAATCGCTTAAAATAGTAGGATGAATGTAGGACGATCTGCACACCGTTGGAGTATTGCCTAAATCAGAAGCCACGGTTTTTATTACTTCGTTGGTAACTCGCTTTCTGGCCGTTTGTGTATCGGGATCTAATTGTTTGGATAGTCGAGATGCAGTTTTCCACGTAGCTGCCCAGGTGCGAAAATCTTTAGCCGTTACTTTTTCATGCTTCGCAGTGATCGCATCCAGGTATTCGTTGATATGATTCGACTTAATATCAAAATCATTTCCATCATTATCTTCATACCGAAATAAATCACGGCTCTTACTTTGCTTACCCACGGCACCCGACTGACTAATCAACAACGCCAAATCATCTTCCCAAATTCTTCGCTTCCACAACTTGCCCGACTTACCCACAAATTCAAACACAGCGTCCAACTCCCCTTCAGCATCTTTTGAACTATCCAGTTTCAGATGTCCCGCCTTCAGGGTTGTTAATCCATACGACTTGTTTTGTTTTGCATACTCATCATTCCCCACTCTGAAATGGTAAAGATCGATTAGTTTCACAACCAAGGCTACTACTTTAGCCTTTGGCATTCCTTCCAGTTTTAAATCTTGATTAACTTTCCTTCGGATGGTGGGAAGTGTTTTAGCAAATGCAGTCATACCATCAAACTTTTCTGCAGCTCTTGCTTGCGTCCATTCTTCATGGTAGCGATACTGCAATCGGCCTTTCGCATCGTAGCCAGTTGCCTGTAGATTTGCCTTGGCATCCGTAGAAATCCAAACATCGACCCAGGCCGGTGGAAGCACTAATTTATTGCAGCGCTCTCTTACTTTCTGATCTTTGATCGGTTTTCCCCGGTGGTCATAGTAATCCCAACTAAGAACTTTTGTCTTCCTTTTTTTTCGTGAGATTCCCTTTTTCATATCGAAACTAAATGGTGTTAGGCTCTATATTTCTAAGTCGCTCCCTAAATTTATGAAAAGTAAAGGACTGCAGCACCAGGCTTGATTTCAAATAAACTGGCAATGATTGTTCAGAACAATCGTTTTCGATTGACTATCACTTGACAGATTTAACACTATTCTTAAAAAAGATGAAGAGGATTAAACTTAAGTCTTGTTGTGTGCGTTAACGCGATACTGAGCCTAAAATTTGACCGACCAAGTAAATTGCTATAGTTTTGCAGCCGATGATACGGAAAATGGTAAGATATTTTCTAGCACTGTTCATTCTTTTAACGAGCGGACTTGGCTACCTATCTGCCAGCGTAATCAATCCCGGATCAACAAATGCTCATGTTAACAAAGCACAGCATCCTGACTTTGTCATTAAATCTCTTCTTTCCAGCAGTGAACACAAGATAGACATTGCTGAAAATGAGATTGAAGAAGATGAGTCAGAATCGGCTGCCAAGTTTTTAGAAAATCATAATCATTCCTGGGTATTTCATACACAAACAGCCGGATGTTTAGCTCGCGAAAGTAAAAAAGACATTCCCTTCTACTTAATGTTCTGCACGATCAGAATATGATCTAACAAGAAGGCAACATCTCATTGCCTGATTCCTTCAATTTTATCATTCATCACTTGCAGCATTTCGCTTCAGCATGATTAACGCTGTGGTATTTCACATTACGCATTGATAAAGGAAATCATTAAGAACTAAATCGCTTTACATCCAAAAAATATTATGAAAAACAATCTGATACTCATAAGCCTTTGCGCACTGGTGTGCTTTACAAGCTGTGAGTCGCACAAAGAAGAGGCTAAGGAAGAAACCAAATTTTTGGTTACAAGCCCCATTAAAATGGATACGTCAATCACAAAAGAGTATGTGTGTCAAATCCGTTCTATCAACCACATTGAAGTAAGAGCATTGGAAAGAGGCTATCTCCAAAAAATTTATGTAGATGAAGGGCAACTGGTAAAAAAGGGACAATCAATGTTTCAAGTAATGCCCATGTTATATCAAGCTGAACTACAGAAGGCGAAAGCCGAGGCCAACATTGTGGAGATTGAATACCTCAATACAAAGTCATTGGCAGATGACAACGTAGTGTCACAAAATGAATTGGCGTTAGCGAAAGCAAAATTTGATAAAGCCAAGGCTGAAGTTGCATTGGCGCAGGTTCATCTTGATTTTACTCTAATCAAAGCTCCTTTCGATGGTATCATGGATCGATTTCATGTTCGGCTAGGAAGTCTTGTAGATGAAGGTGAATTGCTCACCAGTTTATCCGACAACAGTAAAATGTGGGTTTACTTTAATGTACCGGAAGCGGAATACCTGGAGTATGAAACAGTTATAAAGAAAGACAGCCTGGTACATGTAGACCTGCAAATGGAAAACTCTTTAAGCATCAAGGGATTATTGAAACAATTGAAGCGGATTTTAATAATGAAACCGGAAACATTGCTTTCCGCGCTACTTTCCCTAACCCGAAAAGACTGCTGCGGCATGGCGAAACAGGTAATGTGATTTTAAATAGTCCACTCAAAAATGTTTTGCTAATTCCACAGAAATCTACCTTTGAAATTCTGGATAAGAAGTACGTTTTCGTTATTGATAAGGACAACATTGTTCGATCACGACACATTTCTATCGCTGCCGAGCTTCCTCATATCTATGTGATAAAAGATGGATTGGAAGAAACGGATAGAATTCTTCTTGAAGGACTACGCCTTGTGCGTGAAGGTGACGAAATACACTCTGAATTTGTAAAACCAAGTTTGGTGTTGTCGCAATTGGATTTATACGCGGAGTAGTTACCTACCTAAAAAATCAAGAGAAATGTTTAGTAAAATATTACACAGACCCGTCTTTGCGATTGTAATTTCGGTTGTCTTTCTTTTTGTGGGTGCGTTGGCAATCAAACAGCTACCAATATCTCAGTTTCCTGAGATTGCACCAACAACGGTAAGTATTTTCATTGCCTATCCGGGATCGAGTGCTGATGTATTGATTAAGTCAACACTTATCACGCTTGAAAACTCTATCAATGGTGTTCAAGGAATGCGGTACATGACCTCTGACGCAACTAGTGCGGGAGAAGCAACATTGAGTGTAATCTTTGAGCCCGGGACAGATCCCAATCAGGCGACTATCCGCGTGAAAACACGAGTGGATCAAGTAATGCCGCTCTTGCCAGATTTGGTGCAACGTGAAGGGGTAATCATTACACCGATACAACCCAGTATGTTGATGTATGTGAACTTGTATAGTACAGATGAAAATCTGGATGAGAAGTTCTTATACAATTATGCCAGCGTAAAAATGATACCTGAAATAAACAGGATCAATGGTGTAGGTAGAACACAAATATTAGGGAGTAGAACCTACGCCATGCGCGTGTGGCTTGATCCTGATCGCATGCGTGCCTATAGTATTTCCATTGAAGATGTGATGGAAGCCATGGGTGAGCAAAGTATAATCGGTCGGCCGGGCAGGATAGGACAAAGTTCGGGTATTGCTGCCCAGTCGTTGGAATATGTATTGACGTACAAAGGACGGTATAACAAACCTGAAGAGTATGAGAGTATTATTATTCGCGCGAATGCAGAAGGCGAAAGTATACTCCTCGGTGATATCGCGAAAATTGAATTGGGAAGTGAGTTCTTTGATATCTATTCCAACTTAGATGGTCGGCCATCGGCAGCTATTGTACTGAAGCAAAACTATGGTAGCAATGCCAGTGATGTAATCAGAGAAGTGAAAGAGCTGCTGAACCAAATGAAAGCAGACTTTCCTCCTGGAGTGGATTACCAAATTAGCTATGATGTTTCGCAATTTCTGAATGCCTCCATCGATAAAGTATTACATACATTGGGTGAAGCATTTATACTGGTGGCACTTGTTGTCTTTATTTTCCTTGGGGACTGGCGTTCTACTTTGATTCCAACACTTGCTGTTCCGGTTTCCTTGGTGGGGGCATTTTTCTTCATGCAGTTTTTCGGACTCTCCATTAACCTGATCACGTTGTTCGCATTGGTGTTGGCGATTGGTATCGTGGTTGATAATGCAATTGTAGTGGTGGAAGGTGTGCATGCTAAAATGGAAGAGAAAAATCTTTCACCATATGTAGCTACGCAAGAAGTACTTCACGAAATCAGTGGGGCCATCATTGCCATCACATTGGTAATGACAGCCGTGTTTGTGCCGTTGATATTTATGACGGGACCTGTTGGTGTTTTCTACCGACAATTTTCGATTACGATGGCAACCTCTATTGTGCTTTCAGGTGTAGTAGCACTTACGCTTACACCGGTTTTATGTGCGATGATTTTGAAGAACAATCATGGTAAACCAAAAAAGAAAGATCTGATTACCCGATCACTGGATAGTTTTAACAGAGGGTTTGAAAAAGTTACTGGAAAATATACAAGCCTGTTACGGTTAATCGTCAATAGAAGGATGGTAACGTTTGGTGTATTGTTGATTTTCGGTGTAGGTATCTTTGTTGAGAATCAAGTATTGCCTTCAGGTTTTATTCCAGGTGAAGATCAGGGTACTATTTATGCAATTATTCAAACACCTCCAGGTGCAACGCTCGAAAGAACCAATCAGGTTTCGCAAAAGCTTCAAAAGATTTGTGAAGAAATAGATGGAGTAGAATCAGTTTCTTCATTAGCGGGTTACGAGATCATGACGGAGGGAAGGGGTTCCAACGCAGGTACGTGTTTGATCAACTTAAAAAACTGGTCGGATCGTGAGCAATCGGTAAAAGAAATTATGGAGGAGTTGGAAGAAAAATCCAAGAACCTTGGTGCTGTTGTCGAGTTTTTTGAACCACCAGCTGTTCCTGGTTTTGGATCTTCCGGTGGTTTCTCGTTGCGCTTACTAGATAAAAATAGCGAAACCGACTACCATGATTTTGATAAAGTCAATAAGCAGTTTATTGATGATATGAGCGAGCGCAAAGAGTTAACAGGTTTGTTCACTTTCTTCGCAGCCAATTATCCGCAGTACGAATTGGAGATCGATAATAAAGCAGCCATGCAAAAAGGTGTTTCCATTGGTAAGGCCATGGAGAATCTTAATATTCTAATTGGTAGTACTTACGAGCAAGGGTTTATTCGGTTCGGAAGATTTTTTAAAGTGTATGTACAATCCGCTCCAGAATTCAGAAGGCTCCCCTCTGATGTTTTGAATTTGTTTGTAAAAAATGATCATGGCGAAATGGTTCCGTATTCATCTTTTATGAAACTCAAAAAGACGCAAGGACCGAATGAGGTAACGCGTTTCAATATGTATAACTCGGCAGCGATTCGTGGACTTCCAGCAAAGGGATACACTACTGCGGATGCTATTCAAGCGATACGTGAAGTTGCAAGCGCAACGTTACCAAAAGGATATGATATTGCATGGGAAGGTTTGTCGTATGATGAAGCTAAGAGTGGCAACGAATCCATATACATTTTCATTATCGTAGTGGCATTCGTGTATCTCGTATTGGCCGCGCAATATGAAAGTTTCCTGTTGCCTTTAGCGGTTATTTTTTCTCTTCCTGTCGGGGTGTTCGGTTCGTTTCTACTGCTGAAGGTAATGGGGCTTGATAATGATATTTATGCTCAGATAGGAATCATTATGCTCGTTGGTTTGCTGGGAAAAAATGCGGTGTTGATTGTAGAGTTTGCTGTTCAGAAACACCGGCATGGCGCCACTATTTTTGAAGCGGCCATCGAAGGTGCGAGGGTTCGCTTTCGTCCAATCTTAATGACATCCTTCGCCTTTATTGTTGGATTGATTCCACTGGTAGTTGCAACCGGTGCAGGTGCGATTGGTAACCGTACCATTGGTGGCTCAGCGCTTGGTGGTATGTTGATCGGAACAATTATGGGTGTCATCATTATTCCCGGACTGTATTACATTTTTGCAAGCATGGCGGAAGGTCATCACTTGCTCAAGGGTGAATTAGATAGACCGTTAACAGAAGAATTCGAACACAAAATCGAAAAATAATAGAACCGAAAATGAATAATAAAATTATAAATGTCTTTGTGGGAGTAATCTCCCTGTCGGTAATTTTTTCGGCTTGTACTCCAGAAATAGTAAGTAAGACTGAAAATACAACTACCCCTGCGAGTTTTATTAACTCGCAGGATACTACCAATATGGTAAGTATGAAATGGCGGGAATATTTTACCGATCCTGATCTGATTGCACTAATTGATACAGCCCTGAGTAACAATCAGGAATTGAATATCACATTACAGGAGATTGAAATATCGCGTAATGAAATCAGAGCCCGTAAAGGAGAATACTTGCCGTTTGTTGGTGTAGGAGGATCAGCCGGGTTTGATAAAGCAGGACGCTATACCAGTAAAGGGTCAAGTGAAGCTACTACTGAAATTAAGCCGGGCATGGAAACACCAGATCCCTTGCCGGATTATATGGTAGGTGCATTTGCTACCTGGGAGATTGACATCTGGAACAAACTGCACAATGCCAAGAAAGCTGCAGTGAGCAGGTACCTGGCAACCGTGGAAGGAAAAAATTTCATGGTTACTAATCTGATTGCCGAAATCGCAAATTCGTATTACGAACTTCTTGCCCTTGACAACGAACTATCAATTGTAAAACAGAACATTGAAATTCAGAACAACGCACTTGAAGTAGTACGGTTGCAAAAACAATCTGCTCGGGTTACTGAACTTGCCGTGCGTAGGTTTGAAGCACAAGTGCTTAATACAAGAAGTCTTCAGTTCGGTATTCAGCAAAATATTACTGAAACCGAAAACCTGATTAACTTTTTGGTGGGCCGATACCCCCAACCTATCTCCAGAAATGCTGATGCGTTTATCAATTTGTTACCCCCTACTATTCATGCCGGCATTCCAGCCCAACTGTTAGAAAACCGACCTGATGTAAAGCAAGCTGAAATGAATCTGGCAGCAGCCAAGTTGGATGTAAAAGTGGCTAAAGCCAGGTTTTACCCTTCGCTAGGCATTTCAGCTGGTATCGGATTTCAAGCTTTTAATCCTGCCTATTTGATTACAACTCCTCAGTCTCTGATTTATTCGTTGGCTGGAGATTTAACAGCACCTTTAGTTAACCGGAACGCAATTAAAGCAGCCTACTACAATGCGAATGCAATGCAGATACAAGCTGTTTATAATTATGAACGCACGTTGTTAAACGCGTACGTTGAAGTTGCTAATCAATTATCGATGATTGGTAACATGGAGAACACGTACAGCCTGAAAGAGCAGGAAGTGCAGGCCCTCACGCAGTCAATCGACATTTCTAATAATTTGTTTCGTTCGGCAAGAGCCGATTACATGGAAGTGTTGTTAACGCAACGCGATGCGTTGGAATCAAGATTTGAACTTATTGAAACCAAGAAGCGACAAATGAATGCCACGGTCAATATCTACAAAGCGTTAGGTGGCGGCTGGAAATAGTAAAGAGTATTGAGTATTGAGTATTGAGTATTGAGTATTGAGTATTGAGTATTGAGTATTGAGTATTGAGTATTGAGTATTGAGTATTGAGTCAGACTCAACCTGACAAGAAGAAGCTGTCTCAAAAGTCAAGGAAAATTTGAATGTCATTTCTTGATTGACCAGGAATCTCGATTAGTCCTTGTGCACGAGATCGCGGCTCAAGGCCGCGATGACAGAATGACTTTTGAGACAGTCTCCCTTATTTTAAATACTTATTTGGAACATTGGCTGATGTATATTCTATACCATACGCAGCCTTCATCAAATTTGAAACAGTTTTCGAAATCTCAACTTCACTGCGGTGCATTTGAGGAAGAAGGCCCATCATTGCATAACTGATCGGATTCACTGCAGGGATAAAGGTTTCCCACTCATATCCCCTGCCCCAAATCAATCCGGCAACGGTTAGTTTAACATCAGCCGATTGTGTTAAAAGATATTCAAGCATCTCACCCGATTGATTTAAAATTTGATTTACGGTATGAAAGATGGGAGTCTGGCCACCAAAACCATGTTCGTCCACTCCTGCTTTTGTATTTACATCGGCTCCATGCTTAACAAGAACTTTCGCACACGCCACGTGATTAAATTCTGCACAGATATGAAGCAGACTTACTTCATGTAAAGGAGTAAATGCACAGCGAAGTGTATATCTCTTACCAACACAAGCTAGATTATTTCTTATATGATTTTCAAGTGCCATGGCATCATCCAATAAAACTGCAAGCAATCCCCGATCGTCAAACTCCAACCCATACTCTACAAATACTTTTACACATTCTTTAAATCTCGGGCCACGCAAGTATTCACTTGTCAATTCATAAATAAGAGGTTCGTCTCTATGCTGATCATTGGGACTTATTCCCTTTTCAAAACATTCCCTGATCCCTTCAACTGAATGGGTTTCAATATCTTCAATGATTTTAGTTTTATAATCCATTTTACTTACCTGTAAAATCTATTCGCTTATAATCTGATTGATCCGGAGAGCCTGCTGTTACTTGCAGGTACGGAGTATCCGTCAACATCATGATAACTGAACTAAATGTGAATATACCTCTGCCACTATCGACTGAACGACAAACGGGATTGGCTATGTCGTCTTTAGAGCTTAGAGTTTCTTTTATCAAGGTATCATCAATAATACTTTCTGAAACTCTTTTTTGTACCGATGCTAATCGAATGTGGGTATTGGCATTTTCTGATTTTTCCTTTTTAAACCAGGCCTTCACATCATTATTCACAATGGGGTGATTCGTATGATACACAGTTCCATTGGTATTTTTTGGATCAAATCTTACCACCCTATTTGCAGAAGCTTCAAAATCATAAACTTCTCCACGTATTCCGATAATATAATTTTGACCAGATGCATGAGGGGTTGTCTGTATGAAATTTAACAACGCTTTTTTTTCTGTTAAACCAATTACATGTCTGATCATGAAGGCAACTGGTAAACCTTTTGAAGAAGCATTCAATTGCATGAGTGTATTCACGCATACTCCAACCCCTTTTTCATTCATTCCATTCAATGCAATACAACCAGGATAAGTCAAAATCAATTGTTCTGGCCGGGTAGTAGTTTTGGATAACCGAATTAGAACCTGATGTCCTTCCAGGTACGTCTCAAGGTCCATGTTCTGCGCTATATAACTTGGACTACCTTTTATGGAAGGTACACCCAACGAACTGCAATGGTGGTTATTAACATTGTCTATGTATACCCATAACTCATCCAACAGATTAAGCACCATAATATCATTGAAGGCCTGCTCCGAACCTTCTGCAATGCCCCTCACCTCTTCGTAAAGATCAGGTATATATTTCTTTATGTCGTTTGTGAAATTCGCGTACGAAAAAAAATCTTTCAGAATCAAGTCAGCATCCTTTTTTAAAATGTCAGTTGTATTCTTTTTCATTTTCCCTACAATCTCACCAATTTCATTTTTTAAGAGTTTGCCGTGCTGAAATCCCAACTCGTATCCCGTGTTCGAAAGCTCAACTTCTCTGATCTCTCTTCTTGAAGTCAGCGTCTGGCTAAATGTTGTTACAGAAATAACTAGTAGTAGTATTAAATATTTAATTCTCATTATTGAATTATTTTGAGTTGCTGCAATTCTCCTTGTTCTATATTCACCATCAAGTTTGTTAAAGTTACAGTATCAATTTCGGTTTTTAAACCTCATCAAGGTTAAAAGCCCCAACCATTAGAAATTCACACGTTGGATTGGTAGATAATAAAGAGCAATCGGTAGATTCTACTTATATGATGGCAGAATAGAGGTGTATACCATTAATCCTGGCGCGTTGTTGGCAGTCTAAACAGAAAATAAAACAAACATGATTATGAAAAAGAATGTAATGTTAGCCGCTTTGATGTTGGTAAGCACCATCATCTTTGCACAACGAAAACCACATCGTGACAATAAGAAAGGTCATGAACGCCACACGGAGCACTTGAAAAAATCCCTGCTGCTAACGGATGAACAGTACACAAAGGTGAAGTCGATCAACGAAACTTTCGCAAAGCAATTTACTGCTATTCGCAAGGACACGGCCATGACGCAGGGCACTGCGCGTACTAAAACAAGGAAGTTACGCGAGGGACACAAAGCACAAATGGGCACCGTACTGAATGAACCTCAGTTGGCAAAATGGACTGAGATGCGTACTCAAGGAAAACGTGGTAAAAAACCACATGATTATAAACGCGGTCGCGGTGATACAAGGCCTCGGCATGACGAACGTGGATAACCAATTAAAAAACCTGAGGTAAACTCAGGTTTTTTTATCCTAACCACATTCTTAAATATTTTTTAAAAAACTGCTCTTCTTTAAAGAAATAATAAAAACTGGGTATCGTTCGATTTTAATTATATTACTTTTGAATTCGAACTAATACGTAAATCAAGCGCTCAATCATGAAAAACCAATTAATCAAGGCAGCAATACTATCAAGTGTTGCATCTTTAATGATAGCCTGTAATCCAAAAAAGGAAGAAATAGCAGCACCTGTAATTGATAAGGAGCAAATCAAAAAAGAAATTCAAGCGAAGGAAAATGAATTTGCTGCGATTTATAATTCAAAGGAATTGAAAACTATCGGGTATTATGCCGATGATGCAGTAACCTTTGCTCAAAATAGAGAAGCATTGGTTGGTAAACCAGCCATCGTAGAATATCTAAAATCAGGTATAGAATCTTCTGTTGAGGGGATTACCATTTCATTTACAACCAATGAGGTTTTTGTATCCAATGATGGAAATCAAGTTGTTGAAGTTGGTTATTTTAAATTGGTTGATGAAACGGATGCTACCCTTAACTCAGGAAATTATATGGTTTTGTTTGAGAAACGAAACGGGAGCTATGTAAGCGTTAGAGAGATGAGTGTTTCTGACTTACCTTTTGAATAAAAAAGTAGGTAAGGTTTTATAAAGGCTATCGGATTTTTCCGATAGCTTTTTTATTGAGAATGTTTTATTGAGCGCGATGAATTATCGCCTTCTAACTCCCCCACCTCGGGAGCCACCACCGCCTCCCATACCACCTCCACCGCTATAACCACCCCCTCGTGAGCCACCATTATAACTCCCAGTTGATGGTCTGGAATTGTTTGACGGACGGGTTGAAGGTGACGTTGATGGCCTGGCTGCCGTTCTTGAATTATTTTGTATGGCTGGCGATACCCCTCCAGATGGCCGCGAAGAAACTCCTGTTGATGGCCGGGCAGCACCCGTTGAAGGACGCTGTGATGCATTAGCCCTGTTATAATTTCCGCTCGTGTTATTGTGATTAACTGTGTTCGATCGGTTTCTTGAATTATTATAATTGTTATAGGTATTATGATTATGGATAACAACCGTGTTGCCATGATAGCCCCCATAACCATAGTGGTAATATGAATGATGACCAATATAGATGCCGACTGCCATCACAGCATAGGGAGAATAATATGGAGGATAGTATCCATAATAATAGGGCGGAACATAGGGCACATAAACAGGTGAATACACATATTGAACAATGGGTGTTGTTTCAACCACCACGGTAGTAGTAGTTGCTGGTGCACTTACAACTTTAACTGTGTCTGGTCCTTGGTAAGCAGGGTTTGCGGTTACCGCAGGTGTTCTCGTTTCTTTCAGTTCAACAATATAATCTTTGCCGTACAGATCCGGATCGCCCACAGTCTGCATGGTAATTTTCTTGTCTTTGTCTTTCGATACTAAGATCACAGCAACATCCTGAGTTTCCGTTTTACTTACAGCAACCTGAAGAACGAACGTAAAATCATCGCCATCTTTCTTAGTTACAACTTTAATGAAATCAACTTTTTTATCCAGATCTAAATCCAGATTATTAATTCCTGTTTTCTCAAGGTTTAATGTTTTTTCAAAATCCTCAATCGTTTTTGATTTTTGAAAGAGATCCATAACAGCATATAAATCAAGATTATCTCCTGGCAAGCCTAATAATGTTGAATCACCTTTAGTTTGAGAGAAAGAAGGCACGCTGAGTAAACTCATAGCAAGAACCCCAAACACTAAAAAATACTTTTTCATAATGGCATAAATGAATTCACAGGCAAGTTAAGGAATATTACAACACCCATCCAGCTTTTGGCTTGGGTATTGGCCGAAAGCAAAGGTGGATCCTACTCTGGAAGAACCCAGACTCATTACCATTGCTGAATAACAATTCCTATTTGCTTATCTGTAAGTGCAAATTCTTTGGCACCCCAGGGGCGAAGTGTTACTTTGTTAAGATTGGGATGAAGAAACTCAGGATGCGACTTACTGACTTTATCATATACTTCTTCAATATTATTTGTTACCAGTCTAAATTCCGGATTGTGCTCCTTTGCTAATTTCTTATCCTCAAAAAGATTAATATTCAACCCATCTTTTTCAATCACACAAAATGGAGTCTTCGATTTAAATTCTTCGTGTGCAATTTTAAATTCAAGACAATCAATAAATAGTTTAAGTGCCACGTTAATATCTGTATAAAAGACATTGGGTACTAGTTTGGTAAAATTCATAGTTAAACCACAATTAAGTCTGGTTAATATCTGTACTTCAACTTTTTGTTATACCCTAGAATATTGAGTGTAATTTCTGTGGCCGTGTTGGATTTAAGTGGAGATAGATCCGCTTTCACAGCTTTAGCAATCATTGCACGTCTCATATCTAAACTCTTAAAAGATACAACCAAGTCTACGGTTAATCCTTCATTGGTCAGATAGTGCTTACCATTCCAAATGAGTTCATTCGAAATCATGTCACTATCCATGCCCCCGCCAAATGAAATCGTAAAAACAAGATAGTCCTGCATTACCTGAAAGGGCTCTCCTCTCTGAACCTCAAACAGCCGGGTAGTTTTACCGGCATATATATCCCCATACCCAGCTACCGAAAAACTTGATTGAAAATTTCTTTTCAATAGTTCCGAAACTTCTTTTCCTCGATCGCTTTGATCAATTTCGTTAGATCCAGGGTTTAACGTCTCTTGAAAGCGTTCATAACTATTAATTAATTCAATGGACTGATAACGACTCAGCTTTTCATTTTGCTCGTCAATAATTTGCTGTTGCAGGGGAACGCAATTAAAAGTAAATAGAAGAAATAGAACTACAATTGAATACTTCATACCACAGTTTATTCAACAGTTTGCACTTCACTGATTTGAAGCACAGGTTGAATATTCGTGTAGTTTGGAACATCGGCTCTAAGTTTTTCCTGGTTTGGTCCCATTGCATTTTTAAACGCGTCCATCGAGTCAAAGAAAAAATATCCGATTGCAACATATTGAAGTGGCTGATCGGATGCTGCATTGGCTATTCCTTTGTCAATAGACATAGCTTTCAAATCATCCCCAAATAAATTTACCGCCATGGGCATGTGCTTAGTGGAGTAATAATCCATGTCAAATGTTTTGCCCTCTCCATTAGGATAGAAGATGGCAACTTTAATCATGCCCTTTTTAATTTTAGTACCGGTTGGATTCTGCTGACAACTAAATAGAAGCCCGAGAACGATTAAGAGTAATGAGATTTTTGTTTTCATGCTGGTTGGGTTATTATAATATCTGAGATTACTAATTTCCTAGTCGAGAAACCTTTTTGTTGTCAGGTCTTGCAACCTGACAAGCGTTATACTCTTAAAGTTAGATATTTAATACAGAACTAAATCAGTCAGGTCTTGCGACCTGACTGCATTGAAAACGCTGCTGAACGAAATTAAGAAAACTTCACTTCAAATTTACGCTGAACCCTAAGCTGGCATAAACATTTTTGTTGTACCCTTAATAAAACAAAATGTTTGTCAGGCGACCAACATCAAATTAGGGAAAATTATTCCGTTATCCAATGAAAGCCGTTCTTTATCAGTCTGAAGTCTTTTATTTCAATCGGTCGTCTTTTAGCGGTGATGAAAACAGAATCGTTTTTGAATTTTCCTCTAAGCTTTAAAACAATGGAGTCAGACACCTCGAATTGGAATGGGCTCAATACTTGGCGTGCGATTAATATTGAATCCACTTTTATGTAGGTACTTTCATCATAACCATACTCGCTGAATATCAATTGCTCGTTGATAGCTAGATGTCTTTGGCTTGGATACATCAAAAGCTCTTTACTCTCGAGGGATACGAACATATATGCAATGCTATCTCCCTGCAGGCGAATTCTCTCCCTGTTCCCTCCTATTATCATTTGGCTCCACCGTAAGGGGTTTTCACTTGATAAAGTGTCCTTATCTACAACAAAGCTTTCAATATCAAACACTCCAGATATTCCGGATTGAACTCTGCTTATTTCCCTATCGTCATTCCGATGCTTATATCCAAAATAGTTCTTAACCAAAAAAATTAGCGAGCAGCCAATAAACAAAAACTTAACCACTGATTTAGAAATTTGCATCCATCGTTTTTTAAACACCGGTGCTTGTATGGGTGGAAGTGATGTTGCCTGGTGGGTAAAGAAAAATTTAAATAACCGGTTAATAAAGGGAAGCAAAAGGAAAAAAGTCATGACAAACAAAGCGGTAGGATACATCTTTGCGTGAACATCATAATTGAAATTTACCATCATCACATTGAGCAGCGTGCCCAAGGTAAGAAGTGCGCCAACGATCATGGTTCTCCGGAACAGTAGTAATAATGCAGCGCTTTCGGCTATACCTATAAAAATATTATACCCATATGAATATCCAAAAAAGGCCCAGGCCAAACTCATTGGCGTCAAATTTCCAACAGGCTCCGTCAATGTATAAAGCCCAATATCCGGAAATTGCATTTTAAAAAACTTCTCTAACGCAAAAAGAAAAAGGGTAAATGCTAAATAATAGCGAATGATAACGGTGAGCCAGTAATATACCGTTTCGTAATTTATGCGCTTCCTGTCCAATACGCTCCAAGCAATTGTGCCGATTGCCGCAATTGCAGCCATCGTGAAATAAAGAAGGTAGATATAGGTTCTATCGTTATGTTGACCATCGTATGGAGATATAATGGTGTAAGAAATATGGAACAGATTGTTCCCTACCCAAGAAATAACACCGTCTAAAAAACCTGCGAGATTTCCCTCATAATAAAAATACTCGAAGACGGGATTAACAGACCAGTCGAGTAAAACGATAAACAGAATGAAAAAAATAAATGCGAAACGAAATGCGATTTGTTTATAAATATTCCACGGTAAAATTTGTGCTGGTAAATTTTCCATATTTAGTTTCAAAGGTTATCCATTCGCTTTCTTTTACTGATGTAATTGGGTCTTCACTGGCCACGTAGTTTTGTCTTTCCGGTAACGCTTGTGTATGTGACGTTGCGGGCATAGGAGGGCAAATGAAGGAGGAACGACTGATTTGCCCGACAACTCCGAAACTGTCCCACGAAACCAAACGTTGATTGAAAACTAAACTACAAATTAACTCTTCACCCCGCAATGGTCACATACATACTGTTATGCTGCGTTGCTTTGATAGTGCTCTATTAAATTCAACTCTTTGGATTTAAGTTGTCCTTCTTCTTCAATGTCAAAGTCGTCTTGAAGTCCAAGCCAAAACTTAGCAGAATTACCAAAGTATTTTGAAAGCCTTAATGCAGTGTCGGCCGTTATTCTCCTATTACCTTTAATGATTTCTGAAACCCTTGTCTGAGGAATCCCAACGTCTTTAGATAATTTATAGGCACTTAGTCCCAAGGGTATTAAAAATTCCTCTTGTAGAATTTCACCAGGATGTATGTTTTTTAATTTTTTCATTTTAGATTTTATTAATGATAGTCCAATATCTCCACGTCCGAAGCATTCCCTTTGTCCCACTTAAATATTATTCTCCATTGGTCATTAACTCTTATTGAATAATGTTCCTTTAAATTTCCCTTTAACTTTTCAAGTCTGTTCGATGGTGGGACTTGAAGGTCCATAATATTTTGCGAGTTATTCAGCATTCTCAGTTTTCGTCTTGCAATTTCTTGCAAGTCAGTCGTTAAACCCTTAATTCTCTCACCTTCCCATATCTTTCTTGTCTCTTTCGAGCCAAAGGAAACTATCATAGTGTCGTTTTACGTTACTGACGTCAAAGGTAAGTATTTTGTCGTAAAAATCCAAACTGTCCCAAAGCAATGAAACATAACGTTTGTGTATGTGACGTGGCTGGCATTAAAAAGCTTCGTCCTTGTCACCCGTTGCTAAACTAAATTAAGAAAACTAAACTTTGATAACTATACGGCACCTGCAGCTAGCATAAACTTTTGTTGGCTGCCGTTTTAGTTCACTCTTTTTGATTTGTCGGCAGTTACTTTCGTTTTCTCAATTGAAAAACATTTCCTTCCGGATCTTCGCCATCACATAGCCAATAGTCGTAGTTGTCGAACGTAGTTACTTCTCTAAGAGATACATTTTCCTTGATAAGTTGCTCTCGTATCATATGTATGTTCTCGTCAATTTCAAAAACAATCTTAGTGTTATTGTCAAACTTAAACTCAGCTTGATTTGAGTCCAAATATTGTTCACCTATTTTATGAAGTCCGATGGAACAATTACCAGCCTTAAGAAGTAACCACTGAGATTTGGATTCTTCTACTATGTCAAGCTTTAAAATGTCAACGTAGAATGTCTTTAGCTTGTCTACATTTTGAACGAAAATGATAATAGTTTCCAGTTTTAGTTTCATCGTATTTGTTCAATTATAGATTCTACTTTTAATCAGTTAAGTTTGATAAACGTCTCTGTCAACCCAAGTGACTGGAAATGTTTTGCTAACTCTCCGGATTCTTTCCCACCTTTCTCAGCATGGTGTAATAAGGTAAATCCATGTGGGCCTTTTGAATTTATAAGAGCTGGATAGTCTTGTAGCATGGCTTTGACTACTTCGGTTTTCCCAAGCATTGTCAATACAAAAATGTCAGCACGTGCACCAAGTGATAAGAGAAAATTAGCTGTATCCTTCAGTCCCATGTGACCAGCTGCACCAATTGCGGTTTCAAAATCCCCACCTCCCCAGTCCCAAGAGGAATTTAGAAGTAATGGATACTGCTTTATCATTTCTTTCACCTTGTCAAGGTCTGAATGAGCAATCTTTACAAATTCGTTTACGATCTTGGAGTCGATTGGCTTTGGCTGTTCTTGATTTTGAGAGTAGATTAATTTTGGTGTGAGAGTAATCCCAGTCGTCAGAGCGATACCTTTTAATAGAAACTCCTTTCTTGATGTCACACTTTTCATTGTAGTATGTTTTAGTTGTTATTTATATGTATTTGTCCATGGAGAAGTACTGTCAAAAAAATGGCAGCCAACGTTTGTGTTTGCGAAGTGGCCGGATTAAAAATACAAATTTGTCCCACGTGATAAAACTGAAATATGAAAACTAAACTTGATACTTACACGTCACCCGGCCATTGCGCAAACATTTTGTTGTGGGTAGTGCTGCCACTCAGTCCTTTTTAAATTTTAGTGTCCTAAATGCTTTAACTAGCTTTTTTTCGTTTTCGGGTTTTAAGTCGTTTCCACCCATTACAAATCTGTCGACCATGTAGTAGTCTCCAAGGTCCGCCTTAAGCCATAAGCTGTCAATATAAATTGCAACCGTCCCGTGTCCCGAATTCTTTGGAGTTATAAGTTTGGTCATTCGACCGTCAATAGTTATCCATTCAAAATTATGAGTCAAGCTGTCGATGTCGTCTAAACTGTTTGAATATTGTCCTAAGTCGAAAGTTACTTCGTCTCCCGAGTCTAGCTTTACTCCACCTACATAAGAGTCCTCAATCCATAGTTTAAATTTGTCCCAAGACGATGGCGTCTCCATGGAGAACTTTTTGAAGTCAATCGTCTTTATCTCCTGTCCGTTGTTACAAGAGAAACAAAAGATTAAAATTGTCGTCCCGGTGAATAGTTTCATATGTGTCGGGCAGCATTACCCACAACGTCTATGTATGAAACGTGGCTGGGTTTACGAAGAGCTGTCCTGTCCCACGTGACCGAACGAAATTAAGAAAACCAAACTACAAAATTGCACTGCGCACCAGCCATGTTTTATACATTTTGTGCTTGTTGCACGACTACTTTATAAATATAGTGATTGAAATTATCTTTGCTTATGCAAGGACGAAAAGCATTTGAAGAAAAACTCTTCACCCACTTTCAGTTATCAGATCGCGTACCGCCTGATAACTTCTATCGAA
>JBGSIM010000102.1:0-24925 GCA_041742535.1 Cyclobacteriaceae bacterium | reverse complement strand
TATGGAATTTTCGATTTCTTTCGGGTACGCGAAAATGTGTTGCTTTATGTAGAAGATCACTTGGATAGGTTCATTCAGTCAGCAAAGTTCATGCACCTTTCTTGTCCTTATTCAAAAGATCAGTTGCATTCCATTCTCGAGGACCTACAGAAGAAAAATAATTTGCCAAACTCAGGCATGCGCATGATTCTTACAGGTGGCTATTCACCAGATGCCTATCAGCCTGTGGGACCAAATCTTATCATCATGCAGAATCCGTTGGCTTTTCAGGATACTCTTGTTCCCAAATCGTTGAGTATAATCACACACGAATATGTGCGCGATATTCCTGAGGCGAAGACTATTAATTATACGATGGGAATTTGGTTGCAACCTAAACTTGCAGAGCAGAAAGCAGATGATGTGTTATATCACATTAATGGTACAGTAAGTGAATTTCCTCGATGCAATTTTTTTATCGTTACGAAGGACAATGTAATAATGACGCCTGATAAAAATGCTTTAAAGGGTGTAACCAGAAAAAAAGTTCTTGAGTGTGCCTCCTCACAATACAAAGTTGTTGAAGGCGCTGTTACGATAGATAATATTCTCAACGCCAAAGAAGCTTTTCTTACAAGCAGTACAAAACGAATTCAGGCGATTACGAGAATCAATGGACACACTATTGGAAATGGTGAACCCGGAAGTGTGACAACTAACTTATTGAAGTTGTTAATAACTATGGAGCAAAACTATGTGAACCAAAAATGACTATTACTTTATAGGAACCAGCTTGCTAATCGTTCCTGGGTTTTCTGTCAGTATATAGATATAGCCATCAGGACTTTCTACTACGGCACGCACGCGACCTATCTTATCAAGGATTCTTTCTTCAGCCACGAACTTTCCATTAGCGACTTCAACGCGGGCAACTAATTGAAAAGACAACGCACCCACTAAAAAATTCCCCTTCCAGTTTGGATACTTATCGCTGGTCACCATGGTCATCCCGCAAGGGGCAATGGAGGGTACCCAATAGCGAACCGGTTGCTCCATACCATCTTTCTTAGTGATATCAGTAATAGGTTTATCATTGTAGTTAATTCCGTAAGTAATGGTAGGCCAACCATAATTTTTTCCTTTCAGAACTATATTTAATTCATCACCGCCTTTTGGGCCATGCTCATCATCCCAAAGTGTGTTGGTTACTTTATCATAAACTAATCCTTGTGGATTGCGATGACCATATGACCATATCTCTGGCTTAGCATCTGCCTTGCTTACAAATGGATTGTCTTTAGGCACCCGGCCATCATCATGCAGGCGCATAATTTTTCCTAAGTGATTGGTGAGGTCTTGAGCATTTTCCATTTTTCCACGCTCTCCACATGAAAAGAAAATATATCCTTTTCCATCAAACACAATGCGTGATCCAAAATGCGCACCTGATGGTGATGAGGGTTGGGCAGTAAATAACTCTTCTAAGTTGGTAAATGCATTGCCTTGCAGTTTAGTACGCGCTACCGTTGTTGCACCCCCTTTTGTTCCATCGGGTTTTGCATAGGTAATATAGATCCATCCATTCTTAGCATAATCGGGGTGTAATTGAATATCCAATAAACCGCCTTGCCCGTTGGTAAACACTTCAGGAACCCCACTGATCTTTTCATTCAATAGTTTACCATCTTTTATGATTCGGATTTCTCCATCTTTTTCAGTTACAAGCGCACGTCCATCCGGTAAAAATGCCATACCCCATGGGCGCTGAAGCTCCGTGGTAATTGATTCTAAAACAAATTTTTGTTTCTCGGTGGTGATGGTTGAACCTGCAACAGGCTGTGCTTTCGCGATTACAACACAACTTAAAATCGTTAGCAAACAGATAAGTTTCTTCATGGCTGTTAAGTATAAGCGACAAAGATAAACTTAATTAAATAAGGTAATAATCCGTTTATCCAACATCACTCATTCCTGAGTGTTTCACTGGGATTAATCACTGCTGCCTTCAACGCTTGATAGAAAACAGAAGCAAATGCGATCAAAAGAATAGTTAGTCCGGCCCAAACAAAAACAAATGGACTCACATCAACCTGATAAGCAAAATCAGCAAGCCATTGATTCATCACATACCAGGCGAGCGGTACTACTATGATGAAGGCTATAATCACCAATCGTGAAAATTCTTTTGACAGTAACATAATGATCCCGGACACGGAAGCGCCCAACACTTTGCGCACACCAATTTCTTTTTTTCGTTGCTCGGTCATAAACGCGGTGAGTCCTAACAACCCAAGACAAGCAATTACAATTGCCAACAACGCGAACGAACCAATTAGTACACCTGTGTTTTGCTCAGCTTTGTATTGTCGCTCAATCGTTTCATCAACAAATTGATAACTGAATGGATAATCGGGCGCTAATTTTTTCCATTCCTTTTCAAGTGCCGCAAGATTGTCTTTCAAATTTCCACTGCTCATTTTCACCGACATGCACCACATATTTCTGGGATCATATCGCAATACAAGCGGCTCAATCTTTCTATGAAGCGATCGATAATGAAAATCTTTAACAACACCAACAATTCTTCCTGCCGGATGTCCGTCCAATGCGCGCATGGGTGTACCGATAGGTTTCTCTAACATTAAGTCAGCTACTGCAGCTTCGTTTATTATATAAGCTTCGGTTGAGTCGGTGCCAAATTCTGTCGACAAGTCGCGACCAGCAACCAATTCCAACCCAAACGTTTTGAGATAATCGTAGTCGATAATCATTGTGTTCATATTCCGTTTTGGAATATCAAGACCCGGAAAATCATATTGCCAGGTTGAACTCTCCATACCCGGTGTTCCATTTGAAAAAGTTACTGATTTAAAACTCGAGCTTGCAAGCAAGTTTTGTTTAATGACTTCCTTTTTATCCCACAACTCTGAAGGCGGGTTCATGTAAACAATGCTTTCCTTATCGAACCCTAAATTCCTGTTTTGAATAAAATTCATTTGCTGATAAACCACCAATGTGCCTATCATTAAAAAAGCGGCAACTCCAAATTGCAACACGGTAAGAGTCTTTCGTAAACCAGCATTACCAGATGGACCTTTTTGTCCTTTCAGCACATCGGCAGGCACAAAAGAACTGAGGTAAAAAGCTGGATAGCTTCCGGCAACAATTCCTGTAACTAAACCAATTCCTATTATATAAAATATTACACTGTTCTTGCCGAGGTAAACTATTTCCAAATTTTGACCGACTAATGAATTAAACATCGGCACCAACAACTCAAGCAAAATAATTCCGATGACTAATGAAATGGAAACCAGCACTACGGTCTCTCCTAAAAACTGATTGATAAGTTGATATCGAAATGCGCCCATCACTTTCCTTAACCCAACTTCCTTCGCGCGCTTCATGGCGCGCGCGGTGGAAAGATTCATAAAATTGAAGCACGCGATGACAAGAATGAGTAATGCAACAGCTGAAAAAATATAGACATAACTAATATCTCCATTGGCGCTATCTGCTTTAACTCCTTTTGTGAAGTGGATTTCTGATAGAGGTTGCAGCCAGTCTCCTAGCGCCTGATCATTAAACTCTTCTTTACGGGCTTCTGTGAATTTTTTATCGATTTTTTTTGCCAAGCTTTCAATATCATTTTCATTGGGGATGTAGAAATAGGTTGAATAATTCCAGGCATCAAGACTATTCAGAAATTGATCAGCAGGAAAGTTATATTGATCCTGAACCATTTTTGCTATCGTCTCGAATGTCGTGACGTATGTGAATTGTAGGTGCGAATTGGCCGGGACATCTTCAAACACACCCGTGATTTCGTAATCGTATTTGTTATTGTATCGAATCACTTGCCCAGTCGCATTTCCATTGGGGAAATATTTATCGGCCACCGATTTTGCTATGGCAATTGTATTTGGGCGAGCCAACACAGTTGAAGCGTCACCTTCCACAAGTCGAAAACTGAAAATTTGGAAAAACTCCGGATCGGCAATGGAAAGAGTTTTTGCATCCAAAAACTGATCGCCCATTCTGATCATTGGCCGCTCATCTACATCTGAGAAGCGGGTAAATTTTTCTACTTCGCGAAAGCTATCGTGTATTAACGGTCCAAAACCTGCCGGTAGCATGGTTTGCATGCTAACATTTCCATCGCGCTCGCCACGGGGGATATACCGGTAAATCGATTCCTTGTTCTCGTGAAAGTTCTCATAGCTAAGCTCAAATCGAATGTATAAGGTAACAAGCAAGCAACAGGCTAGTCCAATAGCAAGCCCAAAGATGTTGATTGATGTGTATCCTAAGTTTTTGAAAAGATTGCGAGTGGCGATGAGAAGGTAATTTCTAAACATAAGGCAAGGGGTTTACAATAAGACGCAAGATTTTAGCAAGAGTTGCATGTCAAATATTTAAAGACTCCAGTCTTCCATGAATCTATCAACAAACGTTAAGAATTCGTCAACAAATATCCAGAATCCATTCAATCTGTGCACCTTTACATTCTATTAATTTAAGATGACATCCGTTTCAATAAGCGACATCCGAAAAGAATTGCAGCATGTAGATTCTGATGCATTACAAACACTTTGCCTTCGGTTGGCGAAATACAAAAAGGAGAACAAGGAATTGCTGAGTTATTTGTTGTTTGAAGCGCATGACGAGCCAGGCTATATACAGCAGGTGAAGACGGAAATTGAAATACTGTTTGAAGAAATCTCTGGTCGTAATTTATACTTGACTAAAAAGATTCTTCGTAAAATATTGCGCTACACCAATCGACAAATAAAATATTCAGGCTTACCGCAGACTGAGTTAGAGTTGCGGATTTACTTTTGTGAAAAAGTAGTTGCAGCAAAGATTCCGTTAAGCACAGGAACGGTTTTGTTCAATCTATATCAACAACAGTTAAAAAAAATTGGCAGTGTGCTCTCAAAACTCCCTGAAGACTTGCAGGCAGATTATTCCAATGAATTAAAGACCATCCACTATGAGTGAACAACCCAATAATCCATTGCATGGCAAAACTCTTGAGTTTATTCTGAATTTTTTAGTGGACAAATACGGATGGGATGAATTAGGAGAGCGTATTCCTGTAAATTGTTTTATGCATGATCCTAGCATTAAATCGAGTCTTACCTTTTTTAGAAAAACACCATGGGCGAGAAAGAAAGTGGAAGATCTGTATCTGGATTCAATCAATTGAATTGAGAGATATTAGCTGACCGCGAAACTTCCAACCATCGGTTAAGGGATGCATCATAAATAAGCTTAATAGTACCATAAGATGGCATATTAAAAGTAATGGGTAAAATTATGTCGTATGTATTATTACTAACATTGGTAAAACTTTGAGTGACTTGGATTAATTGAACGCCAGTATTTACCAAGATAACTTCTTGACCATCATCTCCGGCAGTAATTCCACGAATGGCCCGTCCAGATGCTGCTGCAGTTATCCGCACAATTCGTCTGGTTGGTTTGGGTAAAACTTGAGCCGTTCCAGTAATAGAGAATGCTGTAAGTGAAGGAGTGGAAAATGCACCATTAATGGTAGTTGTTCCATTGAGTTCTGTAGTTCCTGCTACATCAAGTGTAGCTGTTGGAGATGCTGTGCCTATCCCAACATTTCCTGCCGTTGGACTTAGAACTATATGAGCTCCGGAAATTTGATTGGTAATAGTCAGGTTATCAGCTGTAGCATTTGGATACCCTATATATCCTTTCCGGGTGGCCGGGCCATCCGGAAAAAATTCTATATATGAATGGTCGGTGCCTTCTAGTCGCATCGTTCCACCATTTCCAACAACATGCAACTTCTGCGTTGGGGTTGTTGTTCCTATTCCTACATTATTACTATTAAAGTAAATATTAGTTCCAGAAGCAGTCCATTTACTTGATAACGAGCTTAAGTTCACATCTTTATTTCCTCCAGCATCTGTAATTCGCAATGTATTGCCAATAAGAGTAGCTGATTGTACTAATTCATTGGTAGCGTCATTATCATTATCAGCTACGCTAAACGTAGTGCTAGTGCCCCCTGAAATATTTATTGTTCGATTAACACCTGCCGCTGCGTTGCTTAAATTCTGATTATCAGTATTGATGGCCGCAACATTTACAGTATTTCCATTTGAAATAGAAAGATTATTTCCCGCAAGGGATAATGTTTGGGCATCTGTGTTTACATAAGGAGATAAATCGATTGGGGTTGGTGAACCATTGTTTGTAATTCTTAACGTGTTACCGATCAATTGTAAATCTTGAATTTCATTGGTTGCATTCGCATCTGCATCATCTACCGTAAAACTGCCCCCACTATTACTCAATGTAACGGTATTCCCTGCTTTCGATACGGTTTGGATTTCATTGGTAGTACTTAAATCACCACTATTAGTGATCACGTTTGTCGCAATAGAAATACCCGTGCCTGCCGTGTAAGTGGTACCTGTGGGAAGAGTGACTGTTCCACCACCATTAGACAATGTTAAATTCACCCCAGCAAGATTAAGTGTTTGCAGTTCGTTTGTAACACTTGCATCAGCATCATCTACAGCATCTGTAAAACTGCCACCACCATTACTCAAGGTAACTGTACTACCCGCTTTTGAAATGGTCTGAATTTCGTTTGTTGTACTCAAGTCACCACTGTTAGTAATTATATTACCTGCAATGGAAATACCCGAGCCTGCTGTATAGGTTGTCCCCGTAAGAAGCGTAACCGTGCCACCACCATTAGATAAAGTTAAACTCGCACCAGAAAGATTAAGTGTTTGAATTTCATTGGTTGCGCTTGCATCTGCATCGTCTACCGTAAAACTGCCGCCACTATTACTTAAGGTAACCGTATTTCCAACTTTCGATACGGTTTGAATTTCATTAGTCGTACTTAAATCTCCAGTATTTGTAACAATATCTCCAGCCAGTGAAATTCCAGTGCCGGCAGTATAAGTTGTTCCGGCTGGCAGCACTACCGTGCCCCCTCCATTAGATAATGATAGATTGTTTCCGGCAAGACTAAGGGCTTGAATTTCGTTCGCAATATTATTATCGTCATCGGCAACACTAAAGGTTGTACTAGTGCCACCTGTTATAGTAATGGTTCTATTTACTCCTGCCGCAGTGTTTCCTAGGTTTTGGTTATCTGTATTAATGGAAGCCAGATTCACTGAATTACCATTACTGATACTCAGGTTAGCGCCAGCAATACTTAGTATTTGTTCATCAGTGTTTGTTCCGGTAAAGGGAGCAAGATTAATGGGTGTGGAATTTGAGTTATTAGTAATGCGCAAAGTTGAGCCAGTTAGTTGCAAATCTTGTGGCAAATTCAAATCTGTCCAACTTGAACCGCTCCAAAAGTAGAAGAGGTTTTGGTCGATATCAAAAACCAAAAGTCCTCTATCAACAGCAGAAAGTTTAGTTAGAAATTGTACTGCAGTTCGTTGCGCGGTTGTTAATTGCGGCACTAGCAATCCTTGATTATTTTCTGGAGAAACCAGATGCAAAACTGCATTCTGATTTGGATTTGATATTCCAATGCCTACTGAATTTTGTGCAAATGAACCATGACATAAAAGCAAGCCACAAGCAAATACAATAACATGAAAGAGCGTTTTTAGTGTTTTCATGGGGGTTAGATTTTAGGTAAACTAATTTAATCAATTTTTTTAAGACCAACTCGAGAAAACTATGTTGACTCTTGATTGGTAAATCCATAAAACTTATAAGAACCAGAAAAAATTAACACCTTTGCACTACGTTTAATCGAGAGTTTTGTCATGTCCGATCGTTATAATCAGCGCGGAGTATCCGCCAGCAAAGAAGATGTTCACCAGGCAATAAAAAATCTGGACAAAGGACTTTTCCCTAAAGCATTTTGCAAAATTGTCTCTGATCAACTAGGTGGCGATGATGCCTATTGTACAATCATGCATGCCGATGGTGCAGGCACCAAATCCTCGTTGGCGTATATCTATTGGAAGGAAACTGGAGACCTTTCAGTATGGAAAGGAATAGCACAAGATGCTATCATCATGAACATTGATGACTTGCTTTGTGTGGGTGCTACCGGACCTATCTTGTTGTCATCTACCATTGGACGAAATAAAAATCTGATTCCGGGTGAAGTAATTTCAACCCTGATCAACGGCACCGAAGAAGTGCTAGAGATGTTGCGCAAACACGGAATGGAAATTTATAGTACGGGTGGCGAAACTGCTGATATAGGCGATCTGGTGCGCACTATTATTGTAGATAGCACCGTAACCGCACGCATGAAGCGGAGTGATGTGATTGATAATGGAAACATTCAGGTTGGCGATGTGATTGTCGGCTTGGCTTCTTCCGGTAAAGCCACTTACGAACATGAATATAATGGAGGCATGGGCAGCAATGGACTTACTTCAGCTCGTCACGATGTCTTTGCCCATCTGTATGCTGCTAAGTATCCAGAAAGTTATGACAAAGCAGTACCAGAAAATTTAGTGTACTCAGGCAATTATAAAGTGACGGATGAAGTCCCCGGTGCACCATTAAGCATGGGTAAGTTGGTGCTTTCGCCTACGCGCACCTATGCCCCGGTGATGATTGAAATTTTAAAGAACCTGAGAAATCAAATCCATGGAGTTGTGCATTGCAGCGGTGGAGCTCAAACTAAGGTGCTTCATTTTATTGACGATTTACACGTGATTAAAGATAACCTCTTCGATATCCCGCCACTCTTCAAATTCATAAAGGAAGCCTCCGGTACTGAACTAAAGGAGATGTACAAGGTATTTAACATGGGGCATCGTATGGAGATTTATCTTGGAGCCTCTTTAGCTCAACAGGTAATAGACATTTCAAAATCATTTGGAATTGAAGCTCAGGTGGTGGGAAGGGTGGAAGCTGCAAAAGCAAAACAAGTCACCCTTAGAACTCCGCAAGGAGAGTTTGTTTACAACTAGGGATTTAATACTTCATTAAAAAAGTTAAGTTGGGTTAAACTTTCTTCGGAAATTTTTCCTTATCTTTCTTAAGCGCGATGGTCTTGAAGGTGGAAGAGAATTCTGAACACTTTTAATCTTACCTCTTATGAAATCTGAAAATAATTTTGGCCCATTTCAAAACCTTCCGCTAATTACTGAACATGCTCTTCCTGTTTCCATCGAACCGAATGGTAAACTTACATTAGATACAGATTTATGCGAGGATAGTAAATACTGGATAATACTCTATACTGAAAGTAATGAAGAGTTTCTAAGGATTTTAGCCATCGAACCACAAAAAACGGAATACACCAGTATTAGCGGAATTGATCTTCTCATCACTCATTGGAAAGAAACTAATGGAGAAATAGTTCAATGTGATTTAACTATCGATTAATAAAAATTATGGCAATACGCACACGAATAACAACTACATCATCAGGCGGAGCGGCCACCTCTACAACGATAACTTCGACATAATGAAAATTTTTCTTCTAATTTTACTCATTACAGTAAATTTTGTTTCGTATGGCCAAGATTTTGACTCAGATACTACAAGAAGGAAGGCCACGTTCTATAATTTTAGCGGTTCTGAATTGAAATTTGATATAGAGCTAACGAAGAAGACTAAACATACTTCGGTAATTATTAATATTGAGTATAAAGATGAGGTGAAAACTAAAAAGGTATTTATAATGAAAAGTGATACCTTCAAAATATCTACTTCGAATGTTGAGTCCGTTACTATAACCCATAGGAAAAGAATTCTTGTGAGAATTCCACAAAGATTCTGTGAGAAAAAGTCTAAAGGGAAAAGGATAAAAACCAAACGTGTTAGTTTAACATCGGGGTCTGGCGGAAGTGCAACCTCGTCCACTGTAACCTCAACATGATTTTATGGTTACGATATATCACGATAGGCATTTCTATATTTATCTGCTTTTGGGGAAAAGCTCAATCCAAAGAAGCACTCGAGAGTTTAGAGGTTGAAAATACAACAGCAACAGCTTATTACATCAAATCCATTTTTTATTCAGCCGATCGGGCTCTCCTTGAGGTAGAAATAAATATTCTTGATGGAGATTATAAAAAAGCTGAGGAAACACTCTTGCAATTTGAAAAACAATTCACATCTCAAATTCAAAGGGTTAAGTTTCATATGTTCTCAGGGCTAATAGAACATAAAAATCAAAATTATAGCGAATCAAATAATTCATTTGAATTGGCCGAACTTCTTTCAAGCAAAGTTGACCAAAAGAATGACCTAGCTGCACAACTTCATTATTGGAGAGGTTACGCTTTTCTTGAGCAAGGGAAATTGCAGCAATCAGAAAAAAGTATCAAAAATGCATTAATCTATTATCAGAATGATTCAATCCGATATCATATTAAGTGTGGGAAATTATTTCTTTGGTTGGGAGGTGTAAAAAAAGAATCAGATCAGTTTGATTCTGCTGTCTATTTTCTAAAAAAATCATTGAGTATTTTCGAGAACACGCCACTTAATAAGAACCATGAAATTGTAAAAGTTTATAATAATCTTGGAAATTCATATGCTGCTCTGTGGGCTTACACCAATGCAATTTTCTATTACGAAAAAGCTATTCAACTAAACAAAGAAAAAATAGGTGACTTGGTTGAATTATCGTATGCATGCTCAAACCTGGGATTATTTTATAATGCATTCGAAAATCACCTTCAATCTGAGCATTGGTTTAGTCAGGCATTTCAATGGATGCAAAAAAGTAGCATTGATCCTATTAGGAGAGCCATGATTCTACAGAACTATGGCGCTTGCTTAGCTAACCGGTATGAGTTTCAAGAAGCGCTTTCAATTTACTTTCAAGCGCTGGAAATCGTTACTCCGTATGAAGAAGACCATGGCGATATTTATACTCAACTCTTACTCAATATTGCTACAGCCTACAGCAACCTTGATCTGCCATCGAAAGCTGAACCTTATAAGGCTATGGCCGATGCTTTTTTTATTAAGAATAAGGAAAAGTGGCCTAACGAGTATAATGCCTGGCGACTGTGGGAGGCAATTAGGTTGCGGCAAAACGGAAATTCGGAGGCCTCATTGGAAATCTTGCAGGACGTTGAAATTTATTATTCGAAAATTCATACTGATAAATTTTTTGAGGTTGAAGAACAAAAGGCGATTTCCTTAAATAATCTCAAGCAATATGCAGAAAGCAGAAAATACTACGATCAATTATTGATTCATTTCAAGGAATTGTTTCCAGACTCTCATCCTCAAATAATTTATCTCCTCAATGACCTTGGCTCATTGTTCGTAAAAGAAAAGCAATACGATTCAGCTAACTATTATTTTCAGTTGGCGAAAAAAAATAATCAATTACCTTCTACAGAAATTCATTCTAATCAACTGTATGCTTCAAAAATAGAATGGATTGTGTCCAATTACTATTTATTAAAGATTGATCTTTTCAAATTCGATGAAGGAAAATTATCACTTCAACACTTACAACAATCCGAAGGTCTGATCTACTCCACTCTTTCCGTTATGGAATCCAAACGCATTGAATTTCGAAACGACCAAGACATAACTAACCTGTATCGCATGACCCGCGATTTCTTTGACGAGGCCATGCACTATTATTTTATTCTCTACCAGTATACGGGGAACAAACAATACATCGACAAAGCATTCCTCATCTCAGAAAAATCAAAATACCAGACCCTTCAAAATGCCATGAAGTTAGATCGGGTAAGTGCTTTTGCCGGAGTGACAAACAAACTCATGCAGGAAGAGCAAAAACTGGCTGGTCAGGTGGCACAGCTGGAGTATCAGTACTCTCAGGAATTGGCTAAACAAGAAGAGCCACTGCCCGAACTGGTGCAAGAGTATGTTACACAGTGGCATTCCAATTCCAGTCGGCTCAATCAGCTTGTTGACTCCATCAAAAATAATTTACCTAATTATTACAACCTGAAGTTTAATCGATCCACAACAGAGGTTGATGAAATACAAACTGATTTTCTTTCGAAAGAAAAGGACATGGCATGGGTTTCTTATTATGTAGGTTACACCGATTGCTATGCCATTGTCATCACCCATAACAATAAATACTTTCTTAAACTTGATCCCTCTGAAAAAATTACACGCCAATTAAAGTCTTTCAATAATTATGTAAGTCATCATATAAATGAAGAACTTCAACAAACTTCTTCTGCGCTTTACATGGGACTGTTTCAAAAGATTGACAGTTGTTTGAAGATCCAAAATAAGAAAATAAAAAAAGTAGTGGTTATTCCTGATGGAGCATTGAATTATCTCAACTTCGAATTACTGGGCAAACCAAAAAACAAATCATGGCATTACGCACTTTATGATTATCAGTTCTCATATGGCTATTCTTCTACCTTACTCTTCAATGAATTTTCAGATCAACCAAAATGGAAACCCGGCACATTGAGCATGATTGGGTTTGCACCTGAGTTTGTTAAAAGTTCAAGCATGCAATCCGGTGAAATGATAAGAGATGCTAATGAAAAACCCGGATATGATTTTTTTGATTTTAGTCCACTGGAGAAAAACCAGGAAGAAGTTTCACATGTAGCGCAAATCTTAAAACAGAAAAAGATAAATAGTACTCTTTATCTGGGTTCAAAAGCTGATGAGTCATCATTCAAAAAAGCCGACCTCAATTCCTTTAACATTATCCATCTCGCCACGCATGGTTTTGTGTCGGAACATCAACAAAACATTGCTGGTATTGCGTTTGCCAAAAATGAAAATTCAAACGATGATGGCATTTTATACATGGATGAAATTTTTAATCTAAAAAACAGAGCCAATCTGGTATGCCTCTCCGCCTGCGAAACAGGTAGCGGTGTGTTGCAGCAAGGCGAAGGACTCGTTGGCCTTACACGAGCCTTTATTTATTCGGGAGCTCAAAATCTGGTTGTATCGTTATGGAAAGTACAAGATGAAAGCACAGCCGCGCTTATGACTAATTTTTATTCTAGTCTGGTGAAAAATCAATCCGTATCAGAGTCTCTTCAGCATGCTAAAATTGCCATGATCAAAAAGAATCCAACCATTCATCCTTATTATTGGTCGGCTTTTATTCACGTTGGATTGAATTAGTGATTCAGCAATCTAATCAATCACTTTTCTTTTTTACAAAATCTTTAATTGGGTCCCACAGTTTCACTTCTTCTCCAATGTCTTTCAATTGTATTGACAATGCGCGAGTAGAAATTTGAATCTCTCGTAGGCACATCCCCAGCGAAATCATTAGCGAAATCAAGGCTGCTCCAAAAACATATTTGGCAATTTGCTCTTGTCCATTAAATAAAAAGAACATGCTGAGGACGCTTAAAAACAAAGAAACAATACTCAGCATTTGCATATCCCGAATGAGGCGCAGCCGAATGCGTAGATTTTGAATCTGATCAGCAATTCGCTTATCTTCTTTGGTATGATACTCACTCGCCAACTTGCGAATAAGAGCTGCCACCGCTAAAAACCGGTTTGTGAAGGCCAGCAGAATTAACGAAACCGTTGGAAATAGCAGCGCAGGTGTGGTAAGAGTAAGTTCCATGGCGTAATGATTATACCACCAAAGATAGTTCTAGCGGTTGTCTTTGCCATTGATAAAAATTATTAATCCCATTCCTTACTCTGTCATTATCTTCACAAAAAAGGAATTCTATGCGTTCAATTTTACTTGCAACCTTACTGCTAATCAGCGGCCTGAGCTTTGGCCAGAAAAAATCATCTGCGACCCAACCTGTTGCTAAGAAAGCACTAGATCATACAGTATACGATAGTTGGAAGGAAATTACTTACAAAGCATTGACACCCGATGGGGCCAATGCAGCTTTTACCATTAATCCACAAGATGGGGACGGAAAGATTATTTTCTACAATCTAAAATCAAACACACAAGATTCAGTGAAACGGGCTGCTGATATTTCTCTCACATTTGATAGTCGCTATGCGGTTTTTAAAATCAAGCCACAGCAAGATGTAGTGAAAGAACTGCGCAGACAGAAAAAAAAGAAAGACGAGCTGCCAAAAGACTCGTTGGGCATTTATTCTTTCACAACACGTAAAACAGAAAAAATACCTGAAGTAAAATCGTATAAAATTCCCGAGAAAGCAGGCGGCTGGGTGGCATGGCAACAAGAAGTGAAAAAGGAAGAGAAACCCAAAGCCGGAGAAGCAAAACCTGATCCGGCCAGGAAAATTAAAAAGCCAAGAAAAAATTCTGATGATACAGGCTACACGTTAGTGCTAAGAAATCTAACCAGCAGCAAAGAGACTTTATTTGGGTATGTAACCGACTATTCGTTTGCAAAACATGGACAAGGCTTACTGTTTAGCTCTACCGGAAATGATTCAACCATGAAAGCCGGAGTGTATTGGTATGATTTACTAAAGAATGAACTTAAAAATCTCCATGAAGGTAAGCCAAAATATAAATACAAAGGATTGTCAATAAGTGAAGATGGATCTCAAACTGCTTTCTTATTGGATGCAGATACAACAAAAGCTCAAATCCGATTTTATAAACTCTACAATTGGAAAACAGGTAATGCTTCTGCTCAATTATTAGATGTTGAAACTTCATTAGGTATTCCACAAAATTGGATTGTGAGTGAGAACTATACGCCTCAGTTCTCAAAAGATGGTAACAATTTATTCTTTGGCTCAGCGCCAAAACCTATTGTTCAGGACACCACACTATTAACAGAGGAAATTGTAAGTGTAGAAATCTGGCATGGCGAGGATCCGTACATTTATCCTCAACAAAATCGGCAATTGGCCAGTGAGAAAAGAAGATCTTATTTGGCATCGATAAATCTTGCCACCAAAGAATTGATGCAACTAGCCGATGCAGAAGTTCCATCTATCGACTTGGGTGATGAAGGAAACTCCACGATTTTTTTGGGAGAAACAAATGTGCCTTATCGCAAAGCAATTACATGGGAAGGATCTTCGTCCAACGATCTTTACGTGTACAACTCAAAGGATAAATCACGAAAAAAAATTGCTACTCAAATAAAAGGGAATGCAAGTCTTTCACCTAAAGCAAATTTTGTGTACTGGTTTAGTTTGCCCGACACCGCATGGTTTTCATATTCAGTTGTGACCGATCGTACTGTTAAACTCGCTCCTGATTTAAAAGTGGCTCTTGCCGATGAGGAAGATGATCACCCTGATTATCCAAGCAGTTATGGTTCCGCTGGCTGGACAGCCAATGATCAACAGTTTATCGTTTACGATCGCTATGATCTTTGGGCACTTGATCCTGAAAATAAAAAGACTCCAATTAACCTAACTAAAATCGGCAGACAAGAAAAAATTGTATTTCGAAATGTTCGATTAGATTTTGAGCAACGCTTCTTCGATCCTGCTAAGGAACTTTTGCTTTCTGCCTTTAATGAAGCCACAAAAGCATCCGGGTATTATAAACTTTCGCTGAAGGATGGAAAGCTTACAAAATTGTTAATGGATAATTATCGTTTTGGCGGAGTAGTGAAAGCAAAGCAAGCAAATAAAATCCTCTTCACACGCGAAAGCTTTCGGGAGTTTCCAGATGTATGGGTTTCTGATTTAAATCTATCTACATCCAAAAAGATCAGCGATGCCAATCCTCAAATGAAAAATTATTTCTGGGGGAATGTAGAAATGGTTAACTGGACTTCCCTTGACAATATTCCTTTACAGGGATTACTTTATAAACCGGAAGGGTTTGATCCGAAGAAAAAGTATCCAATGATTGTTTACTTCTATGAAAAAGAAAGTGACAATCTTCACGGCTACACACATCCTACTCCGTTGCGTTCAACCATCAATCGTTCTACCTATGTAAGTGATGGCTATCTTGTGTTTGTGCCCGACATTGTTTACAAAGTCGGATTTCCCGGAGAAAGTGCCATGAACTGTATCATGCCAGGAGTTACTCAGCTAATCTCAAAAGGATTTGTTGATGATAAGAATATTGGTATTCAAGGCCATAGCTGGGGCGGTTATCAAACTGCTTACATGGTTACGCGCACCGATCTATTTAAAGCGGGTGAAGCCGGAGCCATTGTGGCAAACATGATTAGTGCGTATGGCGGCATTCGTTGGGAAAGTGGCATGAGTAGAATGTTTCAGTATGAACACTCACAAAGTCGCATTGGTGGAAGCTTGTGGGAAAAGCCTATGCATTACATTGAGAACTCACCTATTTTCTTTGCGGACAAAATCAAAACTCCTTTGCTGTTGCTCCACAACGATGCCGATGGTGCAGTGCCATGGTATCAGGGAATAGAAATGTACATGGCATTGCGCAGATTAAATAAACCGGTGTGGATGTTGAACTACAACGGGGAACCTCATTGGCCAGTGAAGCGTGAAAACCGCATGGACTTTCAGATTCGCATGAAGCAATTTTTTGATTACTATTTGAAAGGTGCACCCATGCCACCGTGGATGAAAGAAGGTGTGCCCGCTATTGAAAAAGGAATTACGAAAGGATATTAGATTTTTACACCATAGATTCACTGATTATATCTATGAATCTATGGTTGCTTCATTACATCGTAATAAGATTTCCCTTAACTTGTTGCTATCGTTTTACCAGAAATAGCAACTGTTATGAATTCATCTTGCAGGAAATTAATATTGTGTTTAGGAATTTTTTCCTTGCTAACCACAACAATTTACGCTCAACAGGATTTAAAACTTTGGTATAAGCAACCAGCCCGAAACTGGAATGAAGCGCTGCCCATTGGCAATGGTCGATTAGGTGCTATGGTGTTTGGCGGCACAGCCGAAGAATTGATTCAATTGAATGAAGAAACTCTTTGGTCGGGCGGACCAACTAATACAAATCCTAATCCGTTAGCACCAACCTATCTTCCAAAAATACGGCAGGCATTGTTTGAAGAAAATTATGTGTTGGCTGAAGAGCTCACCAAAAAAACGCAAGGGTTGTTTAGCGAATCGTACGAGCCGTTAGGTGATCTTGTGATTAAACAAGAATTTATTGGCCAAGCAACGGACTATTATCGTGATCTTAATATTTCAACAGCAACCAGCACTACACGATTTAAAGCAAATGGTACTGAGTTTACGCGCGAGTTATTTGTTTCTGCACCTGATCAGATATTGGTTATTCGTTTAACAGCTAGTCAAAAAGGAGCACTTAATTTTACAGTCGCCACACAAAGTCAACTCGCAGCAAAACAGGAAACGATCAGTTCAAATGAAATTGCACTCCGTGGTCGTGCGCCTGCTCATACTGATCCCAGTTATATGAACACAATGGAAATACCTGTGGTGTATAATGATCCTACTGGGTGTAAAGGAATGCGTTTTGATCTTCGGGTAAAAGCAATTACTAATGAGGGGAATGTTTCAGCGATCGATTCAGGATTAAAAATCAGCAATGCTACCGAAGTAATTTTATATGTAGCAGCTGCTACCAGCTTTAATGGATTTAATAAATGCCCGGATAGCGAAGGCCGCGATGAGCGCAAATTAGTGGAGCAAAATCTTGGTAATTCAGTCAAAGAATTTGAAGTAATTAAGCAACAACACGTCACTGATTATCAAAAATATTTCAATCGCGTTGCGCTTGAGATCAACAGCAATGAAAAAAGTGAGTTGCCTACTGATGAGCGATTAACAAAATATACAACAGGAGCGGTCGATTCAGGTCTGGAAGTTCTATATTTTCAATTCGGGCGTTACTTGTTAATCTCTAGTTCAAGACCTGGTGGTATACCTGCTAACCTGCAAGGTATTTGGAACCGTGAATTGCGGCCCCCGTGGAGCAGCAACTATACAACCAACATCAATACCGAAATGAATTATTGGATGGTGGAAACGTGCAATCTTTCAGAACTGCATATGCCATTAATTGAGTTGATTAAAAATCTTTCCGCTACCGGGAAAGAAACGGCTAAGAATTTTTATAACGCCAGTGGTTGGACAACTCACCATAATACAGATATCTGGGCAATTTCAAATCCTGTGAGCGGAAGTCCTTCGTGGGCAAACTGGCCTTTAGGAAGCGGTTGGCTGTGTCAACATTTGTGGGAACATTATCAGTTTACGCAAGACACAGAATATTTAAAAAATACGGCTTATCCGATCATGAAAGATGCTGCTTTGTTTTATTTGGATTGGTTGATTGAAGATCAAAACGGAAAATTAGTTACTGCTCCTGCTACCTCACCTGAAAATATTTTTATAACCGATGCGGGAACAAAAGGAAGTGTTTCTGTTGCCACCACCATGGATATGTCCATTATCTGGGATTTATTTTCAAACGTGATTGCAGCATCAGAAACACTAAAGGTTGATGATGATTTTCGAAAGTTGTTGATCACAAAAAAGGAAAAGTTATTTCCCTTACAGATAGGCAAAAAAGGAAACCTGCAGGAGTGGTATAAAGATTGGGAAGATGCTGAACCCACACATCGGCACATCTCCCATTTATTTGGACTTTTTCCTGGTCGACAAATTTCTCCTATTACAACACCAGCATTTGCAAAAGCGGCCAGTCGCACGTTAGAACTTCGGGGAGATGGTGGCACGGGTTGGGCAAAAGGTTGGAAGATAAATACCTGGGCGCGCTTGTTAGATGGCGATCATGCACACAAATTAATTCGTGAGCAACTTACTATCACAGGCCTTGAAGGAACCAACTATACTAATGGTGGCGGAACGTATCCTAATTTGTTAGATGCGCATCCACCCTTTCAGATTGATGGAAACTTTGGTGGAACATCAGGCATGACCGAAATGCTATTGCAAAGTCATTTAGGTGAATTGCATCTACTACCTGCCTTGCCGAGTGTATGGAAACAAGGTTCAGTGAAAGGATTGAAAGCGCGCGGTGGATTTGAGGTGAGTATCATGTGGGCGAACA
The DNA here is from genome assembly GCA_041742535.1 of Cyclobacteriaceae bacterium. Classification (GTDB taxonomy): domain Bacteria; phylum Bacteroidota; class Bacteroidia; order Cytophagales; family Cyclobacteriaceae; genus ELB16-189. The sequence goes on along the minus strand of JBGSIM010000102.1, from coordinate 6,078 downwards.
ATAAATTAACCGAAGCAACTATTCAATCATTGAATGATGGAATATGCACGATACGAACAACGCATCCAATCAAAGTAGCAGGGCAGTCTGCAAAAACGCAAAAAACTGAGTTTGGATACCTAACTAGTTTTAAAAGTGAGAAAGGGAAGGTGTATAAAATAACATCATCAAAAAAATAAATACTTACCTAAACACCTGAATTAATCCATACACTCCCACCCAGGTTATTGATAACAAACTAACCCAAAAGAGGATGTTATAAAAAGTACTGGTTGCTAGTTCCTGTTTTCGCTTGTACTTAAAATTCCAAGCTGCATAGATTACAATGATCAACATGACTGAGCCTACAATGCCACCCGATAGCACCATCAGAACCGGCAATTGAATAAAGAGAAACATGCTTGCCCACACGAACGGAAAAATTATTCCCAATAAAGAGATTACTTTATTTCTCTTCACTTGATCGGTAAAGTCAAGCCAACCAATCTGACCCGAGAGATCAGTGAATACGCGCGTCCAATAGGCCAGCGAAGCATATACACTGGAGAACAACACAAAGAATGCCCCCACGAGGTACACTGTTTTTATTCCGTTGCCGAGTGACTGTGTATAAATAAGCGCCAACGTTTCAATCACCTGATTCCCTTGCGGAACAGTTTCACGTCCATGTAAAATTGCCGCTCCTAATAAATAAAATGTTACGGTTACCAGTGTATAGATAATCATTGCCACCACGGCATCGATGTACATGACATTGATCCAGCCTTGTGCTCTTTTCTTCCACTCAGGTGTATGCGTTGGCGGACCTGCATAACTGGCATATCCTTTTTCAATACACCAATAGTTGTAGGCAATTATTTCATCGCTGGCTACTCCGGTAATTCCGAATGCACCCAATGCAATTCCAATTTCTTCGGGTGTAAGTTTAAATCGTTGGCCCTTTAACAAATCAGTAAAAGAGAAAGCAAACTCTGTAAACTGAATTGAAAACAACGATGCCACAGTAAGCACGGTAAAAAGTAAAATCAAGGATAATGATACTTTTTCGATCATGGCATACTTCCCATTAAAAATCAGTGCTGCGGCAAAGGTTGCAATGATCAACACCCACACGACAATGCTTACAGCCGGAAAAAGTAAATGCAAGACAACGGATGCACTTCCAATGATTCCTCCAACCTGAACTACTTTAAGTAGTTGAAGGAGCAACAATATCCACACCGACCAGTTTGCTTTTCCGATTCGTAACCCTGGTAATTTGTTAAATGATTGTCCTGCCGTTTCGCCTGTAAGAATGGCGTGCCTACCAAACTCTAATTGCACAGCAACTTTGGCAAGACAGCTAATGATGATGATCCACAGTGCAGCAAACCCTGCACTCGCGCCAAGCACAGTAGTAGCGATCAACTCGCCCGAACCCACGATAGATGCTGAAAGAATAAAACCCGGCCCTAAAAATTTCAAACTCGCTATAAAAGAACGTGGCGGTTCCTTTATAGTTTGTTCACTGATGGTGTAGGGATCGGTAGTCAACTAGGATTCAGTAAATAACTATCACTCGTTCTTTAATGCTATTGCAGGGTTAATACGAGCTGCTCGTACAGTTTGAAAACCAACCGACAAGAATGCAATAATCACCACGCCTAATCCTGCAAACAAAAATAGTAAAGGATTAATATCGATGCGATATGGAAATGTTTTCAACCAGTTACTCATAAGATACCACGCAAGCGGCCAGGCAAACAGATTCGCTATAAGCACCAATTTAATAAATCCTTTTGAAAGAAGAAGCACAACATCGGAAGAAGAAGATCCTAGGGCTTTGCGAATTCCAATTTCTTTCGTGCGTTGAATGGTCATGAAGGAAGCTAACCCAAATAAACCCATGCACGCTACAAAAATAGCAAGCGCAGTAAACATGCTGAAAATCTCACCGAAGCGTTTGTCGCTTTCATATTGCCGATTGAAAAACTGATCTAAGAAAAAGTAATCCATTGGGTTTCCGGGGAAGTGTGTATTCCAGGCTTGCTCTACTTGCGATAAAACTTGCTGGTAATTTTCATTCTCCATTTTGAAAGAAAGAAACTGGGCAAAGGAAGGGGTGTAGCGATACACTAACGGAGTCACCTGCTCTTTCAAACTCATCTGATGATAGTTCTCCAGCACACCAATGATCTCCATCGTATCGCGCCCTTGTATAACTTTTTCACCAATTGCACTTTTCACATCTTTGTAATCCAACGCTTCTGCCATTGCACGATTCAGAATGACACTCTTCCTTCTATTGGTTGTAATATCAAAATTTCTTCCCTCAACAATCTGCAGTCCGAACGCATCCACATAATCATGATCCATCCCTACAATGTAACCGGAAATATTCCCTGACACATCGGAGGTCAAGTTCCGGATACCATTTGCCCAGAAAATTTCATCCCCCGGCACGTTTGAAGAACCTGTCATTTTCTTCACCCCCGGAATGCGCAATGCTTCAGCCTTCATACCCTCCAGCGATTGCTGAAATAAAGAATCTACCACCACACCCGGACCTTTCAGTACCAAGGTCTGATGAATGTCAATACCCAAATCCTGATTGCTCATAAATTTCAACTGCTGATATACAATCACGCTTCCGCTGATTAACACCACCGAAGCAACGAATTGAAATACCACCAGCCCCTTGCGTAAAAAATTTCCTTGATTGCTCATCACTTTACCTTTTAAAACACTCACGGGTTTAAACCCCGAGAGCACGATAGCCGGATAAAAACCCGCCAGGAATGCGCCTGCTAAAAACAATCCACCCACCAACAACCAAAAATCAGATTGCCATAAATAATCAAGTGGAATTGCCCGCCCCGATAAATTTGCGAATGCCGGCCACAACAACCAAACCGCTATGACTGAGAGAATTGCTGCGAATAAATTTACCAACACAGCTTCACTTAAGAACTGATTCATCAATTGGCTCTTCTGTGCACCCATTACCTTGCGCACGCCCACTTCATTGGCGCGCTCAAAAGATTTAGCCGTTGCTAAGTTTATATAGTTCACCCACGCGATGATCAAAATAAAAAATGCAATAGCCGAAAGTGCATACACACTGTCGCGGTCGCCACGATCTTCAGGTTGAGACTCCTGCAGCAACACTGCGCCTAAATGAATATCCATTAACGGCTGAAGCCAAAAGTCCTGCTTACCGTTGTACTTCGTCCAGTCTTCCCCGCGGTCTTTTGCGAGCCATTGATCAAACTTTGCCTGCAAAGCGTTATAGTCCGTACCCGGCTGCAACAACACGTATGTATTGAAATCATACCAGCCCCATGCTTTCTCCGACTCATTGTTTGTTTCAGCATTCAGTGTTGCATACGAAAACAAAATATCATACTTGATGTGCGAATTCTCCGGCAAGTTTTCAAATACACCTGTCACTTCAAACTTGCGTGTGCCATCCCATGAAATCGTTTTGCCAATCGGGTCTTCATCGGCAAAATATTTTTTCACTGCACGCTCACTCAACACTACTTTGTTGGGACCCGCCAGTGACTGAATTTTATCGCCTTGTAACAAATTAATATCAAACACTTCAAACACGGATGAATCCGCGATCTGCATTTTATCTTCACGAAATGAAATCACGCCCCGCGTGGGACTGTTATAACTGGCAATGCCACTTACTGGAAACAAGCGCGTGAAGCGCAACACTTCCGGAAAATTATTTTTCAGGGCAGGACCCACGGCCGGCACTGCAGCCGCGCAGTCAAACCGCAGCTTGCCGTTTTGGTACTGGGCGTAATTCACTCGATAGATATCTGCCGCCTTGCTGTGAAACGCATCGAAGCTCCGTTCATACTTTACATATTGTAAGATGAGAAGACTGGCCACCATTCCAAGTGATAGACCAATGACATTGAGAAATGTAAACGACTTGTGTTTTAAAAAACTTCTCAGTGCGATGGTGAAGTAATTTTTAATCATGACGTTGGGATTTGGGTTCCACTGTTGAACGAGTAACGAGCAAGCTTGTTTCTGATTAAATAGAAATCACCCAACCTGTGCAGGTGATTGGTTTAATTTTAACCAGAAATTATATAATCGGCATCACGCGTGCGCGATCACTCATTCTTATTCAGCTCGTTTCGGAAGTATTTATCCTCGTCATCCTCTTCGCCCTTTGGAATAAGGGCTCCAATCTCCAGAATCTTAAACTCTGTTCTTCGGTTGCGCTGGCGACCAACTGGATTATCGCTGCCATCAGGGTTTGTGTTACGTGCAATTGGTTTGGATTCGCCATACCCCTTTGCCACAAGTCGTGCAGGATCAATACCCTTTCTAATCAGATAATTTACAGTTGATTCAGCTCTACGTTGTGATAGTTGAATGTTGTATACATCTGAGGCAATACTATCTGTGTGCGATCCCATTTCTATCTTCAAATCAGAATTGTCATTCAATAAAGTAACAAGTTTATCTAGCTCTTGCGCAGCTTCCTTCCTAATGTCTGCTGAATCATATCCAAAATAAATATTCTCCAAAACAAAAATTTTATTGCGCTCTTTGCGATCCAGCACCATGATTGTATCGAGCGTAATGTTTGTTATCAATTCTTTCAACGACTCAAGTGGTACAGACTTACCAATGGTTGTGTAAGATTGTCGCTTAGTTATAAAACCATCCGTTTCACCTAACAAAGAGTAATCTTCATTTTCGTAAACGCGGAATAAAAACTTACCATCATTACCGGTAACAAAATCCTGCATCACCTCACCCTCCTGATCAAGCAAAGCAACTTTTGTGTTTGGCAAAATCTCTAGTGTACTGTCCTTGCGCGTCATGTACGTAATACCTTGTAAATAATAATTTACAACCTTTAAATCAGGATCTTCATTTATAAATGTGTAGATATCATCATCACCCATCCCTCCTTCGCGGTTAGAAGTAAAGAAACCACGATCCGCTTTGAACAAGTAAATTCCAAAATCATCGGCTGTTGAATTAACAGGTTCACCCAAATTTTGAACGACTGTTTTTCCATTGGCACGCTTCACTTCAAATATGTCCATCATGCCATACCCTGGATGCCCATCAGAAGAGAAAAACATTTTACCGCTCTCAGACACATAAGGAAACATTTCAGAACCGGCAGTATTTATTTCTGGTCCCATATTTTTCACACGGCCAAAACGACCGCGGCCATCCATTTGTGCCGAGTAAATATCAAGTCCGCCAAAACCACCTTTGCGGTTAGAGGAAAAATAAAGTGTTCTTCCATCAGGGCTTAATGCAGGAGTTGATTCCCATGCATCTGGTTGATTAATATTAATAGGTGTTGGCTCAGCCCATTGCCCATTTCGATAGCGCGACAAATACAAATCCACATCAATAGCACCTTTGCGTTTGCCGTTATTCCCTTTAGCGAAAATCATAGTCTTGCCATCAGGTGTAAAGGTGATACACCCTTCATTAATGTTTGACTCATTTATAAAACTTGGTAACGGGGCAATGGTACTCGCGTTTACATTAGCTCCATTTGTTTCTGCTTTATACAGATCGGTAAATGGAGTTCCTGTTGCTTCGTAAATCCGAGAATTACTTCTTGATGAAGTAAAATATAATTCGTTATTAGAATATACCGGAGCATACTCAGTGAACGGAGTATTAATGGCTTCCAGATTCTTTATTTTATAGTAACTCTTTTTTTGAGAAAGTTTATCGAGGTAATCGATGCCGTCAATCTCTCTTTGCGCTCTACTTTTTATCTTATCATCGTCAGTTGTACTCTCTAACTCCTCAAGCACGTTGCGAGCCTCCCCATACTTAGCGTTTGCTTGAAGCGATTTAGCATAATATAATTTAACGGAATCTGGATTTACTCCTTTGCCCTTCGCACGGGCATAGAAAGGTTCTGATTCTTTAATGCGGTTGGAGAGTCGATAGGATTCCGCTAAGTAATAATTTGCGCGTCCGTTGTTGGGATCTTTTTTGAGTGTTCCTTTATAATAGCTTATCACATTCTCATACTTCCCATAGCGGAAGGACTTCATAGCCTTCTTCTCGGGGCTACAACCGGCTACCACAATC
>JBGSIM010000101.1:0-3957 GCA_041742535.1 Cyclobacteriaceae bacterium | reverse complement strand
GTACCGCAGGGTGTTTATGAATTTGGTAAAAACCTACGAAGAAATTTATCCTACCCTACCCGATGGCTGCTTGTTGGAAGGTGGCGATATTCCTTTTGATTATGAAGATTATATGAAGCGCGCTTCCGCAGAAAGTTTTGAGGTGGGGGCATAAAAGAACCCTTCGCAAACTTAATATAGTTTAGTTTTAAGGTCTAAGGCAATACTAACATAAAGGAAATAAACGTATTACGTATATCCGGTTGTTATGCGCAAGGTTCTTCGAGCGCTATCTGCAAATTTTGAGGCACGGAATAAAAGCAAACAGCATCTGTACCTATCGGCTGAAAAAAGGTTTTGCTCGCGCGGCAAAATTTTTGAATATCAAGTCTCGCGCTGATTTACTTCGAATTTTTTTTTGGCATTTGGTGGAATTCATCTCTCTGAAAGCGAGGACGCAATATATTGCCTTCGCTTTTCGTGCGCATTTGTGAAAGTATCAAAACTGTAAAAGTTCTTCTCTCCTACTAATTTTTTTAAATGCGCATAACAATATACATACGCTATGGCGCTCTTGCTCATCTGGCTTACAAGTTCTATCTTTCATTAACGATCGCCAAACTTTGTGCTTCTAAAGCCACAGCGTATGTACGGTCGTTAGCAGCAACTCTAACACGACTTTGCAAAGATTAGACAGACCAACAATGAAATTGAAAATACTTTTATTTCTAATCAGTCTTGGCTCGTAGGTTAAGGAATGCATGGTGCTATTATCTCCCTACGTTTTTTATCAGGGCGTTGTATGCAAGCTGGCCATTGACAATAAAGACCTATGAATAAATGGAAAATTGGATTTTGGATTTGTTTCACGACATTAATATTCACAGTTGGACTCGGACTATATGCAGTACTTGACCAGGGAGTAGCTCTGACTTATATGAAAGAAGGTTACATGGACACAAAATCAGACCTAGACCAGCTTGTTAAAATCATTAACACTACAGACCTATCTAAAGAGCAAATAAAAAAATCACTAGTTGAAGACTCCGACAATTTTGACTTTGACAGAGATACCGTTACTTTAAACCGTACAGACTTAATTTTCAAGGACAATAAACTAAAAATAGTTGAATTGACTTGGTAATGACAGACGCGACACTAACGATAATAATTGCTTCCCTGATAATTTTATTAGGACTATTAATTCTAATTGCAAGATTTAAAGGTGGACCAACTAATAACGAGGAAGGAAATCCTGCGGGACGAGCCGCACGAATAGAAATTGTAATCCTAGGAATTTTTATGATAATAGGAGGACTGATTGCTTTAATAAGAGAGATGTAATGTTGCCAGCCTCCGCAATGGTTCGTGTCCCACGAACCAAATGATAGCAGAAGGGTAATTCGTGAGACGCGAACCTAGGCTTGGAATGAATAACAGCTTGTTAAAAAAGTCTAGAGCAAATAGTTGTTGTTTGTCGTGACCAACAAACCAAATGATGCATCAGCAGAAGGTGGTTCGTGAGACACGAACCTAGGCAGGGTTAGTGTAGCTCTCTCTCCGCAATGGTTCGTGTCCCACGAACCAAATGATAGCAGAAGGGTAATTCGTGAGACGCGAACCTAGGCTTGGAATGAATAGCAGCTTGCTAAAAAAGTCTAGAGCAAATAGTTGTTGTTTGTCTTGACCAACAAACCAAATGATACATCGTGAGACACGAACCTAGGCAGGGGGATTAACAACCTTTAGCAATTTGTCAGTTTGCATTTTCAATTGCTTCCCAGATTATCAGGCACTACCTTTAACAATGAGAAAATTATTAGTTCTACTTGGTTTGGTTGCCGGATTCATTTCGTGTACACAACAAGATAAGTCATTTGTTATTTCACGTCAAGACAGTCTGCTGTTTACATTGGCGAACACAAATGGCACGTTAGCCAATCAGGGATTTATTAAATGTGAAAATTTTGTAAAGGGCTGGCTTCAGTACCAAGATTCTGCTTCGGGGCTTATCCCTCGTAATATTAAAGAGAGCAAAGATTTTTGGAATGCCAAAGATGCAGCAGCCGATAACTATCCCTTTATGGTGCTCACTTCCTTTTTTGTGGACTCTGTGCTCTTTAATGATACGATGGTTAAGATGTTAGAATCTGAAAAGCGTTTAACCTCGCGTGTGCGTTCACTCCCCGATACCTATTCGTTTTCCCGCAAAGGATTTTTAGAAGACGCTATTAAGATGGACGAAATTGCTTTTGGAACCTCGGAGTATATTAAGGATGGCCTCTTACCACTCACCGAGTGGCTCGGCAAAAGCAAATGGAGCGAGCGGATGATTGAAATGTTAAAAGACTTACACAAAGAAGTTGAAGTGGCCGGTGTGGTAAACGGAAAGGGTTTTGGCAATGCTTCGCGCGAAGAAGTAAATGGCGAGATGCTACAAGTACTTTCCAGAATGTATTGGATGACGGGCGATAAAGAATTTTTGGATTGGGCAATAAAAATTGGTGATTACTACTTGCTTGGTGATCATCATCCCACGCATGATCTGGAATACCTTCGACTGCGCGACCATGGGTGTGAATTGGTTTCGGGATTGTGTGAGTTATACGCCACTACAAATTTTGCTTTGCCCGAAAAAAAGAAAGACTATCAGAAACCGCTAACCGAAATGCTCGATCGGATTTTGGAAGTTGGCCGCAATGAAGATGGAATGTTTTACAATGGTATCAATCCTAAAACAGGACAAATAGTAAGTGACGGGTTGGCCGATACGTGGGGATATACCCTCAACGGTTTTTATACGGTTTACATGATTGATAAAAATCAAACGTATAAAGATGCCATTCTAAAAGTTTTTTCCAATCTCAATAAGTATAAAAATTATGATTGGGAACATGGAAGTGCCGATGGGTATGCGGATGCTATTGAAAGTGCTCTTAACTTATATAATCGAATTCCTGATCCCGCTGTAGCGGAATGGATAGACAGTGAAATAAAAGTAATGTGGGCTATGCAACAAGAGAGTGGCATCATTGAAGGTTGGCATGGTGATGGGAATTTTGCCCGCACTACCATTATGTATAACCTTTGGAAAAGCAAAGGAAGTGTATGCACAACCTTGGCGAAGCGACTTAATGATAGGTGCTGAATCAAAAGGTGATTCGTTATTAATTACTCTAACATCAGACAAGCCCTGGAAAGGAAAATTATTTTTAGATCATAATCGATTTAAAGACAACATGAACTTACCGCTCGATTGGCCGCGCATCAATCAGTTTCCGCAATGGTTCTCTGCAGAGAGCACACGCGAATACACCTTGACCGATCTTACCAGTAAGGAGAAATCAAATAAAACGGGCGAACAGCTTAACGCTGGAGTTAGTCTGGAACTGACTGGAGAAAAGCGATTAGTTATATTTTAAGAGCTTTCAGTTTTATCAGTTTCGATGATATGAATGGTTAACTATTTAACCGCTTGTAAAAGCAATTCAACAAATCCATTCAATGATGAGTTGTCAATCCATCGCACCACGGCAACAATATCATTTTCACGATCCACGTACACCATGTTTGTGCCATTGCCAATGTGTGCAAAAGCAGTGGTAGGCGCACTCGGTAAATATTTTTTATCGGTATTCAAAAACCAATTCATAAAACCATAGGTAGGTTGAACGGGTGTTGGCGTGTATGACCATACCATCCACTGCGATGAGAGTAATTGTTTGTTGTTCCATTTACCTTCACGAAGTGTGAGGTACCCGTAGCGAGCCATATCATAGGCATTGATAATCATTCCTCCACCCCAATGTCCACCGCCACTCACCGATTGCATAATGCTTCCATCCATTACAATCCATGAATTATCATACCCATACCAACGCCATGTGTTGGATGCATTTATTTCATCCATAATATTTTCCTTCAACACCTGCGGCAAGGGTTTACGCCAGATGTTTAAAGTAGCTAACGCAAGTACAT
>JBGSIM010000100.1:0-3476 GCA_041742535.1 Cyclobacteriaceae bacterium | reverse complement strand
CATGTCAGCATTCCACAACCCAATGATAAAAGCAATAGCACCTGTTAGCAACGCAACCCAGGAGGCAGCAATAAATGCATTTGAGGGTTTTTGAATCATTTTGTTTTCCATAAGTAGTTTATTTATGGATCAAAGGTATTTGGGTGGCCTAAGCTTCTGTTTGACATATGTCAAATAATGCAGCAGAAGCTGTTATTCAATTTATTTCACGATTTCAATAAAACTTTTTCCTCCACTCATCCTATCTTCACAAAGTCAAATCATCAATCAAAAAAGTAAGCCTATGTTTCCCATTTCTAAACTCATCAAAACAAGCGGATTGATTGTACTTCTGATTATTTTATTTAACAATTGTTCCGATGTAAAAGAAGAAGATAGATCTACTTCTTTTAAGGTGCCGGTTGAGTATTACAAGCTTAAGAATGGACTTAAGGTTGCACTCTCGCAGGATAAGACGGCCCCTACCGTTGCGATAGCAGTCTATTACAATATTGGCTTTCGCATTGAACCAAAAAACCGTACTGGCTTTGCACACTTGTTCGAACACATGATGTTTCAGGGATCTCAAAATCTTGGGAAGATGGAATTCATCAAACTGGTGCAACAAAATGGAGGAATTCTAAACGGCTCCACCCGCTTTGATTTTACAAACTACTTTGAAGTGATGCCCGCACATAAATTGGAGACTGCTATTTGGGCTGAGGCCGATCGAATGAGTGGCTTAGCTATTACACAGGAAAATCTTACAAACCAGCAAGGGGTAGTAAAAAATGAAGTAAAAGTAAACGTTCTCAATCAGCCTTATGGGGGATTTCCCTGGTTGGATATGCCACAGTATGCTAATGAAAACTGGCATAACGCGCACAACTTTTATGGTGACCTGAAAGATCTTGACTCTGCTAAACTTGAAGATGTTGATTCGTTTTTTAAAACCTTTTATGCTCCTAATAATGCGTCATTGGCAATTGTTGGTGACTTTGAAATAGAAGAAGCCAGGCAATGGATAGAGAAATATTTTGGTGATATACCTATGGCTGATCTACCTGCAAAGCCAGACATTTCCGAACCACGACAAGAGGCCGAAAAGAGATTTACAAAAGAAGATAAGTTGGCTAATAAACCCGCAATTGCTGTAGCCTATAAAATGCCGGAACGCAACACGCCAGAATATTACGCAATGGGATTAATTGATCAAATGCTCTTGCAAGGGCAGGATAGCAAACTCTATCTGGCACTGGTACAGGAAAAAGGATATACGGGTGGTGTAGGTGGAGGCATTAACTACCTGGGAAACATGTTCAATTACAGTGGACCTATGATCTGGATGGCCGACATGATTTATGATGCGAGTGTATCTCCAGATTCGATTCTTGCGCAGGTAGATGTTGCTGTAAGTGAACTAACAACTGTTACCCAGGAAGAGTTAGATCTTGCTGTTGTAAAAATGCGTTCAAAATTATACGATGACCTGGGTGGATTTTTTGGTGTGGGTCGTGCAGATATGCTGGCAAGTTTTGCCTTGTTTGATGATGACCCTGCCCGCCTTAATACCCTTGAGGATGAATTTAAAAAAGTAACACCAGAGCTCATAAAAAAAACCGCAAAAGAATATCTGCGACCTACCAACCGAACCATTCTCATTATTGACCCTAAAGCTGAAACGAAATGAAAATGATTGTTAACTCTATTCTGTGCCTGTTAATTACAGCCACAATCAGTTTACAAGTTACTGCCCAAAAACAAACTCCACCTGCCGGAGGTAAACCTAAAGATTTTAAGCTGCCTGAGAAAAAAGAAAAACAACTTGCTAACGGCTTGCGCTCAACACTTGTGCAATATGGAGCTGTACCAAAAGCAGATGTACAATTGATTATCAAAACTGGTAATGTTCATGAAGCAGCAAATGAAGTATGGTTGGCAGATCTTACCGGCATGTTGCTAAAAGAGGGCACCCAAACAAAGACTTTCAAAGAAATTTCAAAAAAAGTGGCAGGCATGGGCGGTGATATTATTGTAAACACAGGGATGGACAATGTTACCATCAGTGGCTCTGTCCTTTCCGAGTTTGTCCCGGAATTAATTAAGGTGATTGCCGATATCATAATAAATCCGGCCATGCCAAGTAGTGAAATAGATCGATTAAAAGCAGACCTGAAAAGACAGTTAACCGTTCAGCGATCAGTCCCTCAAGCGCAAGCATCCGAAAAGTTTTTTGAAATGGTCTACAACGATCATCCCTATGGTAGATACTTCCCCACTGAAGCAATGCTAGACAGTTATACGCTTGATAAAGTCAAGGGATTTTATGAAACAAACTTTGGGGCGAAACGATCAGTATTATACATAGTAGGCAAGTTTGATGAAGCAGCCGCAAGCAAAGCAATTGATGATTCATTTAGCTCGTGGAAAGAAGGACCAGCCGTGTACTTTCCTCCTGTCACGCAACAACGCTCCAATGATATCGCCATGATCGATCGGAAAGATGCTCCTCAAAGCACTATCATGATTGGGCTACCAACCCTCATTCCCAAAGATCAGGATTATGTGGCCTTACAGGTGACTAACTCTTTGTTGGGCGGTTCGTTTGGTTCACGCATCACCAGCAACATTCGAGAAGACAAAGGATATACATATTCGCCTTATAGTACAATCCAAAATCGCAAAGGGGTATCCATTTGGTATGAGCAAGCCGATGTAACCAGCGAACATACGGGTGAATCCTTGAGAGAAATTTCAAATGAAATAAAGAAGTTGCAAACTGAGCCTCCTTCCCAGGAAGAGTTGGAAGGAATTCAACGTTACATGGCAGGAACATTTGTATTGCAAAACTCAAACCCTGGTGGCATCATAGGTCAGCTGAATTTTATTGACCTGCATGGACTCAACGATAGCTACATGACTGATCGGGTAAAAAATATCTATGCCGTTACTCCTGAGAAGGTTACTCAAATGACTAAAGATCATTTCAAATATGAAGACATGCTTCTCGTTTTGGTAGGGGATAAAAAACTACTTGACAAGCAGATCAAGTTGCATACCGATGCGCAGAAGGAGAAATAGAATTTACTTCAATCGGATTACATTAAGCTTTGCTGCGGATGCGACTCAGAGTTTCTTGAGTAATGCCTAGGTAAGAGGCAATGTAGCCGAGCGGAACCCGTTGCAAAATATGAGGGGCATTGGCTAGAAGATTTTCATAACGCTCACGGGCTTCCTTAAAATGGTTGCTAACAAAACGCTCTTCCAGCATAACATAATACCGTTCGTGCATAATGCGGCCGAGGCGCTCCATGTCGGGATGTTTTGTATAAAGTTTTTGTAAGTCGTCATAGGTAATTGCCCAAAGCGTGCAATCTTCCATCAACTGAATGTTCTCTACACCTGGCTTGCGTGTAATAAAACTGAAGAACGAAGTCACAAAATTATTTTCGAAAGCAAACCAATAACTGATTTCTTTTCCATCTAAATTATAAAAG
>JBGSIM010000099.1:0-2180 GCA_041742535.1 Cyclobacteriaceae bacterium | reverse complement strand
CAACGGAGGTCTTACATCACCCGCACTTCGGCCTATAATTTTAGCTCCAGCCTTTATTAAACTTACTGCATAGCCATTTTTCTTTCCGCGCAAGCGAACCAACGGAATGTAAAATGACTTCATGATTTTGGTAACCGTTTCGGTATCGCCAGCCCGCAAACTTTTATAAAATTGATTAGCTAGCTCAGGCACAAAATTAAATGCAGCCGATGAATAAGTATTCACTCCTATCGAAAGATAAGCTTCTGCTATTATCTCAGCTGTCGGCACACCTCCGATATATGACAAACGTTTACCAACAGTTTTTATAATATCATTCAGATCTTGCATGTTGCCAGTACCATCCTTTAATCCAATAAAATTAGGACACGCCTCGGCTAACTTTAAAACATATTCGGTTGAAAGCACACCGTTAGCTCTGTTATAATAAATGACTGGTAAACTTGTGCTACTGATAATGGCTTTCGCATAGAGATAAGCACCATCTTGTGGACACTCCGTTAAGTAGGGAGGAAATAAGAGCAACGCATTTATGCCAGCTTTCTCGGCAATTTTTGCATGCTCGATGGCATCTGGAATACTTCGGCCAACACTCGAAATAACAGGTACCCGTTCTTTAACAGTTTTAACTGCTATTTCAACTATTTGGGAGTATTCAGTTTTAGAAAGAGAAAAAAACTCACCAGTCCCACCGGCAACAAACACTGAAGACACACCGTGCTTTACAAACCACTCTAATCTATCAGCATAGGTAACTGAATTAAATTCTCCTGCCTCATTAAAATCAGTTATCGGAAAGGAAAGCAAGCCATCTTCGAGGGAGGCTTTTATTTGAGCTAGGGTTAGCATAGGTTGAATTTACTTATTATAAAAAATCTTCCCGGATTGGATTGAACACATCGACCAACACACCGGGTTCTAAACATACAATTCCATGTTCTTCCTGAGTAGGCACATTGTAAATGTCACCAGTCTTAATAATTTTCTTCTCTCCACTCAAGCTAAATTCAAAAACGCCTGCTGCCACATAACTCATCTGGCGATGTGGATGTCTATGAAGAGCACCTACTGCTCCTTTCTCAAATTGAAATTTTACCATCATCATGGCATCGTCATAAAACAATACTTTTCGTTTTACGCCATTGCCCAAATCTTTCCACGCTACTGAATCGTCTGAAATAATGTTCTTCTCTGCAATTGTCATTGTTTGCGTTTAAGTTAACGGTCCCGGATTAAACAAAACCAAATCATTATAGAGGCCCAGCTTATCGCTGGCTACTGTTTTTGTTCCACTGGCTACTTCAAGGATCATCTTGAAAAGTTCCCAGCCCATTTCTTCAATACTTTTTTCACCAAAAGCAATGGGACCAGCATTAAGATCAATTAAATCAAACCAGCGATCATTAAGCGTTGAGTTTGAACTTACCTTAATAACTGGTACTTCCTTCAATCCATAAGGCGTGCCTCTCCCCGTAATGAAAACGTGAACATTCATACCCGCGGCCAATTGCAACGTACCACACACAAAGTCGCTGGCGGGAGTTGCCACAAAATTTAATCCCTTGCGCTTAATCTTTTCGCCAGGCGAAACAACATCCACAATCAAGCTCGTTCCTGATTTAGCAATAGACCCTAATGACTTTTCAACAATGTTGCTTAAGCCACCTTTCTTATTACCCGGAGAGGTGTTTGAACTTCTATCAACAGAACCCAAAGCAAGATAATCATCATACCACTGCATTTCTTTCTTCATTGCCTGCGCCACACTTTCATCAATGGCTCTTGGTATTAAAAGGTGAACTGCGTCTCGCACCTCTGTAACTTCGGAAAACATAACTGTACCCCCTGCTCTTACAATTAAGTCTGAAGCAAAGCCCGCAGCCGGATTTCCTGTTACTCCTGAAAGTGCATCACTCCCTCCACATTGAAGTCCCACCACAAGATCTGAGGCCGAGCAAACTTCCCGTTTGCGAGTATTCAATCGGTTAAGATGTTTATCGGCAAGAGCCATGATACCATCTACCATCTCACCAAAACCTTGGAATGATTCATCCTGGAGATAGAGAATGGAATTATCTCCGATCTCATTTTGATTTGGTAAAAGTCGTTCGGGTCGAAGCTTTTCGCAGCCTAAACCTATTATCATTATTTCGCCACCAAAGTTCGGATTCTGTGCAATG
>JBGSIM010000098.1:0-2184 GCA_041742535.1 Cyclobacteriaceae bacterium | reverse complement strand
CAACGGAGGTCTTACATCACCCGCACTTCGGCCTATAATTTTAGCTCCAGCCTTTATTAAACTTACTGCATAGCCATTTTTCTTTCCGCGCAAGCGAACCAACGGAATGTAAAATGACTTCATGATTTTGGTAACCGTTTCTGAATCCCCAGCTCTCAAACTTTTATAAAATTGATTAGCCAACTCGGGCACAAAATTAAATGCAGCCGATGAATAAGTATTCACACCAATAGAAAGATAAGCCTCAGCAATAATTTCAGCAGTAGGAACTCCACCAATGTATGACAACCGCTTGCCTACCGTTTTGATAATGTCATTTAAGTCTTGCATGTTACCCGTGCCGTCTTTTAATCCTATAAAATTAGGGCACGCCTCAGCCAACTTTAAAACATACTCTGTTGAAAGGACACCATTGGCTCTGTTGTAATAGATGACTGGTAAACTTGTGTTACTGATAATTGCTTTCGCATAGAGGTAGGCTCCATCTTGGGGACACTCAGTTAAATAGGGAGGAAATAACAACAATGCATTAACACCTGCATTCTCAGCGATTTTTACATGCTCAATAGCATCAGGAATACTTCGGCCAACGCTAGAAATAATAGGTACTCGTTCTTTAACAGTCTTAACAGCAACCTCAACAATTTGGGAGTACTCTGATTTGGATAACGAAAAAAATTCACCGGTTCCTCCAGCAACAAACACTGATGATACATCATGCTTTACAAACCATTCCAGTCTATCAGCATAGGTAACAGGATTAAACTCTCCCGCTTCATTAAAATCAGTTACTGGAAAGGAAAGTAAGCCATCTTCGAGCGAGGCTTTTATTTGAGCTAAGGTTAGCATAGGTTATTTTACTTTATCAATTATAAAAAATCTTCCCGGATGGGATTAAAAACATCCACCAAAACTCCCGGCTCCAAACATACAATTCCATGTTCTTCTAGGGTTGGCACATTATAAATGTCACCCGTTTTAATAACTTTTTTTTCTCCACTAAGGCTAAATTCAAAAACACCTTCTGCCACATAACTCATTTGCCGATGTGGATGCTTATGAAGTGCTCCAATGGCGCCTTTCTCAAATTGAAATTTGACCATCATCATAGCATCATCATAAAACAATACTTTTCGTTTTACGCCATTACCCAAATCCTTCCACTCTACTGAATCGTCTGAAATAATGTTCTTCTCTGCAATTGTCATTGTCTATATTTAAGTTAACGGTCCCGGGTTAAACAGAACCAAATCATTATAAAGCCCCAGCTTATCACTGGCTACTTTTTTTGTTCCACTGGCAACCTCCAAGATCATCTTGAAAAGTTCCCAGCCCATTTCTTTAATACTTTTTTCACCAAATGCAATGGGTCCTGCATTAAAATCAATTAAATCAAACCATCGGTCATTGAGTGTTGAGTTGGAACTTACCTTAATAACAGGCACTTCTTTCAACCCATAAGGAGTACCTCTACCGGTAATAAAAACATGGACATTCATACCTGCGGCTAACTGCAGTGTGGCACACACAAAGTCGCTGGCTGGAGTGGCTACAAAGTTTAACCCCTTGCGCTTTATCTTTTCGCCTGGCGAAACAACATCCACAATCAAGCTCGTACCGGATTTAGCAATTGAACCTAAAGATTTCTCAACTATGTTACTTAGTCCGCCTTTCTTATTTCCCGGTGAGGTATTTGAACTTCTGTCTACAGAACCCAAAGCAAGATAATCGTCATACCATTGCATTTCTTTCTTCAATGCCTGAGCTACACTTTCATCAATGGCTCTTGGTATTAAAAGGTGAACAGCGTCCCTTACCTCTGTAACTTCCGAAAACATAACGGTACCTCCTGCCCTCACAATCAAGTCCGAAGCAAAGCCCGCAGCCGGATTTCCTGTTACTCCTGAAAGTGCATCACTCCCTCCACACTGAAGTCCCACAACAATATCTGAGGCCGGGCAAACTTCACGTTTACGTTCATTTAATCTTTTAAGATGTTTGTCAGCAAGAGCCATGATACCATCTACCATCTCACCAAAACCCTGGAATGATTCATCCTGGAGATAGAGAATGGAATTATCTCCGATCTCATTTTGATTTGGTAAAAGTCGTTCGGGTCGAAGCTTTTCGCAGCCTAAACCTATTATCATTATTTCGCCACCAAAGTTCGGATTCTGTGCAATG
>JBGSIM010000097.1:0-96958 GCA_041742535.1 Cyclobacteriaceae bacterium | reverse complement strand
GTCTTCATTTTGCTTTGTATTGAATTTTGTCTTGTGTCAAAATTGACAATACAAAGGAGCGATGAACGAGTTGCTCGTACTTATAAACTGGTTTAAGAAATAGTCTTAATGTAGATTAAGGGTGCATTATTTGCCGCTTCTCTCATTCCTTATTTTACTAAGAAATTCTGGGGTAATACCCAGATAGGATGCTATTTGTGTGTTGGGCAGTCGGTTGGACAGGTTTGGATATTGCTCCAAAAAACTTTCGTATCGCTCATATGCTGTTGTACTGAAAGTTTGAAGCAATCGGTTTTGAAGTTCAATGTACTTGTCTTCAATAATTACACGGAAGTTTCTATTAAACTTTGAATGGTTGGTGTACAAATACCAAAGGTCACCTTTTGATATTTGAAGGATGGTTGATGGCTCTATAGCCTCAATAAATAATTTGGAAGGTCGCTCTTTGTGTAAACTGTCTAAGTCTGTAATCCAGTCGTCCTCAGCAGCAAATAGAAGATTATGTTCTGTCCCCGTTTTATCAACTCCATACATTTTGAAACAACCTTCAACAACGTATGTAAAATATTTACAAATGTCGCCTTCTTGTAAGATGTATTGTTTGCGTTTTATTTTCCTTTCCGTTAAACGGCTTGTTAAGGCTTGACTTTCGTTACCGTCCAAAGAAAGATAGCGGTCAAAATGAGTTAATAAGTTTTTGATAGCCGTCACGATTGTATAATAATCAAACCAAAACTGATCTATGTTTTTGCGGTGCCGCTAGAATCTGAGAAATTCCTTTGCTAACCGAAAGCAATGGCTGCGCATCAATATGAACTGGCAATTGAAATGTTTTAGTAAGTCGCTCTTTAATTCCTTTCAATTTTGCATTGCCACCTGTTACATATATTCCAGAGCGATAAATATCCGATGCCAATTCAGGCGGACAAATTTCTAACGATTGGCGAATACACTCTTCAATTTTTTGAAAAGGTTTTTCTAATACAGCCGTTAATTCAAATTGACTCACTTTTCGGCTTACGGGTATTCCTTCTATCAAGTCTTTTCCTTTTGTGACAAAAACTTCTTCCTTGTTAGCAACGGAAGAAAAGACACATCCAATTTCTCTCTTCAATTGCTCGGCTGTTTTAAGTCCAATCGAAAAGTTGTAGGTTCTTCTAAAGTAATCTTGAATTTCTTCGTCCAGTGTATCTCCTGCAATGCGTGTTGATTGGAAGGCAGCAATTCCCGATAAGGAAATAATTACTACTTCGGTAATTCCACCACCTATATCCACCACCAATTTTCCTTCCGGTTCCTGAATGTTTAACCCAAGTCCTAACGCGGCTGCTAATGGTTCGTGAACCAGATAGGTATTTCGCGAAGAGAACTGATCTAGTGTATCGCGCAAAGCACGTTTCTCAACAGGGGTTGTATCATAAGGCACACCGGAGATCAAATAATTAAATCCAGAAGGAAATAATGATGGCTTCTGAATCTTGCTAACCATCTCCTTCAGCATTTTCTTAGCCGATTCGCCATCGGATATTACGCCACCCTTCAAAGGCTTTATCGACTTTAGATTAGAATGCATTTTTTCAAGCATGCTATATGCCTGATCGCCCACAGCTTCAACCTTGTTGTTAAGTTCGTTCACTACCATGCAGGATGGCTGTGAAAATAAAAGGGCAGACTGATCGGTCAATAATGTGTTATTGTTTCCCAGATCAATGGCCAGATTTTTTGTGGGCGTGAATTGAAACATAATGCAAAGGTACTTCGATCTTTTAAAGTTTTCAGGGAACTCAGAAACTAAAAAAAACGACTCGGGTTTGAATTGGGTAAACCCTTGTTTCCCTCCCCAAATCCTCGTAAACTGCATTCATTTTTTAACCTTTTATGATTGCATATCTTAAAGGCAAGCTCGTTCACAAAGAGCCCACATTTATAATACTCGATGTGAACGGAATTGGCTACCAGGTGAGCATTTCGCTCAACACGTTTTCTGAAATTAAAGATCGCGAGGATTTGAAACTTGTGACCTACATGCATGTGCGCGAGGATGCCCAGATTTTATATGGATTTATAAATGAAACCGAAAAACAAATGTTTCAGCACTTGATTTCTGTTAATGGAGTGGGGCCTAATACCGCGCTGGTAGTGCTTTCTTATCTGCCCCCTAATGAACTTCGTTCGGCCATTGTGCGCGAGGATGCTGCAGCCTTGCAAGCTGTTAAAGGAATTGGTGGAAAAACGGCTCAACGGGTGATACTCGAGTTGAAAGATAAGTTGAGAAAAGACCCTTTGGAAGAGGGCCCGGGAAAACCCGGATTGGTACACAATACGATGCGCCACGAGGCGTTAACAGCCTTGATGACGCTCGGTATCACGAAATCAGCTGCCGAAAAAAGCGTTGATTCCGTCCTGAAGTTGTCAGGAAATACCATAAGTTTAGAAAACCTGGTAAAGCAAGCACTAAAAAACGCCTGAACCACGATTGATTGTAGCTACCCGGAAGATTCAGTTCATTCTCGGACTGGGCATTTGTCTCGCACTATGCTGGTCTGCTCCCATGGCGTACGGCCAGCAGCAGAATAATGCCGATACGGTACGCACGGAATCTAACAATCCTTATCGTCCTTCTTTCAGAACGCGCGATCGCTATGGCGATCCATTCTCCAACTTCACTACCTACTCACCCCTTTTTCTTAAGAACCCGAAGAGTTTCAACACCAACATAGAAATTGACACGGGGATGCATTATAATATCTTCGAAAAAGCGGGCACCCTAAATTACCGGCCTCCCTCCACTATGTCATTTGAGGAATTCAAGAGGCAACAAGATCAAATCCTTAAACGAAATTATTGGCAATCGAAAAGCCGGGCTTTGGATGGGGAGAGTGCTGTAAGCAGTCGTAATCTGATTCCTAAAATTTATGTAAGTCCTGCACTCGATCGGATTTTTGGAGGAAGTTATGTGGAGTTGATTCCGCGTGGTTTTGTAAACCTCGACTTTGGGGTTCAGTATCAAAAAATTGAAAACCCTCAAATCCCTATTCGGCAACAGCGCAATGGCGGATTTGAGTTTGATCAGCAAATAAATTTAAGTGTAGTAGGTAAAGTGGGGGAGAAACTATCCGTTACTACCAACTTTGATAACAACAACTCATTCGACTTTCAAAATAATATGAAAGTGGAGTACACAGGTTTCAAGGAAGACATTCTTAAAAAACTGGAAATAGGAAATGTGAGTTTGCCCCTAAACAATAGTTTGATTACTGGTTCACAAAATTTATTTGGGGTTAAAGCGCAAATGCAGTTTGGTAAATTGTTTGTGACAACGCTGGCTACAACACAACGAGGCAAACAATCATCCATTAAAGTACAAGGCAGTACCAACGGTGCGGCACAGGGACGACCTTTTGAAATTGTTGGATCGAACTATGATGATAACCGTCACTTTTTCTTAGGTCAATTCTTTCGCGACAATTTTGAAGACTGGTTGGGCACGCTTCCGCAGATTACATCGGGGGTTAATATCACTCGCGTGGAGGTTTATTTATTGAACCGCCAAAATGATACACAAACAACGCGCAACGTAGTTGGCTTTATGGATTTGGGTGAGTCTGATAAGACGTATCGAAAAGATATTCTTACGTCCACTGCACCGGCAGGATTTCCTACTTCAAATAATGGCAACGATTTATTTACTAAACTGGGCACCATCTCTGCAGAGTCTGATGGTATTAATCAAGCGTTGGAAGGGTTAGGATTAGTGAACGGAACAGATTTTGAAAAAATAAACAGCGCCCGAAAGTTGGCCGCCAGTGAATACACATTTAACAAAGAGCTTGGCTATTTAACCTTGCAACGGAAGCTACAAAATGACGAAGCACTAGCGATTGCATTTGAATATACGTACAACGGGCGCGTGTATAAAGTGGGCGAGCTTTCGGAAGATTATGGGAACAAGCCGGAAAGCGAAGTAGCTTTTTTAAAGCTATTGCGTCCGCGCAAAATCAGCATCAAAGATTCACAAGGAACAATTATTCCTACCTGGAATCTGATGATGAAAAATATTTATAATCTAAATGTTACTCAACTTACGCGTGAAGGATTTCAGCTAAGGATCATTTATCGTGATGACCGCACGGGTATCGATAATCCCCAATTGCAGGAAGGGGAGTATTCACGGACCCAACAGTTAATTCAAGTCTTTGGCCTCGACCGATTGAATCCATACAATGATCCTCAACCCGATGGTAACTTCGACTTTGTTGAAAAGGTAACTGTGAATACTGAAACGGGCGCCATTATTTTTCCGTACCTGCATCCCTTCGATAATGCACTTCGCGATCTCTTTGCCAAAGAAAATAATCAAGCAACAAAAGATGAGTTGATTAATAAATATGTGTATGACACACTTTATCGAACCACCAAGGCAGAAGCTGAACTTTTCGCCACAAAAAATAAATTCTATCTAGTAGGTTCCTTCAAGGCAGGTTCGGGAAAAGAAATTATTATTCAAGGATTTAACATCTCACCAGGATCGGTAAAGGTTTATGCGGGGGGCACTCCTCTTAGAGAGGGAACTGACTACACGGTTGACTATACCTTTGGAAAAGTTACTATTCTTAACGAGGGGATTCTTAGTTCCGGAAAAGACCTTGACATTACCTACGAGCAACAAGATCCCTTCGCCTTCCAAACACGATCGTTGTTAGGTACGCGATTAGACTATAAACTCAATGATGATATTAATATTGGATCTACACTTCTATATTATAATGAGCGCCCACTTATAAGTCGTAACTTAATTGGCAGCGAACCGGCACGTAATCTTCAATACGGAGTAGATTTTAATATGCGCAAAGACTCGAGGATATTAACCAAGTTGGTTGACTTCCTGCCATTTTTACAAACCAAAGAACAATCTACGGTAACTCTCAATGCGGAGTTTGCTCAACTCCTTCCCGGAACATCCAATGTGGTGGATGGTGATGGCACTTCCTTTATTGATGATTTTGAAAACACGGCAACACCTTATAGTTTATTAAGCCCCCAGTCTTGGAAACTGGCTTCAACACCCAGAGAGTTTGATGATGCACTTGGTTCGCCCAATGATGTGCGCGCAGGGTATAAACGTGCCAAGATCGCGTGGTATCAGGTTGACAATGTATTTTATCGTACAGGCGGAAGGTTTAAACCTAACAATATTGAGGAACCAGATTTGGAGAACCATTATGTAAGGGCGATACCACCTAAGGAAATTTTTCCATTTTTTGATGCGCAGGTTGGAAATTTCTTTGAACCGATCTTCGATATTGCGTACTACCCCTCAGAAAGAGGACCCTATAATTACAATAGTACTAATCTTAACTCACAAGGCTTCATCAATAATCCAACAGATAATTGGGGTGGCATCACTACTGCCATTCGCACAGAAGTTGACTTTGATAAGGCAAACGTAGAGTACGTTGAGTTTTGGCTTTTAGATCCTTTCATTAATAATGAAAATGGAAAAATAAATGATGGTATAAACACACCAAAATCTAACACCACGGGAGGTAAGGTTACTTTTCATCTCGGAAGTATTTCGGAAGACGTTATGCGCGATGGTAAGCATGCGTTTGAAAACGGGCTGCCCGCTGATGGCGATACTACTGCGCTGAATGTTACTTCGAACGAATGGGGGTATGTAACGAATAAGCAATATTTAAATAACTCATTTGATAACGATCCTACCGGGCGCCCCTTTCAGGATGTTGGTTTGGATGGTGCAAACAATGCATATGAGACAAATAAGTTTGCTGGATTTTTAAATTCAATAACAAACCCCACGCTTCGTCAGCAAATCTCCCAAGATCCATCAGCCGATGATTTCAAATATTTCCTGGGTGCCGATTTGGATGCGAATGATGCACAGATTTTAGAACGGTACAAAAATTTTAACGGGCAGGAGAATAACACACCGGTGCTATCAAGTTCCGATGAAGTACCACAATCCAGTACCACCATTCCTGATAATGAGGATCTTAATCAAGACAACACGCTGAGTGATTTGGAGGAGTATTATTCTTATAACATTGATCTAACCCCCAACTCATTAAAAGTTGGTAATAAATTCATTGTTGATGTATCGGGAGACCCCAATGAACATCCCGATGCTAAATGGTATTTGTTTCGAATTCCCGTAAGGCAGTTTGATGAGAAGGTTGGAAATATTGAAGGCTTTAAATCGATACGCTATGCACGGATGTATTTAACAGGATTTAGTGAACCTGTTGTTTTGCGGATGGCAAAATTCAGAACGGTTGGTAATCGTTGGAGACGCTATACTGGCAACCTGGAGGAGTCACGGTTTGGTGAACCCATTGAACCCAACTTAGATAATTTTTCAGTATCAGTCGTTAACATTGAAGAGAATGGTTCACCAAATGCTATTAAGCCAGGTTATATCGAGCCGCTTCAGCGCGATCGTGATAACACCTCTTCCGTACAACGAAGGTTAAATGAACAGTCTGTGCAGATGTGTGTTACCGATCTTCCGGATGGAGATGCTCGTTCTATTTATAAGAATGTTACCATGGACTTTTTTAACTATGGTCGCATTAAAATGTTTATTAGTGCGCATAGCAACGCAATTAATAAACCTATACAAGATGGCGAGCTTGTTGCATTCTTGCGTCTGGGAACAGACTTTGATGAAAACTATTATGAGATTGAATTGCCATTGAAAATTACAAAGCCAGAAGATGGAAGAACAATTGAAGCAGTTTGGCCTGATGAAAATCAAATTGATCTTGATCTCAATGACCTTTATGCATTAAAAGCAACACGGGATAGGGAAGGTTATAACTTAGGTATTCTATATCCACAAGCGGGACCCCTTCAGGTTGGCAAACATGGCATTCGTATTTTAGGAAGACCCGATCTTAGTCAGGTGAAGTTGATGATGATTGGGGTTCGCAATCCACGCAGTAGCGATGCCAAAACTTTTGATGTATGTATTTGGGCGAACGAACTTCGACTTACCGATTTTGATCGAACGGCAGGTTGGGCAGCCAATGTAGTGCTCAATACAAAACTTGCTGATCTGGGTACGGTTACGGGTTCGGTTCGCCACATCAGTTTTGGATATGGCGGAGTACAATCAAAAATTTCGGAGCGAGCTAGAGGTGAAACCACCTCCTATGATGTATCAGCAAATTTGAATGTGGATAAATTACTTCCTGCATGGACAGGATTAAAAATACCGATGTTCATTAGTTACGAGAACACGACCATCAACCCTAACTATGACCCGGCTAACCCGGACTTGCGGCTGGAGGCCGCGTTGAAATCATTCAACACAGATGGAGAACGGGATGCGTATCAAGCGTTAATCCAGGATATGTCTGTGAGGAGGAGTTTGAATTTTACAAATGTGCGGAAAGTAAAAACCAATAAGGAAGCAAAACCCCATTTGTATGACATAGAAAATTTTTCGTTCACCTATGCATATAGTGAAGCGACTCAAACAAATTTTAATTTGCAAGAAAACACGAGACGTAATTATAAAGGAGCCGCAGTTTGGCAGTATGCTCCTACGTTTAAAGGCTTCGAGCCTTTTAAGAACTCAAAATTTTTAGCTTCTCCCTTTTTGCAATTGATAAAGGATTTCAATTTCAACCCAATGCCCTCCAACCTTTCTGTGCGGGGTGAGTTAGATCGTTCTTTTAGTAAAATTATTTATAGAAACTCAAACACAGAGGCCAGCAGTTCCATCCCCAACTTTCAAAAGTTTTTTGTGTTCAATCGATTCTATAATGTTCGCTGGAGTTTAACAAAGTCATTAACACTCGATTACTCTTCGCGAGTCAACGCTATTATTGATGAACCTAATGGAGATTTGGATAACAAGGAAGCGATAGACAGCGTAATTAATAACCTTAAGAACTTCGGGCGCACGAAAAATTTCGATCAGAACATTACCGCCAACTATACTTTGCCATTCGAAAAATTACCACTTACCAATTGGTTGGGAGCCGAGTATCGCTATAACGTAGGCTACAACTGGCGAGCAGGTCCGTTGGAAAAAGTAGATAGTTTGAAATTGGGTAACATTATTCAGAACACCCAGGAGCAAGCAATTACTGGGCGGATTGATATGGTTAAACTCTATAACAAGATAGGTTATTTAAAAACGATCAATACACCTAAACGACCTACGCCACAGACAGCTCAAAATAAACCTACCCAGCCTGATACAGTGCGCAGGCCACCAGATTTGAAATTGATTAAGGGTGTTTTGCGTCTCATCATGTCGCTACGAAATATTACTGGAACCTATACGGTTAATCAAGGAACTATACTGCCTGGCTTTATGCCCGAGCCTTATTTATTTGGGTTGGATAAAGGATGGGGCGCACCCGGTTGGGGTTTTGTGTTAGGTCAGCAGAAATCAAATTTTCAAGTTGAAGCAGGAGAGAAGGGATGGTTATCAACCAGTAAAAAACTAACCACTCCTTATACTCAAAATCAAATGAAGGACCTTGGGCTTCGGGCTTCGCTCGAGCCTTCCAACGATCTTAAAATTCAGCTAGACATTAAGAAGACTTCTACTACCTCTTTCCAGGAAATATATCGAATTGATTCTACAGGCTCATTTTATGAATCCCTTAGCCCAAGCCGCGTGGGTGCATACAAAATTTCAACACTTACAATCAATACAGCATTTGAAAATAATCAGAGTTTAAACTCAACCGTATTTAAACAGTTTGAGGATAACATAAAAATTCTGCAGGATCGGTTTACTCAGGTTACAGGAAATTCGTATGAAACAAAATCGCAAGATGTTTTGATACCGGCATTCCTTGCAGCCTATACGGGTAAGGCAGCGGAGACGGTTAATCTCTCGCCATTCCCTCAAATTCCAATTCCAAACTGGCGTGTGGATTATACAGGGCTTGGAAAGATTGAGGCGCTTAAGGATATTTTTCAATCCATTACCATCAACCATGCTTACAACTCTTCGTACTCAGTAATAAATTATTCCAATTCACTTGAATATAATGATGTTGGGATCGACAATTCTATTGAAGATTATAACAACGGCCAGTTTGCCTCTCAAACAAATTCGAGTGGCGAGTTAATTCCGGTCTATGTAATTAGTCAGGTAATGATTAGTGAACAGTTTGCACCTTTGCTGGGAATAAATTTGAGAACCCGAAAAAAACTTAACCTCAGATTTGAATATAAAACCAAGCGCGACTTGGCATTAAATATTTCTAATTCACAAATCACAGAATTGAATAGTAAAGATTGGTCATTCGATTTAGGCTACACAAAAAACAATATGAAGTTGCCGTTCAAAAGTCAGGGCCGCGTTCTTACGCTGAAGAACGACATCACCTTTCAATTGAACATGAGTGTAACCAACAACCGCACCATCCAGCGCAAAATTGAGGAAGTGAATACAGTCACTAATGGAAACATAAACTTTCAATTGCGCCCCAATGTGAGTTATCTGGTAAATCAGAAATTGCGTGTGCAGGCCTATGTAGAACGAAGTGTGAATGAACCATTAGTTACTAATTCATTCCGCAGATCAACTACCCGGGGTGGGGTGAAGATCTTGTTTAATCTGGCTCAGAATTAACGCAATGCTGAAGTTTGTTTCTGCCTTACTTTAAGATTAAAGTAAATTATTATCATCGCCCTACTTTCCTTATTTTTGGGGCAACTTATTAAGCGATTATTATGAGCATTCCTGCAGGACTTAAGTACACCAAAGACCACGAGTGGATTAAAATTGAAGGCGATCAGGCAACCATCGGTATTACCGATTTCGCGCAAGGCGAATTAGGTGATATTGTTTATGTTGACATTTCGTCTGTTGGCCAAACCATCAAACAACACGATGTATTTGGTACGGTTGAGGCGGTGAAAACCGTTTCAGATTTGTTTATGCCCATCAGTGGTACTGTTTCAGAATTCAACAAAGGACTTGAAGCTGGCCCCGAGAAAGTAAACAGCGATCCTTACGGAGATGGTTGGATGGTAAAGGTTAAAATCTCCAATCCCGCTGAAGCGGATGGTTTGCTAAGCGCAGATCAATACAAGGAACTTATTGGCAAGTAAATAGTTTATAGTAATTAGTCCCGAGTCCTTAGTAGGAGTTTGCTACTTAATACTAATGACTCTGGGACTCACGACTACCAACTAAAGAATGATTGAATTACCCGTCATATCAGCCCCAGAACCAAAAAAACGTAAGCCGGATTGGCTGCGCGTAAAATTGCCTATTGGCCCCGAATATGCCAAGGTGCGCAAGCTGGTTGATGAGCATAAACTTCATACGATTTGTGAAAGTGGCAATTGCCCGAACATGGGCGAATGTTGGGGAGCGGGTACTGCCACGTTTATGATTTTAGGGAATGTGTGCACTCGCAGTTGCACGTTTTGTGCCGTTGCCACGGGAAGGCCACCGGAGTATGATACCGATGAACCGACTCGTGTAGCGGAAGCCATCAAATTGATGGGGGTAAAGCATGCTGTTATTACTTCAGTTAATCGCGATGAATTAAAAGATCGGGGTGCTGAAGTTTGGTATCAAACCGTAGTTCAAACAAAAGCATTAAGTCCTGAGACAACTATTGAAACCTTAATTCCCGATACCAAGGGAAATTGGGAAGCTTTATATCATATGATTGAGGGTGGCCAGGAAGTTGTATCACACAACATGGAAACTGTGGGTCGATTGTATAGAATGGTGCGTCCACAAGCCAGGTATGAACGAAGTCTTGAACAAATTAAGCGCACCCGTGAGGCGGGCAAAAGAACTAAGTCAGGGATCATGTTGGGTGTGGGTGAAACTCATGAAGAGGTTTTTAAAGCCATGGATGATCTCGCTGAAAATGGCTTAATGATTCTTACGCTCGGCCAATATTTGCAGCCCACTAAAATGCATTTGGAAGTAGCTGAGTTTATTCATCCGGATACCTTCGCGATGTATAAGGAAGAAGGCTTGAAGCGGGGATTGAAATACGTAGAGTCAGGACCGTTAGTGCGTTCAAGCTACCATGCCGAGCGACATGTGAACGTTCCTTTTTAATTTATTATTAAGCCACAGATTCACTATTATAATCAGTGAATCTGTGGCCTCTTCACTTACTTCTTATCCACCACTAACCTGTTCTCACGATTAGCAATTTCCCAAGCCGTGTGAAATACGTTCTTCGTTCGAAGGGCTAATAAATCAAATTCAATTTTGTCTACTTCATCGCTTGGGCGGTGATAGTCTTCATGCACACCGTCAAAATAGAAAATGATCGGAATATTTTTCTTGGCAAAATTCCAATGATCGGAGCGATAGTAAATTCTGTCTGGATGATCTTCCGCATTGTACAAATAATCAAACGCTAAGTTCGAATAGGTTTTGTTGGTTGCTTCGCTCAATGTATGCAACTCACTGGAAAGTCTATCTGAACCAATCACGTATACATAGGGAGCGCTGTCTTTATGAGCAGGATCTCTGCGGCCAATCATGTCGATATTTAAATCAACCACCGTTTTGTCTAATGGAAAGATGGGATGTTCTGAATAGTACTCAGAACCTAACAATCCCTTTTCTTCTCCGGTAACAGTCATGAATAAAATGCTTCTGCGCGGGCCTTTGCCTTCTTTCTTAGCTTGCACAAACGCTTTAGCAATGGCCAGCACGCCCACTGTTCCAGAGCCGTCATCATCAGCACCGTTATTAATTTTGTCACCTTCGCCACGGGTAGAGATACCGATGTGATCGTAATGAGCAGTAACTACAACTACTTCATCTTTCTTATCGGTGCCTTCCAAAAAACCAAGAATGTTTTCGGAACGTACTTCAGAAACTGTTTGAGCAACGGAATAAGTAATAGACGCAGGCTTTATTTTACTAACCTTTTTATCGGCAGCAGCCTTATTCAATTTATCGTAGGTAGTGTTGAAGATTTTTCCAGCAGTTTCTGATGTCACAACAATAGAGCCTGAAATGTTCCCACCTTCAGGTTTTTTCAAACTAAGCCGCCCGCCCATAAATCTTCTGGCCATCCCAGACACGCGCGTATAATCTTCTTTTTTCTCAACAGCTCCTAAAATAAGTTTGGCACCTTTCTCACGTAATTTTGTGAGCACGGGGTTGTTCATGATAGAGCTCACTTCCAAAAATACCAGCACAGCTTTTCCATTCACATCTAATTTTTCAAGGTCTGCATCTGAGCCTTTTCCTGCAAAGACCAATGGTAGAGTCACTTCACCAGCGGTTTGACCTGAACCTAAAAAAACAAAATCGTCTCCAGTTAATTCAGTTGCTCCGGCCTTCAATGACACCACGGGGGCAGAAGTTGTAAACAATGGAACGGGTTGATAATAACTTCCCGATACCGGGCCTTTCAAACCTAAGTCTTCAAAATAAGCCGCAATAAAAGCCGCTGCCATTTTTTGTCCGCGTTTACCGGTCTCGCGACCTTCCATAGCATCAGAAGCAATGATGGTCAGATTTTCTTTCAAATCTGCTTCAGTGATAGTTGCTGCATATTTCAGTGCATCAGGGTTTTGTTGTCCAAAACTAATGGTGCAAAGAAAAAGCGCATTAATAAGGATAATAATTCTCTTCATATAGTTAATAGATAGTTCTTGGTTTGCAAGATGTAAAAAATTCTTAAACCGGTTGGGTAAGAATATTTAAAAGGTAAAGTTGGTTGCGAGCCCGGACTTTGTTTTGATCAGGATAGGTAGTGTGATAGTACGTATTGCCCCTTAAGAAATCAGCCAGAAAGCGGAGCGCCATGATATAGGTCATCATTTTCCCAGCAAAGGGTACCGCATTTAATTCAGCAGCACTCATGCTTCCTTTCATTTCGGATAGATAGCCGGTTAGCAACGCATCATAAATATTTTTACGGAATTCAATTTTTGAAAGATCACTTTCCTCTTCACTGACTGGACTCACACAGGTGCGGACCAGATCACCCAAGTCGTAGATAAAATAACCGGGCATGAGAGTATCCAGATCAATTACGCATACTCCTTTTTGGGTGATCTTATCAAACAGGATATTGTTGATCTTGGTATCGTTGTGAGTGATGCGCTCTTTCAACGCGCCACTTTTAATCAGGTCATTGTATTCAACGACCAGATAACTGAATTTTTTGGCTGCTTCAATTTCTTCTTTAACGGATGCTTTAACTTCTGCGGAAGCAGTGGCTAATTCAGTTTCAAATTGTTGGTAGCGCCATGCGAGATCGTGAAACCGATTCAGCGTAGGTTTAAATAACTCACATTTAATGCCATCAAGATTTTTAGTGAGTTTGGCAAATCCTTTAGCAGCTTCGAATGCTTCGGTTTCAGTACTTACAAAATCAATCGTACTTGTATTTTCAATGAGTGGGTACAACCGCCATGGAAATCCATCTGCATCATATGCTAACTCATTTCCTTTCGCATCATGTAATGCTGTTAAAAACAGATAGTCAGGTGAATGTATTACCAGATAGTCTGCAGCAATGCGATTATTAGTAGCTATTATTTCGGGCTCAGTGAAAATAGTTTTGTTTACGCGTTGCAGTATGAATTGTTTTGCATCGGTAACTAAAAAAGTTTGATGTATGTGCCCTGAACCAATCGGCTCATACCTTGATGAGTGGGATAAACCGAATGAATCAAGAACAATAGTAGGAATCACATTAATTATTTTGAGATTATTGCCAAAGCTTGGCAGGATACACGCCTTGCGTTACCAGATCTTTTATCTTTTGCGAAACTTCTTCCTTATCTTCCTTATAGGTAACGCCAAACCAGGTTTTTCCACCAGGCAGAATATGAACTTTGCCTAATCCTTGATTGATTAGTTCGCTTACCATAAGGGCGATATAAAATTCTGCACTTGGATTGTCTCGATTCTTGGCTACAAACTCTTTAAACATTTTTTCCGTCAACTTAAAAGCGCCTGGTTGAAAGCCCCAACAGTTCATAGAAACCTGAACATTTTCACTTAGCTCTTCATCTCCTTCTTTCCATTTCGAAATTATTTTGTTGCCTTCGCGCAAAATAGTAGTGTGTTCTTTCATGCTTTTTAAAAAGCCTTCAGCATCGGGAGTAGCCACTCCGCGTGATACACTTCCGTGGGCTGACATTACATTCTTTAATGTATAACCCACCATAGCATGATGATCGGCAGGAGCAGTTTTGAAAAAATGAATGAGCGATTCAAAGGCTTCCTTTCCATAAAAATCATCGGCATTGATTACCGCAAACGAGCCATCAATCACTTCTTTACCACACAACATAGCATGTGTGGTACCCCAGGGTTTTTTTCGTTCAACAGGCTGAAATTCTGCAGGCACATATTTATCTAATGATTGAACAATAAAATGAACTTCTGCCTTGCCTTGAAGCTTGGGAAGAAAAATTTCTTTCACTGTTTCTTTTATCTCTTCGCGCACAATGAACACAACCTGATTGAAACCTGCACGGAGCGCATCATATAAGGAGTAGTCCATAATGGTTTCGCCATTCGGGCCAAAGCCATCAATTTGTTTGATTCCACCATAGCGGCTGCCCATGCCAGCTGCCATTACCAGTAAAGAAATTTTTTGGTCTGTTTTCAATT
Source organism: Cyclobacteriaceae bacterium (assembly GCA_041742535.1). Classification (GTDB taxonomy): domain Bacteria; phylum Bacteroidota; class Bacteroidia; order Cytophagales; family Cyclobacteriaceae; genus ELB16-189. The sequence continues at coordinate 82,350 of JBGSIM010000097.1, read as the reverse complement.
TGTTTGAATTAATTAAAAGATGGTAATTACCTGTTGTTTATAACTCTGCAAAAATAGAAGTTTACTACTGAAAGCCTAAAATCGCTACCCATGACTCAATCAAAGCCCTCCAGTTATTTAATGTCCATCACCATTATTGGAATCTTGTTTTTCATTTTTGGTTTTGCAACATGGATCAACGGCACGCTTATTCCTTACTTAAAAATAGCCTGCGAACTGGAAACAGACTTTCAATCATACCTCGTGGCTACCGCTTTCTTTATTGCTTATACCGTGATGGCGATTCCTTCCTCCTATGTTTTACAAAAAACAGGCTACAAAAAGGGGATGTCTTTGGGCCTTTTCATCATGGCAATTGGAGCAATAATTTTTGTTCCGGCAGCTAACAGTCGCAACTTCGATCTGTTCTTGGTCGGTCTTTTTATTATTGGAACCGGACTCGCGATTTTGCAAACCGCTTCGAATCCATATGCTACAATCTTAGGCCCTATTGAAAGCGCAGCTACGCGCATTAGCATTATGGGTATTTGTAATAAAGTAGCTGGAATTATTGCTGGTTTAGTTTTCGGATATATTGCTTTAAACGATGTTGATGCTCTTGAGGCAAGTTTGAAGACGATGGACGCAGCCACAAAGAACGCAGCACTTGATGAGTTAGCATCACGTGTGATTGTTCCCTACATGATTATGTCTGGCATACTGGTCTTTCTAGCAGTTGCCATTTTGTTTTCTTCTTTGCCGGATATTGACGATGGTGGATCCGGTGAAGGACTAAGTTCATCTGACTCAGATAAAACCAGTGTGTTACAATATCCACATTTGGTATTGGGTGTAATTACATTATTTCTTTACGTAGGAGTGGAGGTGTTAGCGGGTGATACGATCATTAGTTATGGAAAATCACTTGGCATTGAGTTATCAACAGCCCGATATTTTACTCAGGCAACATTAGCATGCATGCTGATAGGCTATATTGTTGGTATTATTGCTATTCCTAAATATTTTTCGCAGTCAACTGCATTGAAATATTGTGCTATTCTGGGAGTAGCCTTTACAATCGGAGCAGTTACTACCAGTGGTTTTATGTCGGTGGCTTTTATTGCTTTATTAGGATTGGCAAATTCATTAATGTGGCCCGCTATTTTTCCGCTTGCTATTAGCGGACTGGGTAAGTTCACAAAAATGGGATCTGCTCTCCTTATCATGGCAATTGCAGGTGGAGCAATTCTTCCACTTGTGTACGGTAAGTTATCTGAACTTTGGAACAGTCAACAAGCGTATTGGATCATGGCGCCATGCTATCTGTTCATTATGTATTTCGCCATCAAAGGACATAAGGCTGGAAAGGCTGCATAACGAGATTGCAAGAAAGCTATTGAAGTTATTTCAAAATAGAATCAACATACTCTTTCAATAGTGTTTCGCGTTGGTTAAAGTCACCACAAATTTCAATAAATGGAATTCCTCTTTTTATTAATTCGTTTTTAAAAACGGTATACATCTCTTGTCTTCTTGCTCCCAAATCGCGCATGCCATCGGCTACCCAAGGCACATCGATGTCAAATAGAAAATATTGATCGTAGGTGATCTGTTTTTCTAATTCGTATAATATGGGGGGAACTTCCCCCAAATAATGACGACAATAAATTTGAGTGGTGATTAAATCCGTATCGCAGAAGAGAATTTTGTTGGCCGTTTTTGATTTATCTAAAACCCGTTGCGTTTGGGCATGACCGATTTTAATAATATCATCAATGGTAAATTCATTAGAGCTTACTATTTCACGAGCAACCTCAGGAACAGATTCAGTTTGATAATAGTTGGCAAGTTGTTTTGCCATCACTGACTTACCGGTGCTTTCAGGCCCATAGAAACAAATCTTCTTTACGTAGAAGGGTCTCACAATTTTGGGTATGTATTTCCAGTAGGCAAAAGGATTCTCTCGAATCTTTGTGGCCGAAACAGGAAATAGTTTCCGCTCGGGATCAAAACTTTTAGGCTCAGCCCGCAAGTTTTTTGCAAAGGGAATTCCATACTCTTCAGAACTGAAAATGATATCAATAGGTGGATACACGTGTTTCATCCGCTCAGCCCAAATTTGAGTCCGTTCAGCAAGCGGCAAGTCTTCCCGATCAAAATCATCCACAATGCTGAATACTTGGATGTTAGATTGGTCTTTAAAAGTTTCCTTAATCCACGAAAGACGAAGTTCACCGGAAATAACATCGGTTGAATTGTAACTCATGGACACAATCAATTCATCGCAGTGAGCAGCAGCAAACTCAATGAGTGCAATGTGCCCATGATGGAGCGGCATGAACTTCCCAATAACTAATCCTCGCTTCATGCTGACTGTTTGCTGTAGCTTTTATATTCTTTAATCCAGTTCCACAGTGCAAAAGTGGCGATAAGTGTAAAGATCAAATACTCCACTCCAAAAAACTTAGCGCCTTTTAGGAAATATAAATACGTAGCAACGATGTCTATTCCTATCCAGATTATCCAACATTCAATTTTCTTTTGAATCATCAGGAAGGTAGTGATCACACTCATTACTAAAATGAAAGAATCAACGTATGGATAAGCACTTGGTAAATTAAAAAGTAAGGGAAGCCATTCATGCAGCCTGGAGGCAAGTGTTCCTATGATGTATGTGCCTACGCCACCTACGAATAACCATCCCATAAATTGTTTTCCTTTCATGAAACTTACTTTCAATTCTTTCTTTCGATCTTCCTCTTCAGGTTTGGGGTTGGCCCAGCGCCACCAACCCACTAAATTGGTGACAAAGAAAAATACCATCAGGAACATATCGGGGTAAAGTTGAATCTGGTAATAGAAGAAGGCTGAAAGAAAAACATTAATGAGGCCGATGGGCCAACTCCAAATGTTAGCCTTGGCCGATAACCCCACAGCAATGAGTCCTGCGATCACGGCAAAAAACTCCAGGTAGCTTAGCGAATAACCAAGAATTGTGAAGAAGATATTGTTGATGTCGAAAAAACTCATCTTTAATTAGTGAGGCTATTAAATTTTCACACACACATTCTTTGCCTCAGTAAAAAACTTTAATGCTTCCCAGCCCCCTTCGCGACCAACACCCGATTGCTTCACGCCACCAAAGGGAGTGCGTAAATCGCGTAACAACCAACAGTTAATCCAGATGATACCGCTTTTTATTTGATGAGCAACCCGATGAGCACATTTTAGGTTCTCCGTCCAAATAGTGGCGCTTAGGCCGTATGCATTTGAGTTTGCGTAGCTGATGGCTTCTTCTTCTGAATCAAAAGGCATGATCGTAACCACTGGGCCAAATATTTCTTCCTGATTAGTACGGCAGTGTTGATCTAATCCAACAATAACTGTTGGTTCTACAAAATAACCATTGGTACATCGACCTGAAATTGTAATTCTATTTCCGCCATACAAAATTTGTCCGCCTTCTTTTTTTGCAAGTTCAATGTATGAAAGAACTTTATTCATGTGTGGTTCAGAAACCAATGCACCCATTCGTGTATTCTCTTCCAAAGGATCACCAACGACTAATTCTTTTGTGCGCTTTACAAATTCACTTACAAACTTTTCATAAAGGCTGCGCTCTACTAAAATTCGTGAGCCACACAGGCAAATCTCACCTTGATTTGAAAATGAAGAATGGATGGATGTACTCACTGCTTGTTCGAAATCACAATCTGCAAAAATGATATTTGGATTTTTTCCTCCGAGTTCAAGAGAGAGTTTTTTAAACATGGGAGCGGCTGTTGCTGCAATTTTTTTTCCGGTCACGGTGCCACCTGTAAATGAAATCGCTGACACATTCGGATGTTCTACGATCGCTTGCCCCACTTTATTCCCTAATCCGTGAACAATGTTTAATACTCCAGCTGGTAATCCTGCTTCTATACACAACTTTGAAAATAAAAAAGCTGTCATGGGTGTAAGCTCGGAGGGTTTTGCAACCACTGTGCAACCGGCCGCCAATGCGGGAGCAATTTTCCAGGTGAATAAGTATAAGGGAAGGTTCCATGGTGAAATACATCCCGCAACACCTATCGGAGTTCGCGTTGTATAATTGATCGCTTCACCTTCCATTAAGTGTGATTCAGAAGACATGTGCATGGAGGCCGTTGCGTAAAACCTCATGTTTGCGGAAGCGCGGGGAATATCAATTGCACGAGCGAGTTTAAGCGGCTTACCCTGATCAACACTTTCTGCCAAGGCAAGTTTATCTATGTCGCGATCAATTAAGTCGGCAATAGCCAACAAGATGGAAGCACGATTTGCCAATGGCATAGCCGACCATAAAGGAAAAGCAGTCTGAGCGGATTGGACTGCCCTTTGAACATCAGTCGAATCAGAATCTGGTATCAAGCTATATACGCTACCAATAGATGGATTTATATTCTCCAAATAGTTGCAGGAAGTTGGCTCAACCAGTTGACCATTTATATAATTCAGAATTTTTTCCATACTTAAAATTAGTCCTTAGTTGGTAGTTAGTCCTTAGTCGTATGCATTTACTTAGTACTCAAGACTCATGACTATTTACTATATACCCACCTTAGTAATCTTAACTTCTACTCTGCGATTGCGTTGTCGGTTTTCGTTTGTGTCATTTGGAGCAATCGGTCTTGTAGAACCGTACCCTCTACCTGAAATTCTACCTTTCTTAATTCCCTTATCTTCTAAGTAGGCCTTTACAGCTTGCACTCTTTCTTCTGACAACTTCATTAGTGCATCCTTGTTTCCGTTGTTATCGGTATGGCCGCTAAGTTCAATTTTTATAGAAGGGTCATCATTCATTATTTCTAATAGCCGATCCAATTCAGGAAATGATTCAACTTTAAGAATAGGCTTACCTATTATAAAAAAAACGTTATTCAATGCAATGCTTTCTCCTTCCTCAATAGGAAGTAAAAGCAAATCCTTTTCTACTTCGGTATACTTATCAACAGAAGCAAGCTCAAGGTTTTCATTTACCGATATATACCCTTTTGCTTGAGCACGAATTCCATAATTTTTTCCTTTTGTTAAAGCAATGCGATACGATCCCGTTTTGGGATCGGAGATTGCTTTTCCGATTTCTTTGCGCACAGATAAATCTTCAAACAGAATATCTGCTTTGATGGGCTCTTTGGTTTTTGCATTTAATGTGTGACCTAACACCAATACCACCGGATCGGGTTTAACCGCTTCGGGTAATTTTATGCGCACTAAATCCGACAAGCCAAGTGAATTTCGATCGCTTACCATATAGGCATAATCCGCGGCAGCGGAAACAGTATAATAAGCATCGAAGCCTGTTGTATTTATTTCTGGCCCCAGGTTCACCGGTTCGCTCCATTCTGTCCATGAATCCCCTTTACGTCTGCTCAAGAAGATATCATAGCTTCCATAGCCCGGGCGGCCGTTGGTAGCAAAGTATAATGTGCGTCCATCCGCTGCCAAAAAAGGTGAGATCTCATCGCCACTGGTATTAATCTGCTTGCCTAAATTTATGGGATCAGACCAATTGCCCTTTTCATCCTGAACGGTAACATACACGTCCTTTTCTTTGTTGGTAGCGGCAGGATCATAAAACAAATTCTGTTTTAGTTTAGCCGTAAATAAAATTGCGTTACCATCGGGCGATAAGTTGCCCTCCATATTTTTTGATTCGTTTTTGAATTTCACATTCAAATATTCAGGTTCAGACCATCCTTCCTCTTCTTTCTTGCGCACTTGAAATCCATCTAAGCGACAAAACAATAGCGTGTTGTTATCAGCACTAATAGCTGCAAGGTTGTTGGCCTGTTTATCGTTGACTGCTGCGCCCATATTCTCACTCTTCGACCAAGTGATTCCGTCTTTAGTAGTTGTCATCCAGATATCTTCACCATCTTCTTTTCCGCCCAGGTTATCTGGCGAAAGCTCCCGTCCAAATAGAATCATTTTTCCATCGGTGGTGATGTGAGGCCCTAAATCATCATAAATGGAATTGACATTTGGCCCTAAATTTTCTTTTACAATACCTTTAGTGAGATTCTCTGGTAAATTAATTTTTATATCCTGTCGAAAAATAAAATTATCAATCTCCAATTCCATGTTGGTGTAATTAATAATTCCCATTCTGTTTCCGTACAAAGGCAGAACAGGTATGCTTGCCACTTCTTCGCCATTGATTAAATAAAACAATTTCCCTTTTCGCTGTTCTATTTTTAGAATATTTTCCTGCCCTAATGGTTTTACTTTTTTATACTCCACCCATTCGTTGATCTTATCTGCTTTCTCAGGACTTTTTATTTTGTAGTATCCATTCGTGGTGATGATAAATTCCTGATGTTTTCCATCACCATTATTACCCCAAAGAAGACCCAATCCATTATTCTCGCTCCCGGACTTTTGTTTGAAAGTTGCTTCAATTGAGAAATCCTTTCTGATATCCATGTAAGGCTGAATGGTAACAAACCGCCCCTTATCTTTTTCCGTAGTAATCATCGTGTACTTACCCTTTTCTAACTTCATGGTGTAGGTATCTCCTTTCCCAACCCACCAGCCATTTACATTTGTATTAAAGTCGTCTTTAATAAAGATGGGTGGCTGTGCTATACAGTCAATAGCAAAGACTAAGAAGAGAATAGATAAAAGCCGAGGCATTACTTATTTGAAAAAACTTAGGTGTTAAAGTTACAAACTTCCTGTCCTTCCCCCATCAACAGGCACATTGATTCCTGTAATATAAGCGGCTGCGGGGCTTGCCAAAAAGGCAACAGCAGCAGCTACCTCATAAGGTTCAGAAATTCTTCCGGCTGGCACCTCAGCAATCATTTCATTTTTTACTTCTTCGTATGTTCTATTTGATTTTTCGGCTTTCGTTTTAATAATAGAATCCAGGCGCCCCGTCATGGTAGTACCCGGTAACACATTATTAACTGTGATGCCAAAAGGCGCCAACTCAGTTGCAATTGTTTTGGACCAGTTTGCTACTGCCCCTCGTGTTGCATTCGATACGCCTAATCCTTTAATTGGGATTTTTACAGACGTGGAAATAATATTAATGATGCGCCCATACTTACTTTGCTTCATTCCAGGTGTCACGGCTTGAGCTAAAATCTGATTACAAATTAGATGGCTGGTAAAGGCTTTGATAAAATCCTCAATGGTTGCATCAATTGCTTGCCCTGCCGGTGGGCCACCTGTATTATTAATAAGTATATGGACAGTATTTTTTTCTACAAACTGTTGAACAACGTTTTTTAATTGATCGGGGAAATTAAAATCTGCAATTAAATAATTATGGACCTGACCAAACGGTGTTGGCAACTCACCCAATGTTTCTTTCAGAGACTTTTCATTTCTTGCAAGCAAGGTGATTGTTGCACCTAAGTTAGCTAATTCAATAGCCGATGCCTTCCCAATTCCTTGCGTACTACCGCCAACCAGTGCTCTTTTGCCTTGTAAATCCAGATTCATACGTTTGATTTTTAGTAAAGATAAAAGAACATTAACTTTCCTATATAAATAGAAGCAATTTATGGAAGCGAGCTACAAAAACTGTCAGAGTTGCGGCATGCCCCTAAAGCGTGATGAATTGGGAGGTGGCACTGAAGCTGATGGAACTAAGTCAAACCTATATTGCAGTCATTGTTATAAGGAGGGAAAATTTACCCAACCGGATATTACAATGGATGAAATGAAACTTTTGGTAAAAGGAAAGCTTAAAGAAATGAAGATTCCCGGCATACTTAGTGGCATCTTTACACGCAACATTCCTAAGCTTGTTCGCTGGAGATCACATTCGCATTAATAATTAATTATACTATGTCTATTCGCAGACCTTTTAACTTAAAAAACTGGATTACTGAAAATCGTGATTTATTAAAACCCCCTGTTGGGAATAAAAATTTGTATACCGATGCAGGTGATTATATCGTTATGATTGTGGGTGGCCCAAATGCGCGGAAGGATTATCATTTTAATGAGACTGAAGAATTATTCTATCAATTAGAAGGTGATATAAATGTTCGCATTCAGGAGAATGGACAAGCAGTTGATATTCCAATAAAGGAGGGTGAAATGTTTTTGTTGCCCGCTCAAGTTCCGCATCGTCCGGAGCGACCTGCGGGTTCTGTTGGGTTGGTGATTGAATGTAAACGACTTGAACAAGAAACCTTGGATGGATTGATTTGGTTTTGTGATAACTGCAACACCAAACTTCATGAATACCGATTTCATTTAGATAACATTGAAAAAGATTTCCTTCCTCGCTTTCGCGAATTTTATGGTTCTAAAGAATTCAGAACCTGTAAGAAATGTGGAACCGTGATGGAGACTGATCCACGATTTGTTTAAGTAGCTCCTTTCATGAAATTTGAAAATACACTGGCATTTGCCAGAAAACTCGATCGTCAGGATTCTCTCAAATCATTTCGAAAACAATTTCATCTTCCTAAAGTAAGGGGGAAGACAGCTATCTATTTTACGGGCAACTCGCTAGGGTTGCAACCGAAGTCTGTCAAGCAGTCTATTACTCAAGAACTGAACGATTGGGCAGGTTTGGGAGTAGAAGGACATGTTCACGCAAAACGACCGTGGTTGTACTATCATAAGTTTAGCAAAAAGGCATTGGCTCGTTTGGTAGGAGCGAAACCAGCAGAAGTGGTTGCTATGAATCAGCTTACTGTAAATCTTCATTTGATGATGGCTACTTTTTATCAGCCAACTAAGCAAAGATTTAAAATCATTACTGAAGCAGGTGCCTTTTCTTCTGATCAATATGCATTCGAATCTCAATTAAAGTTTCACGGCATTGATCCATCAGAAGGCTTAATCGAACTTAAGCCCAGAGCCGGAGAGTTTACATTACGTACGGATGATATCTTACAAGCAATTCATGATCATTCTGATGAGTTAGCACTGGTTATTTTTGGTGCAGTTCAATATTACTCTGGTCAATTTTTCAATTTAAAGGAAATAACAAAAGCCGGGCATGCTGCAGGAGCTTTTGTTGGATTTGACTTAGCGCATGCAATGGGTAATGTGCCTATGTCATTGCATACTGATCAGGTTGATTTTGCTGTTTGGTGTGGCTACAAGTATCTGAACTCTGGTCCGGGTGGAATAGCCGGAGCATTTATTAATGAAAAACATGCGACAAACTTTGCGTTGCCGCGATTGGCAGGGTGGTGGGGGCATGATGAGAAGGCACGCTTTCAAATGAAGAAAGGGTTTATTCCTATGCCTGGTGTAGATGGCTGGCAACTTTCAAATTTTCCTGTGTTATCAGGTGCCGCGCAGCTGGCTTCGCTAGAATTATTTGAAAAAGCAGGCATTAAGAATTTGCGGAAGAAAAGCATTCAGCTTACCAACTTTCTTGAGTTTCTCTTAAAATCAGTAGCTGACTATTCCAATTATTTCTCCATCATCACACCTAGCCATTCAAAAGACAGAGGCTGTCAGCTTTCTATTTTAATGAAAAAGAATGGCAAAAAAGTATTTAACCAGCTTACTAAAAATGGAGTAATTGCAGACTGGCGGGAACCAGATGTAATTCGTGTAGCTCCCGTGCCGATGTATAACACGTATGAAGAAGTTTTTACTTTCTATGAGATTTTTAAACACGCCTTGAAGTAATGAGTGATAAAAATGTTGCAATAGTGGGAGCAGGTTTAGTAGGTTCCTTGTTAGCTATTTATTTTTCAAAGCGTGGCTATCAGGTTTCCGTATTTGAGCGTAGGGGTGATATGCGGGCAATGGGATACGAAGGAGGAAGATCAATAAATCTAGCCTTAAGCAACCGTGGTATTCGTGCTTTAAAAGAAGTAGGTCTTGCGGAAGAAGTGAAATCTATTGCTATTCCCATGCATCGCAGAGTAATGCACGATCGGGAATCAAAACTTACTTTTCAACCTTATGGGAAGGAAGGAGAGTTTATTAATTCAGTTTCGCGCAGTGCGTTGAACGTGTTGTTGATGAATAAGGCGGAAGGACTTGGAGTAAAATTTAATTTTGAACAACGCATAACTCATGTTGATCTTGATAAGACGATTTTGTCAGTCCACAGTGGACGGTCGACTGTCGACTGTGGACCTTTTAATTTAATTATTGGAGCTGATGGTGCATTCTCAGCAGTACGCGGTGCGCTTATGTTCACCGATCGGTTTGATTATTCGCAAGACTATACCGATCATGGATATAAGGAACTTCACATTCCACCGGGAGAGGCTGGTTCGTTTAAGCTAGAAAAAAATGCGTTACACATTTGGCCGCGCGAAAGTTTTATGATGATTGCGCTTCCTAATCCTGATGGAAGTTTTACGTGTACACTTTTCTTTCCGTTTGCCGGAACACCTTCATTCAATCAATTGAAAACGGATGCTGAAGTGAGTATGTTTTTTGAAAATACATTTCCTGATGCCGTTGAGTTAATGCCAGCGCTGTTGGAAGATTATAATGCTAACCCGACTTCGTCACTCGTTACCATAAAGTGCTTCCCATGGGTGCGAAATAAAACGTTGTTGATAGGCGATGCTGCACATGCCATGGTTCCTTTTTACGGACAAGGAATGAATGCCGGTTTTGAAGATTGCCGAATCTTAAATCAAATGCTTGATCAGCATAAAGATGATTGGCAAACTGCGCTTTCTCTATTTGAACAAACCCGGAAGAAGGATGCAGATGCAATCGCCCAGCTAGCACTCGATAATTTTATTGAAATGCGGGACTTAGTTGCCGATGCAGATTTTCTATTGAGAAAAAAAATCGAAGCCCGACTGCACCAGCTTTATCCCACTCAATGGATACCTCTTTATTCCATGGTTACGTTTCATGACGAGATGCCTTATTCCGTTGCTTATGAGACAGGACAGAAGCAGAAAAGGATCATGGATGAAGTAATGAAGACTAAAAACATTGAGATGAATTGGGAGTCGTTGAATTTTGAAGAGATAGTGAATAGGTTAAAACTGAATAGCTAATATTTATTAACTTTGCTTCATGACAATCGAGCAAAGAAAAATAGCTCTTATTAAGTGGATTACGAATCTTGAGAACGAGTCTTTAATCGAGCAGATTGAAGATTTCAAAAGTCGCAGTTTAGATGGCCTACCCAAGGAAATAGTAACGTTGCTTAAGTTATCAGATTCTGCTAAAGAAAGTGAGTGTATAGAACATAGTGCTTCCAGAAATCTTTTGGGGAGAAAATGAAAAGAGTCATATGGACTCCGATCGCAAAGGAATCATTGTCAAATTGAACACTTGATTTGACTACTGAGGATTCAACTTAATATTTTCCCAGTCAGCCTTTTTAAGTGCCAGATATTGATTGTTATCAGAATCAAATGATAGGGAATCATAGATAATCGGAATTGCACTCAGTCCATTAATATGGATCAAGCCAAATTTTTTATCGCGCCCCACAATAACAAATCCGTTGTCAATATCCTGTAGAAAATCAAAACGAGGTTCGATTAGAATGCTACCCTCTGAATCTGCTAATCCCATTAGGTTTTTATCATATAATCGAAACTTTCCATTGGACTGACTTTCAATGGAATCATATTGTGGGTTCAGGATAAATGTTCCGGATTTATCAATTACTCCGGCCTTATTGTTTTTGAGGACAATACAAAGTCCATTCTTATAAGATTGAACAGTTTGAAAATTTGGATTGATCACAATGTGATCTTCCTTATCCAGAAAGCCCCATTTACCAAGAAGTTTAATCGCGGCAAGTCCTTCGTGAAAATCGCCAATGCCATCATAACGATTCGCTATTCGAAGCCGATTTCGTGAATCAACAAATCCATACTTACCATCGCGCTTGATACCCCGCATGCCTTCATGCTCCTGATACACTTCTTCCAATTTATCAAGTGGTGGTGGAATTACTCGGTTTAACAAACGACCTTCATAATCCAGTGTCTTAATGGTTCCGTCAGGTAAATACTCTATCCAACTTTCCTTTTGAAATTCAACTCGGTTATCTGTAAAGTAAATAACCTCACCCGAAAATTTGGTGAGAAAAATATTTGAACCTTGTATTTGCACATAACACAAATCATTTACCAAATGAAGCGGAAAGGACTGTGGAGGCACCAACCATTTTTCATTTGTTGAAATGATTCCGTATTGATTTTTAAAGCTTACAACAACCTGTTCAGATGAGATTTCAATCAACGAGTCGTAGACACAATGAATGGTTTCTATGCCTGTGGAATTTATAGCCCCCCAATATCCAAAATTTTTGACAGGATAAATTTCATTTTGCTTCGCGCCAAGCCAATCGTATTGTTTCTGAGTTTTTGGTTTGTTTAGCAGGTCTACCAATGCCCAACCTTCACCTTTCTTGTATGCCCGGAAGCTATCGGACTTACCTAAAAGAGAATCGTAAACAAGGGGGATAGAAAATGAATTGTCGAGCCGAACAATACCTGTTTTACCTTTTTGTTTTGCTCTAAAGTGACCACTGCCTAGTGGGGTTAATTGATCGTACTGCGCATCAAGAGTGACGTTCATTGCTGCATCGAGCAATCCATATTTAGTTGAGTATCCATAAATAATTACTTCTTCCAGAGTAGGCAACAGTTCATCCGCTTGAATCTTGCGTTGAACTTCATTTTTTGCATTCAAAACAATCCACTCATGATGACTAAGCGTGGCAGCATGCTCGTCCATGATTTTTATCTGTTGGAAAACAGGTTCGGTTACAATGACTCCATCCCGATCAATCAAACCCTGACTCAAATTTTGATAAAGAATGGCATGTTCGTTTTGAAAGACAGAGATGCTGTCGATTTTAAATTCTGTTTTTGCTTTTCCGTCAGTATCAAATAAAGCGATCTTTCCTTTTTCATTTTCAACAGCAAAGCGGAGTGTACCGAGTGGATTTATTTTTTGATACTTTAACGGAATAAGCACGGTGTTCTGTAAGTCAATCAGTCCGTATGAATAGTGGCCGAGGTACAAATTGAATACAATTGCTCTCAACCCATGAATGCTGATGCCATCATATTGAAATGGGATTTTTATTTCTCCTTTAAGGTTTAAACAACCTGATTTGGTTTGTGTTGGGTTAATCTTTTTACGGGCAATGAAATAATCGCCACTAGCATGAATGAGATTTTCATATTCGGCTTTGGTAATAAATTCTTTGCTGAGATTAAGAATGCCCCACTGGTTGTTGGATCGGTAGCCAGTTACTCCACTGATCACCGAAAAACTTCCGTCCGACCAGCCCAAGGCTTCGAACGAGGCTGGTAAAACAACTTTCCCTTGTTCGTTTTTGATTCCTACTTTTCCATTCTCCTCAAAAATCTGAAACGATTCAGCCGAGCAGAACGTAACAATTAAAAGAAACAATAAAGAGAAACCCCCTCGCATAACTCTGCAAAGGTATAGGTTATTAATAATTAATGAATTTTAATGTTGTTATTCGTCAGATAATTCATGTCATCAGGCGTGTCTATATCAATCTCACCCTTTTCGAAGGGAACTAAAGCAAGTGTTCCTTCATGTTGCCGAATAATTTTTCGCGCACCCTCCTCATGGGCTAGTTCAAGGAGTTTCTTGAAAAGAGATTTACTGAATAGGGCAGGAACCCCTTTTGTATTATTATAATGAGAGGCCACAACCTCCGAGGAAGTATTCGTGTAAATGATGATGAGTTTTTTTAGATGATCGGCAGTTAGATAAGGTTGGTCACAAACAGTGATAATGACTGCTTCAATATCTGGATGGTCTTTTATTAATCTCTGCAAGCCTACTTTTAGGGAAGAGCCCATTCCATTGCTCCACTGTTCATTCATTACGATTGTAACAGGAAGAGTTTCAATAATTCCTTTATGGACAGAAGCCTGATTCCCTAACACAACAACTATTGGATGAGCACTGGAATCCAACGCTGCCTGGGTTGTTTTTTCTAATAAGGTTTTACCCTCTACTTTGATCAGTTGCTTGGATTGCCCAAGACGGGAAGAGGAACCGGCAGCGAGAATAATGATTCCGATTGACATGAGATTAATACAGTGCTTGTGCTGCTAAAAATTCTTTTTCACCAATTGTTCCACCTTCAGTGGAATCCGTATCAACCAGAATTTTCCAAATCCCGCTTTCTTTTTTCAGCACTACATGAAAACGGCCGAAGTAGTTTTGATTTTCTCCGTATGATGTTTTATAAACACCCACCTCAACTGCAATATCTTTGTTTACAATTCGCTCTGTAAATCGAAGCTCGAGCGTTCGTTTTCTTTTTGCCTTAATATCCTCTTTGTCACCAAGAGCTTGCTGTGTATTATACTCTTCCCAGTTCCATACTGTTTTTGCATCTCTGGGAGATCGAACAACATCTTTCGAATGCACCGACATAAAGCCAGCAGTATTGTTTTCATTAAAAAACTTAATAAAAGGCTTCCAAACCTGCTCATTAATTTCTTGTTGTTCTGATTGGGCGTTACCACTTATAGCAATCGACATCAGGAAAATTATAATCAGATATTTCATATGACTACTTAATGGCTGGCTTTTGAATGGCCGCTGAGTCAAGATACACTTGCTTAAACACCTGATCGTTTTTTGCATCACGTTGGTGAATGGGGCCGTTGTGGTATTTTAAAAATCCACCGGAACGATTAGAAAACTTGCTTTGAATTTCAGAAATAATAGAAAGGGCAATTTCATCTGGAGCCTCGGCACCAATGTCGAGCCCGATAGGTGAATGAATTCGTTGTAAATCAAAATCGCTCAGTGTAATTCCAGTAGCAAGAAATTCTTCCTGCATCTTATCAAATCGCTTGCGGGGACCTAAGATTCCTATATAAGGCGAGTTTGACTTTAGTAATTTTTTTAGCACATCGCGGTCATAATCATAGTTGTGAGACATCAGCACACAAGCTGTGTATGGAGTGATCTCAAAATCACGATCGATAAATTCACGCTGACAAAGTGAAAGTTTATCGGCTGTTGGGAAAAAGATGGGCGCAATATGGGCAACGCATTCATCTGTAACAGAGACATTCCAGCCTAATGATTTTGCCAGCTCGCTTACAGGACGCGCGTCAAAGCCGCCCCCAAAAATGATTAACGACAACGAAGGTTGAATGAGCTCGATGAAAACTTCTTGCTCTTCGCCCTTCACAGTATATGCTTTTGCTTCCGATCGTTTCGTGATAGTCAGTTTTTCTAAATCAGTTTGAACTGCCTTAGTAAGTTCCACATTTGTAAACTGATTGCTGATCTGACCAGAACTTGTCAACAACATCTTTTCTCCTACATTGGCACCTTTAAAAATTGTTGCCAGCGCAACAGGTTCTTGCGTATTTAGTAATGAACTGAATTGAGTAATTGAATTTTTTTGATCGGTCTCATCAATGGGCTCAATCAATACATCAATCACCCCATTGCAACCCAATCCAATTCCCAGGTTTTGATTGCTTTCTTCGCGCGTATCATATGTTACAGTCATTGGATTTTTATCAGACATCACATTGCGCGCTTTGCGTAATGCATCGCCTTCCAAGCAACCGCCACTGATAGACCCAACCCACTTTCCATCATCGGTTATCAGCATTCGTGCACCCGGGCTTCGGTAAGATGAACCACGAACTTTAACCACTGTTGCAAGCGCAGCCTTTCGCTGATTGAAGTCAACTTGTTGATACGCGGCTATAATTGCTTTAAAATCTTTCACTTTTAACTACAACTTTAGAGATCCTTTTCGAGTTCCATGTCTTCTTCATTGTGAGAGAAGTAATCGATACCTAACATTTCTCCGGTATATTCTTTGAAATGGAGGGTGTCGCCAACCTGTTTTATATCGTAATGATTAGAATGACAATTTACCTTTAGCACATTGCCATCATCCACTTTCACAAAAGCAATCCACTGCTCATGCTTTTCAGTAGTGACTGTATAATCATAGCTTCGATATTTCCCGTAAGGAAGAACATGCGGACCCGTTGCATTTTTACTGGGCACGAAGATTTTTTCTACGATAACTCCTTTTAAGATAAGAGGTTTTGAGAAAAGCACATCATAAGCGACAAAGCCAATCATTCCAAGGGCAGCAATAATCCCGATAAAAAGAATTCCAGATTTTATGTTGGATGATTGACTCATTATTTTCTTGCAGCTTTTACTTCTTCAGGAGTAACAGCAACACTTTTACCGTTAAATGAATTACGAACATAGTTCAGCACATCACTTACTTCCTTATCTGACATATCGAAACCAATCATATCACTGTTATAGATTTTGCCATTTACTTTCATTTCGCCAGTGACGCCATACAAAATTTGTGCGATAGATCGTTTTTTATCTGCCATCAGGTAATCTGATTTTGCCACCGGAGGATAAATATCTTCAATACCTTCACCCTGTTCCTGATGGCAACTCATGCAATACGTGTTATACACTTCTTTTCCCCGTGCAACACTTTCCTCCAGGTTGAACTTTTGTTTTTGCTGAAAGCCGAAAAACGAGAAGATTGAAAAACCGATAAGTATGCAAAAGATGAATTTGATCATAAATTTTAGATATAAAAGTCTACTAAGTTAAACAGGTTTGAGTCAATCAAAAAATGATTGCCATAAAACAAACGATTGCGATTAGCCATTTTGCCACATTGTTATAATTCCTAATTGGATTTGCCCTTCATTTGTTACTTTAGCGATCTTAACAAATGTAAAAACCGAACCTAGCTGCATGATTAAGCCCTCAGAACTCTTTCCTTACAAAATCGACAAAAAGTACTCTAAGCCGGTAGCCTATTTCTCAATGGAATTTGCAATCGACCAGCCGTTGAAAATTTATAGTGGTGGTCTGGGCTTTTTAGCAGGCTCGCACATGCGAAGTGCTTATGAGTTAAAACAAAATATGATTGGTATTGGCATTCTTTGGAAGAAAGGCTACTACGATCAGGAACGCAATCAAGATCAGACATTAAAAGTTAGCTTTCGCGATAAGGATTATTCTTTTCTTACCGATACCAAAATCGTTTTCCCGATAACCATTCATGGAGCCAAGGTTTTTGTGAAGGCTTATTTATTAAAGCCGGAAGTATTCAATACGTGTCCGATGTTTTTCCTTTCTACGGACATTCCAGAAAATGATTTCCTTGCTCAAACAATTAGTCACCGATTATATGATCCGAACCAAACTACGCGTATTGCGCAGTCCATTTTATTAGGAATTGGTGGCGCTAAACTTTTAGATGAGCTTAAGCGTGAAACTGAAATCTATCACATGAATGAAGGGCATGCACTTCCATTATGTTTTTACTTGATGGATAAGCATAAGAGTTTAGATGAAGTAAAGAAACGAGTTGTGTTTACCACTCACACACCTGAGTTGGCAGGTAATGAAGAGCATAGTCTGCCGATTTTAAATGAGATGAGTTTCTTTAATGGGATGACACAAAAAGCAGTGGAGGAGTTGGTGCATCCTGAAAATGGAATGTTAAACTATACGCTTACCGCGTTGCGAATGGCTAAGCATGCCAATGGAGTTTCACAATTACATGGTGAAGTAGCAAGAAAGATGTGGGGTGGTTATAAAGGTATTTGTGATATCACAGCTGTAACCAATGCGCAAAATAGAACCTATTGGCATGACGATGATCTTGACAAAGCGCATAGCGAGAATAATGACAATGCTTTAGTATATCGCAAGAAGGAATTGAAGAAAAAACTTTTTCGCGTAGTGGCAAATCAAACAGGTAAGTTGTTTGATGAAAATGTGTTAACCGTTGTTTGGGCGCGCAGATTTGCTGGTTATAAAAGAGCTAATCTTATTCTATCCGATTTCGATCGGTTTATGAAAATTGCTTCGAATAAAGAAATGCCGGTACAATTTATCTGGGCCGGTAAACCTTACCCTGAGGATTTTGGAGCTATAAATACCTTCAATGAGATTTATTGGAAAACGAAAGCGTTACCAAATTGTACCGTTGTAACGGGATACGAACTCTGGATTTCGGGGCACCTTAAAAAAGGATCTGATCTTTGGTTGAACAATCCACGCATGTACCGTGAGGCTTCGGGTACTTCCGGAATGACGGCTGCCATGAATGGATCTATAAATCTTTCAATACCTGATGGGTGGGTGCCTGAATTTGCCCAGCATGGAAAAAATTCTTTCGTGATTGAACGAGCTTCTGATTCAATTTCTCAAGAAGAGCGTGATAAGGAAGAAGCCAAGAACTTGCTTGATTTATTGGAGAACGAAATCATTCCGATGTACTACAAATCGCCAAAAGATTGGTTAAAAGTAGTTAAAGCCAGTATGTCGGATGTGCTCCCATTCTTTGATTCGGGTCGTATGGCCGATGAATACTACGAGCGGATGTACAAAGCCTAGATTTTGATTTTTTCATACTCGCAGCATTTGTCAATCGATTGACAAATTACTTCCTGTCCGAAAGTGTATCTTTACCAATTATGATTCATGTAGTTATAATTGGTAATGGTATTTCCGGTATTACTGCTGCGCGTACTATTCGCAAGCGGAGTGATTTTAAAATTACAGTCATCTCTTCCGAGACTGAGCATTTCTTTTCACGCACAGCCCTCATGTACATCTACATGGGGCATATGAAATATGAACACACAAAGCCTTACGAAGATTGGTTTTGGAAGAAAAACAAGATTGATCTGTTACATGATCATGTTTCAAAAGCAGATGTTCAAACAAAATCACTCACACTTCAATCGGGTAAGTCTATTAGCTATGATAAGCTAGTCATTGCCACTGGTTCAAAATCAAATAAGTTTGGTTGGCCGGGTCAGGATTTGCAAGGTGTGCAAGGTCTCTACGGATATCCTGATCTTGAGCTCATGGAGAAAAATACCCAAGGCATTAAGCGTGCTGTAATAGTAGGCGGTGGGTTGATTGGTATTGAAATGGCTGAGATGCTTTTGAGTAGAAAAATTGATGTTACTTTTTTAGTGCGTGAAAAAGAGTTTTGGGATAATGTACTTCCAAAGCAAGAAGCTAGCATGATTAGTCGTCATGTCCGCTCACATCATGTTAATTTAAAATTAGAAACGGAATTAAAGGAAATTAAAGGTGCTGGTAGAGTTACATCAATCATAACCAATAAGGGTGAAGTTATAGAATGCCAATTTGTAGGCTTGACAGCCGGGGTTTCTCCCAACATCGATTTTTTAAAAGACTCTGGTATTGAAACAAAACGCGGTGTTCTTGTAAACGAATATCTCGAAACAAATATTAAAGATGTGTTTGCCTTGGGTGATTGTGTGGAACGCACCTATGAATTGCCTGGTAGAAGAGCAGTTGAGCAAGTGTGGTATACAGGACGGATGATGGGAGAAGTAGTTGCACAGACTATTTGTGGAGATAAGACTAAATATGAACCTGGTCCTTGGTTTAATTCAGCGAAGTTTTTTGATATTGAGTATCAGACTTATGGTAATGTGGGTAATGCGCTTAAAGAAAATGAAATTGATTTCTATTGGGAGCATGCCAGCGGAATGAAATGCGTGCATGTAGTATGGGATAGATCGACTGATCAATTTATTGGTATCAATACATTTGGCATTCGTATGCGGCATGAATGTTTTGATAAGTGGCTTCGCGAAAAGAAAAGTATCGACTTTGTAATGAGTCATTTAGCGGCAGCGAATTTTGATCCTGAGTTTTTCGAGCGTCATGAAGCAGAGATACAAGCAAAGTTTAAAGAACAATTAGTTAGCTAGTATGAAAGCACTTAAAACATTTGGTTTATTCTTATTCGTTGCTGGCTTTGTCATTTTTAACATTTCGTTCTTTTGGTCGAGTTACGAACTTACTCCAGCAATTATCAAAAGTCAGGTTACGGATGCTGGTAAAGCAGATTTATTTATTGCAGAAAGCAAGGAGATTCTAAACCATCCGATTAAATCAAATTTCGAATTCGTATCCAAACTAGATCAATACTTTGCTTCTGCCAACAATCGATACCTATCACTATATGGAGTAACTGTTAAAGAGATTGATGCACTGGTAAATGAAAGTCAGGAAAATAAATTTTCATTAGCTGGGGTTGATGTAGTATTTCCGACTGAAGGTGAAATCTCTAAATCAAAGAATAAATTATTTAAAGATTATGGAAGCTGGCTTGAGGGTCAACAATTTTCTTCCCCGGAAGAATTAAAGACACAGCTACTTTCAGTTTCAAAGAAACTAAATGACTATGGTATTGTAGGTCAATTTGGGTTTGATCGCTATGCTGTGCGGGATTTAAAATACTCGTTAACAAAAGCATCTGCTATTGGCCCAGTTAAAAGCAATCCTCTTCTTTTTCTCTTTTTAACCATTGGGTTATGTGTAATCGGAGCCTTGCTTTATATTCTTCCTAAACTTCAATTGCCAGCGGGTATTAAAAACAACGGAATCTTTTTTAACGTGATGAAAAACGTGCAGTGGCTCGGCATCCTTACTGGAACATGGCTGATTGTATTTTATGTGCTACTTTATTTCTACCCTAACTACATGACCAACTGGGTGCTGATGGTTGATCCGGTGAGTGAGCTTTTGAGTGGGAATGAAGCCAGTCGATTTTTTCTCTATGGATTTATTTATACACTTTGCATTGTGGTGATGGGGGTTCGCATGATTATACATTACCGCCACAGTAAGTATCAGATCTTACGAACGTGCTCGGTCATATTCTTTCAGACTGCTTTTGCATTTCTTATTCCTGAAATATTAATTCGGTTGAATCAACCTTATTTTGATTTTAAAAATATTTGGCCGTTAGATTACTCGTTCTTTTTTGACAATCGACTTGACGAATTATTGGCCAATGGCGGCTTAGGAATTTTTATGTTGGTATGGGGAATCGCGCTCATTATAATTGCCGTACCGGTGCTGGTTTATTTTTTTGGTAAGCGTTGGTATTGTAGTTGGGTGTGTGGGTGTGGTGGGTTAGCCGAAACATTAGGTGATCCCTATCGGCAACTATCCAATAAAACGTTAAAGTTTTGGAAGGTAGAGCGTTGGATGATTCACGCGGTGTTAGTGTTTGCTGTCGTGATGACGGCTGGTGTACTATACACTTATTTTACAGATGCATCCTGGTTTTTATTTTTTGATACATATCAACTCCGCGAAGTGTATGGTGCATTTATAGGTGCGGGCTTTGCCGGAGTGGTTGGTACAGGCTTTTATCCTTTAATGGGTAATAGAACCTGGTGCCGTTTTGGTTGTCCATTGGCTGCTTATTTAGGAATAATTCAACGCTTCAAGTCACGATTCAGAATCACTACCAATGGTGGCCAATGTATTTCCTGTGGTAATTGCTCAACGTATTGCGAAATGGGAATTGATGTTCGTTGGTATGCACAACGTGGTCAAAACATTGTGCGATCCTCTTGCGTGGGCTGCGGAGTTTGTTCTTCTGTTTGTCCGCGCGGTGTGTTAAATCTGGAAGTGAAAGGCGAGGAGGGTAGATTTGGAAAACCAATTTTGATTGGTAACAATCATATCAAGATTGCTGAGTAATATTGCCTACTTCTAAAAACTCTCTAGACTTTGAAATCGCTTCGCGTAGTTGTTATTATTCCTGCCTTCAATGAAGAGAATGGTGTGGGTGAAGTAATTCGCGAAATCCCAAAGGATATTGTTTCAGAAATAGTGGTTGTCAATAATGCCTCAACAGATAATACTGAGCTGATTGCACGAGAAGCGGGGGCAACTGTTTTAAAGGAACCTGTTGCGGGCTATGGCCGGGCATGCCTGAAAGGAATAGAATACGTTAAACAAATTCAGCCTCAACCCGATGTGGTTGTTTTTTTAGATGCTGATCATTCAGATTATCCTGAAGAAATATCAGTATTGCTTAAACCGATCATAGAAGAAAGAGCGGATTTGGTTATCGGATCTCGTGCCTTGGGTGTGAAGGAAAGCGGATCGATGACTCCACAGCAAATTTTTGGTAATTGGTTAGCCACACGACTTTTAAAATTGTTTTATGGTGTAGTATTTACTGATCTTGGTCCTTTTCGGGCTATTCGATTTAGTACCCTTATTAAAATCGATATGCAGGATAAAACGTATGGCTGGACGGTGGAGATGCAACTGAAAGCAGCAAAAAATGGTTTTCGATGTACGGAAGTGCCCGTTCGTTACCGTAAGCGGATTGGGTTCTCAAAAATCAGTGGAACCGTGAAAGGAACCATATTAGCGGGCTATAAGATTTTGGCTACTATCTTTAAATATTTATGAACTGAATTGAAGGCAGTTTTAAACAATGATCGTATTTATTACCATACTATATAGTCTTTCGCTGCTTTACATCTTCTTGTTTAGTTTAGGACAACTCCATCTTACCTGGGTGTATCTCCAAAGCAAGAAAGTGAAAAGAATTGAACCGAAGACGCTTCATATCTACGCGATGGTGACTGTTCAGTTGCCAGTGTTTAATGAGAAATATGTGATTGATCGATTATTGAATGCAGTTAGTAAGTTGGATTATCCAAAAGATAAATTAGAGATTCAGGTGTTGGATGATTCTACGGATGAGACGACTCAGCTCATAGAAAGTAAAATAGAAATACTACGAGCGGCAGGGCTTAATATAAAATCAATTCATAGGAACGATAGGAAAGATTTTAAGGCAGGTGCGCTTGCTTTTGGATTGCAAAAAGCCAGAGGTGAGTTCATCGCAATTTTCGATGCCGACTTTATTCCTGAACCAGATTTTTTGCTGAAGACATTACCACATTTTTCAAATGATAAAGTAGGAGTGGTTCAAACCCGCTGGGGTCATCTTAATAAAGACTACTCATTGCTTACGCAACTTCAGGCCTTTGGGCTGGACGCTCATTTTTCCATTGAGCAAAGTGCCCGCAAAGCATCAGGCAGTTTTATAAATTTTAATGGAACGTGTGGCGTGTGGCGAAAGTCATGCATTGAAGATGCTGGTGGGTGGAGTGCAGACACCCTAACTGAAGATCTTGATTTAAGCTATCGGGCACAACTGAAAGGATGGGAATTTAATTATCTGGAAGACGTAGCTACCCCGGGTGAACTTCCGGTTATTATGTCGGCTATAAAATCTCAACAATACCGATGGAACAAAGGAGCTGCAGAAACAGCGCGCAAAAATTTCGGAAAAGTGCTGTTAAGCCATTTATCAGTAAAGAGTAAAATCCACGCATTTTTTCATTTATTTAATAGTTCGGTTTTCGTTTTTCTATTGATTGCATCGGTGCTGAGTATTCCTATGTTGTGGATCAAAAGTACCCATCCAGAAATTGGTTGGCTTTTCAATGTAGGAATCATCTTTCTGATTGGTTTTTTTTCAATCACTTTGTTTTATTGGATTGCTACTAAGCGATTTTATTCTGAATCACCAGCGAAAACTTTCTTATCGTTGTATCCCAGGTTTCTGATTGTTTCGATGGGCTTGTCACTTCATAATGGCTTGGCAGTATTAGAAGGTTTGGTAGGACGAAAGACCCCTTTTATCCGAACACCTAAATTTAATGTTACCAACAAGCAAGACTCGTGGTTGGGAAACAGTTATGTGCGATCGCGGATTACTGTCAATATTTTATTAGAAGCCCTCCTTTGTATTTATTTTATTTTTGGAATCGCTGCCGGTATTTGGCTTAAAGACCCAGGATTAATTTTCTTTCATGTGATGCTAGCCCTTGGCTTCGGAAGCGTGTTTTTTTATTCCCTCAAAGCATCCTTACATGGATAGGCAAAAGCCTATATACTATGCGTTAATTTTTTTGGCAGCAATTGGATATGGATTGATTGGTTATGTCATTCAACGGCATGAGACAATCTATTTGATTTCTGCTTATGCCATTTTGTTTTTAATCTATCTCTGGATTATCAAACAAGAGCAGTCCAATATTTCACTTTGGCTACTCTCGGCTTTTCTTTTCAGGATCATATTTCTTTTTTCACTTCCTTCTCTTTCCGATGATTTTTATCGCTTTATCTGGGACGGGCGGTTATGGAGTGCAGGTTATCATCCTTTTGCAGAGTTACCCTCCACTTATTTACAACAAAACATTTCAGGATTAGATCAAACTCTTTTTTCTCAGCTGAATAGTCCAGAGTATTTTACTATTTATCCGCCCGTATCGCAATTTATTTTTTGGGTTTCGGTAAAGATTTCTCCGCACTCAGTTTTAGGGAGTGTAATCGTAATGCGTTTTATTTTGCTGTTAGCAGAAGCCGGCACTTTGGCATTAATGCATAAACTGTTAAAGAGAATTTCTTTGCCCATCAAAAACATTTTGATCTACGCACTAAATCCGCTGGTTATCATTGAACTTGTTGGAAATCTCCACTTCGAAGGACTAACAATATTTTTTATTTTGCTGGCTGTCTATTTACTGATTGTTAATAAATGGGTGGGATCAGCATTGAGTGTTGCGCTGGCGGTGGGTACTAAACTGTTACCGTTAATTTTTATTCCAGGTATTGTGCGAGCACTTGGTGTTAAACACTCAATACGATATGGTATTGTCTTAACTGGTTTTACTCTACTGATTTTTTTCCCCTTGTTTGATCAATCTGTTTTTCAATCTATGATGAGTAGCGTGGGTTTGTATTTTAACAAATTTGAATTTAATGCGAGCCTTTATTATTTGATTCGGGAGTATGGATTTTGGCAGCATGGATATAATATCATTCAAACTACTGGTTGGAAGTTGGGCTTGATTGCCGGAATACTAATTCTGATTTTTTCATTCAGAAAAGGAATAAAATGGAACTCTATTGTCGAGAACTTATCTGGTAGAATTTTGCTTTCGGATTGGATGTGGGTTTTATGTATTTATTTTCTCTTCGTCACGATTTTACATCCCTGGTATATTACGACATTGCTTGCTCTTTCTATTTTTGCTTCCTACAGGTTTCCTTTGGTTTGGACAGGGTTGATCTTTTTAACCTACGTTGGTTATACTACTACTGGCTTCAACGAAAATTTGTGGCTTACTGCTTTGGAGTATATTGGAGTAATTGGATATTTTATTTTTGAAATTAGATCACGTAGGAATAATTCGCTAGGTAATGAAGCCTGATCTCTTAATTATCTTTTACAGAAATCCAGAACTTGGAAAAGTGAAAACAAGACTTGCTGCAACGGTGGGTGATGAAAAAGCATTAGCTATTTATCTTAAGCTGGCTAGTCATACTCGATCAATTGTTACTGAAGTAGATTGTGATCGAATAGTGTGGTATTCGAACTTTGTCGACACGGAAGACAACTGGCCTAATCAACAATTCAAAAAGGAAGTTCAGCAGGGATCTGACTTAGGAAGTAAAATGGAATTCGCCTTTGAGCACGCTTTCCGACAAGGCTACTCCAGGGTTTGTATTATTGGAACCGATTGTCTTGAATTAACCGAGGAAATTGTAAGGGATGCATTTGGCAAGTTGAAGAATCATGATGCAGTGCTTGGTCCTGCACTTGACGGAGGTTATTACTTATTAGGAATCAAGAAAGTGCATCCTGAATTTTTTACAAATAAAATATGGAGTACAGATTCAGTATTCTCGAAAACCGTTGAAGATTTTAAGAGACTTAATTTGTCGTATCACCTTTTGCCAACTTTAAGGGATGTTGATACAGCAGATGATTTACCTTAGCGCTTCGTTAGTGTTTAGGTTTCTTCACTGTGAATACTCTGGAGATCGTAAATCCAAGGCGGATGTCTCCTTCGAAAAAATTACCAGTTGTTTCACTGATATACGTTCGTTCTGTCATTCCGGTTGAATTAGTGCAATACAACTGAAATACGTGACCTCCGGTTTCAATATCAACACCAATCGCTAATGAGTTTGTGGTTCCGGGAAGTTTATAATCGGGTAATTGATAATAGTATTCCAAATTAAGACTTACTCGCTTGCTGAGTTTCATTCGTCCACCGGCACCAATGGCAAATACATCGTTTGGATCGTTGGCCCCTTGAACGAGATTATAGTGAATAATAGTCGGCATCAACTGAAGTGAAAGACTTTCATTAAATTTTCTACCAATCAATAGTTGCCCAGAATAAAATAGCTTGGAGGTAACATAATTCTCACGATCTGGATTTTCATCCTTCAAAGATTTGTACATAATGCTTGCAATGGCACTTAGTGTAACTGGCATAGACCGTGTTCCTGAGGACTGTCTCAAAAGTTTATATTTTGTGAACCCATCATATTGTTTTTGATAAGTACTTCTTCCTACCCCGATCATCCATCGGTTTGTTAACCCATAATCAAGTCCGAGTCGCATACTTGCCTCGTCCAATCCCCAGAGTTCGTAAGCACCACCACTGATGTATCCAAACCGGTGGGAGATGCGAAAATCCAGCACACCCTCAGCAACATTTTCTACTGAATGTCCATTAATCAATCGGGTTGTTTTGAATGTGGCGGTGGCATAATCGGGTTTCTTATCCTTCTCGGTTTCTTCATCCAGCATTTTCATCAGATCATCCTGGGCGAAGGAAGCCAGAGAGAAAAATGTTAGGATAGTAATTAACTGTAAGCGATTCATATTAGGATTTGGGTTCATATTTACAATTGACACGGATTTCTATCGTTTCCGAAACTTTATCAGCAACAAGGGAGGGTATTTCAATTTTATAGTCTGCCAGTTTAATCGTAAAAGTTGAAACGGCTGAAATCTTACCATTTGCTACGGTAATAGTACCTGTAGCTGTTTGCTTCTGTTTTATTCCATGCATTGTTAATTCTCCCTCTACCGTGGCAGGATATGAGCCATCTTTGGTGAAGTTGATTGATGATGAGTTTGTTATTTTCCCCTGATAGGTCGCTTTAGGAAATTTTGTTGACTCCAGGTAATTTTCGTTAAAGTGTTCTTCCATTAATGCTTTTTCAAAGCGAAAGCTCTTAACCAGGATGGCAAAAACAATTTCGCCCTTGCTCGCATCGATCAGACTGGTAACCTCATTGTTTATACCGTCAATATTTTCCATAGGTGTCTTTGAGAAAAATGACACTTGTCCACTTCGGGTTATGTATACAGTTTGCGAAAATCCGGCAACAGATAATAGGCTAAGAAGAATAATAAAAATTGTTTGTTTCATTGTGTAAGTTGTATTTAGTGATCTAGTTGTTTAATGCTCCTGCATCGATCCAGGATTGAATTTTTTGAATATCACAAGCCGACATTTTACCTGAATTTTTGGGCATGGCTGAATATCCCGATGCAAAGTTTATACTACCCATCAGGCTGCCATCATTTACATATTTCATCACGTTAGCATGAGTATCCAAAGCGATTCCTCCCGATGGAGATGATCCAGCATGGCAATTATTACAACGATTATTTAACAATGGTAGCACAGTACCACTGAAGGTGGAAATTGCCGGCACGGTACAGTTTGCTGATTCCGGATAGAGTATTTCTTCTTTATCGTAATAACAACTTGTCGCCATTACGACAAGCAAAACAAAAAGGAATTTCGTGCAATTCAATCGCATAATTTTAGTTATTGGGACTACCAGCATCTATCCAGTTTTTGATTTGAGTAATCTGACAGTCTGAAAGTTTTGTGCCCTGTGGCATGGGTACAAAGCCAATCGCGTGCGAGATACTTCCAAACAATTTTCCATTGTCAGCCTGCGCTTTTACCAACGCATAGCTTGAAAGATCAATGTTACCACCCAGCGAACCAGGATTATGACAACCAACACATTGGTTGGTCATGATAGGTTGAATAATAGCTGCGTATGTAAATTGAGTTGGCTCGCATGCACAGTTGCAGTTTACTGTGTTTTTCGCACCCTGATTAATCCACGCTGCAATAGAATCTTTTTGTGCCTGGGATAAAGGGGCATCTGGGGGCATCTGATCTTCGCCTGTTTCAAAAAGTACTTTGTAAAGTTTGCTTTCACTGGCATCTCCAGGCTTTATTCCTTTTTTTACAATGTTGGCGTAGTTGTCCAATACAAATCCTTCTTCGCGTGTGATGGCATCATGACAACCACTTCGCGCACAGGAAGAAATAAATATGGGAAGTACGCTGCTTTCAAAGCAAACGGTTCCACCACTTACACAGCCTGGCGTATTGGGTTGACCTTCGTTTAAAGCAAAGGGATCAATAAAGGGTTCGTGAATGCACGAGTCAATGAGAATAATTGTTGTAATCAGAAAGCCCAAAAAACCAAGTTGTTTCAAGCCAATGACAGGTATTGTCAATCTTTTCATAGAAATCAGTTTTTGCTTTTCATAATGCTTGCATCGGTAATAATCACATCAGATAAATATCCAGTGCAAATTCCTTTAACAAGTATTGTTTCGCCAACGTGAACTTTAATTTCTTTGTCTGCCATAGTACACCTCACACCAAAGAAGGTATTTTCAGTTTCTAAAACTATGATAGGCGTCAGGTTTTGATTGGCAGATATCTCAGTAATATTTCCTGTTATTTCTAGTACTTTATCCAGATAGAGTGCATTGGCTTTGGTTTCATCTTCTTCAAAGCTGCGGAACAGGTCAATGGCACTCACTGGAATCGATTCTTCATTCTTGGGATCCCTATGAGGTTTATTGTATAACTTATAAATCACTACGCTGGCTACTATGCCTACTATGATAATGGCAAGGCTAATTTTTTTCATATTCATAAAACAGCTTTGAACTCCAAACTCCTACCATGGTTTAGCTAAAATGTAACAAAGTGTTTTTATTCTCTGTAAATCGCTAAAAAGGACTGTGTCTTCTAGGCAAAGGAGCAAAAGAATCCTGAAGACATTCTGAATTAATACTGGGGAAGGCGAGAAATTAAAGCGGGAATGAAACGATAAATTGATGTTGATTTTGGGTATAGTTATAACTAACCTCGAATCCTTCGATTTCACAAATCATTTTAAGTATGGCGAGACCCAAACCACTGCCTTGGGTATTTCTGGATTCCCGGTTAAACCGTTGAAATATTTTCTCAGGATTTTTTAGCGCATCTCCTGGATTACTGATTTGCAAAGATCTTTTGTCAATACGAATCATTATTTGATTTTTTTCTGGAGTGTGGCGAATGGCGTTGGAAATTAAGTTGCTTAGCAGGATGTCCAATAAAATAGGATTGGTTTTAACCAGTAATTCTGAATTTGTTTCAAGATTTATTTTTATTTCCTTGTCAGTAGCCAATTGACCATATAATTCAAGAGTTTGAAAGAGTGAATTCTTCACTGAAACTTCTTGGGTGGATATGAATTGACGATTTTCAATCTTTGAGAGTAACAGAAGACTTTTATTAAGACGCGTAATGCGGTCAGTTGCGTTTAATAGTTCGCTTATTAAATCGGCCTG
This sequence comes from Cyclobacteriaceae bacterium, assembly GCA_041742535.1. Lineage (GTDB taxonomy): Bacteria > Bacteroidota > Bacteroidia > Cytophagales > Cyclobacteriaceae > ELB16-189. The sequence goes on along the minus strand of JBGSIM010000097.1, from coordinate 53,090 downwards.
GTCGTGCGTGATATCTTTACCTTGCATCAATAACTCCAGCTTGGAACGAAAAATGGCAATATGAGTTTGTAATTCATGCGAGGCATTTTCAGTGAATTCTTTTTGATTCAGGTAGGCATTTCTACTTTTATTCACGAGTTGAACGAGCACCTCACGTAAGTCTCTAAATTCAGCAGTAGAGGATTTCGGAAGTTCAATCGATAAATCTTTGTCAATTTGGTATTGCTTAAGTTTTTCTAGAATAACATAAAATGGACCCCATACATCTATGGAGAGTTTTCGATTGATAAGAATAAAACCAATAAGTAAGAGTATGAGCAGAACTGTTTGTATAGCTACTATGGTTATTACAAGCTTAGTATTCCCTACAATCGATTCCCGAATAATTAGTTGATAATGTTTATTTTGAATGGTAACTCCAGTGCGAAGTGCCCGAAAAGGAATCAATTCACTTTCAAGACTATCATATTGACTAAAGGTAAATAGTGAATCGACAATTGGCCATTGTGTTGATTCTGTAAGTATAAATTCTTCGTTAATGAGTTGATATAATTGAATTTCTTTTTCAGTTTCCAAATGGGCAGCCATCTCAATAAAATTATTTTTGTGATGAAAGAGCTCTTCCTCCATTTCGTTGATAAACAATTGCCGAATAGCTAGATAGTATAGGGGTGTACATACCAGTAACAGGAGTGCAGAATAGAGAATGTAATTTTTTATCGTTCGCCTGAGCAGCCTCATGCCTCAAATTTATAACCCAATCCGTATATCGTCTTTATTGAATCCTGTGATCCTGCTTCACTAAGTTTCTTTTTTAAATTTTTCATGTGAGCGTAAATGAAGTCAAAATTGTCAAATACATCGGCAGCATCACCTGAGAGATGTTCGGCAATAGCGTTTTTGGAGACCACTCGATTTTTATTTGAAATTAGAAATAGGAGAAGGTCATATTCTTTGCGTGTAAGGTCAACCAACTTGTTGTTCACGGTTGTAACTTTTCCTACGAGGTCAATAGTTAACTCATCAAATGAGAGAGTATTGTTTCCTTCAAAACGCTTTCGCCTGATCACCGATGAAATTCTGGCACCCATTTCTGATAAGTGAAAAGGTTTTGCCAGATAATCATCGGCACCCAAATTAAGACCTTGAATTCTATCATCGAGCGAATTTTTTGCCGAAATTATTATAACGCCTTCTGATTTGTCTTCTTTCTTAAGTCGATCTAAAATTTCCAACCCATTGCCATCGGGCAAGGTTATATCCAGTAAGATACAATCATAATCATGAAGTAGAATTTTCTCAAGAGCCTCATGAGCAGTATATGCCATTTCACAAACATAGCTTTCCTGACGTAGGTAGATCATCATGCTTTTGGCAAGTTCGCGCTCATCTTCAATAATTAGTATTTTCATGATCGTGATTGAAAAGTAATGATTTTATAAAGTTAGTGATGCATCTGGTTGTGTTTAAAAGCAAAACTTGCTGTTTGATACCATGTGATGGCTTCATTTTCGATAGGAAGTTTTACCTTATGTGCGGCAATTTGGTTTTTTAGCTCATGATCTTTACTAACCAGGTATGTAACAGGTTCTTTTTTTGGAGACATCACCACAAGACTATCATTTTTTAAGTAGCCAAGTAATTGATAGGTACTAATAAAAACACGTTCCTTTCCGATTGGCAGTGCATTGAGATCGTAACCAAAGAACTTTGTTTCATACGAAAAATTGAGCATGCCTAGTAAAGTGGGTGCAATATCGATCTGACTCATTAATCGATCTTGAATGCCTGGAGTAATGTGCGTTGGTGAAAAGATCAGCATCGGAATTTTGTATTTGTCGATTGGCAAATCTGTTTTGCCTGCACTGGAAGCACAATGATCTGCGGTGATGATGAACAGTGTATTCGAAAACCATTCTTTTTTGCTGGCTTCTTTGATAAACTTGCCAATGGCATAGTCAGTATATTTTACAGCACCTTCGCGGTTGGTGTGTGAAGCGATATCAATTCTTCCATCAGGATAGGTGAAAGGCCTATGATTGGAGGTAGTCATGATGTGAGTAAAGGATGATTGACCGCCCGAAACAGTTTTATCTATTTCTCGCAACGAAAGAGTGAAAAGGTTTTCATCGGCTACACCCCAAATGTTTTCATAGTCAATTTCACTATCAGCCAAAGCACTTCTGTCAACTACTTCGTATCCATTATGGCCAAAGAAATTTCCCATATTATCGAAGTAGCTGTAACCGCCATAAATGTATTTGCTCTTATACCCCTTTTCATTGAATACTGTAGCAAGTGTAAACAGATCTTCATTATGGGGCCTTCGTACGATGGACTGCCCGGGTGTTGGTGGAACAGCCAGCGAAAGCGCCTCCAGTCCGCGTACGGTTCTGGTGCCGGTTGCATACAAGTTGGTAAATGAGAGACTGTGTTGTGCTAATGAATCAAGGAAAGGTGTGTTGCCACCAGTATTACCAAAGATGCCCATGAATTCGGCACTAAAACTTTCAATGCTTATCAGCACGACATTCAGTTTTTCTTCTGGTTTATCATTTGAAATATTTCGGGTAAGCGAGAGTTCCTTACTAACCGAGAGGTGAGGCTGCAATAGAGTGGTAATGTATTTATTCGCGACTTGATCCGGAAGATGTGGATAGAACTGCGTATAGTTTAATTCATTGTTTCGGTAGGCTGCAAAAAGTTCGTAAAGCCCGTTACCAGCAAGTTCATTTGCTATGGTATTTGAACTGAAACTATGAAGTGAATTATTGATGAAAACAAAACTCATTAGAGACAATGAGAAAATTCCGGCTGCCCATAACGATCGGGTCTTAAACCTAATGAAATGCTGACCACTTAGATCAATGATAGGTTTTATGAGGAATAGAATTCCACCGGCAATAATCACAAGTATCAGAATTATCCAGGTGATTGGGTACGATTGCTGAATGTTACCAATAACTTCTGTGGTGTAAACCAAATAATCAACCGCAATAAAATTGAACCGGGTCGTAAACTCATCCCAAAATAGCCATTCGGAAACAGCATTGAATAGCAGGAGAAAACTTTGGACGAAGAAGAAGATATACAAAAGATATGTCTGCCATTTCTTTTGAAATATCTTTTCAGGAAGTAGCCACAGATAAAGTAAAAGGGGAATAATAAAATAGCCTACCTCAACAACATCAAAGAACATTCCTACTGCAAATGCCCCAGCAATCTGAGGTATAGATAGTTCGGCAATTGAACCAGATTTAACTAGTAGGGCAACTCGTGTAAGAAGTGAAATTCCGACAACTAAAATAGTTAATAGTAAAAGGAGGTCAAATCTGTTTGATTTGAAGGGGAGACGGGTAGAGTTCATCCCTACAAACAACGGTAGGAATTCTAAAGAAATTCTGAACTCCTGCCAGGTGAGTCAGAATTGAATTGCTAAATGTTGGATTTTTCGCGATGCTTACTTCAATGCCTCAAGGTCGCGAATCAATATTTTCTTGCGATCGAAATTGATAAGGTTCTTTTCTTTCATATCATTAAGAATGGTAGTAACCGTTTGGCGCGAAGTACCTGTGAGCGCAGCAATGTCCTTATGAGTTAGGCGGGTAGGTATCATCGTTTCAAAGCCAACTCTTTTTCCTTTCCAGGCTGCGCTGTCTTTTAAGAATTCAACCACTCGGGTGCGGGCATCTTTAAAAACCAATAACTCCAATTTACGCTCTAATTTCATCAGGCGCAGCCCAATGAGTTTTAAAATTTTAAAACTTAATTCACGATCTTCTTTCATAAGATCCTTAAGCTCTTCAATACTAAGTGGGCAAATGGTTGTGTTTGCATCCATCGCTTGTGCAAAATCTTTTCGGGTTTCTTCACCGGCCATCGCGAGCTCACCAAAAATTTCGCCATTACTTAAAATGGCTGAAACTACTTCTTTACCATCTTCCTGATAATGGCCTAATCGCACGCGACCCGAAACAATCATATAAATATGCGTGGCAGTCTCGTCAGGAAAATACATGAATTCATCTTTTTTGTAGAGATCAAATGCATGCTTCTCGGCCATAGCCTTTGTTCGGTGCGGACAAAGGATTTTATAGAGATTAACGCTTTCGAAGTACCAAAGTGAAGAAGTATTACTCATTTCTAAGAATTCAGTATTAAGTTAGCAAAAAATTAGCAGGAAAAGTTCATGACCGAGTTAGTATTAAGTGAGATTTGGATCTATCCCATCAAGTCGTTAGCCGGAATACGTCTGCAAAAGGCAAACGTTAAACAAAAAGGACTTGAACATGATAGACGGTTTATGCTTGTAGATGAGTCAGGAAGATTTTTAACTCAGCGTGAGCATCCAGGCATGGCGCTTTTTAATATGTCGATTGCAAGTGATCAACTAACAATTGAGTCAAGAACTTCCAGAAAAAATCTTACAATTGACTTAGAACCAAATAGGGGAGAAGCATTACCGGTTCAAATTTGGGATGATCAATTGGAGGCATTGGAGGTAAATCCTGTTTTTAGCAATTGGTTTTCGAATGAATTACAAATCAAGTGTAAGCTGGTTTTTTTTCCTGAAAGCAATCGAAGAGATGTTGATCCGCGATATGCACATGCCAACGAACAAGTAAGTTTAGCTGATGGATATCCTTGTTTGATTATTGGACAAAGTTCATTGGATGATTTGAACAAACGATTAGAAGCTCCGCTCCCTATGAAGCGTTTTCGTCCTAACTTTGTATTTATCGGAGGAGCACCTTTTGATGAGGATGACTGGAAGAATTTTAAAATCGGTAAAAACAGATTTGCAGGTGTAAAACCTTGCGCACGGTGTGTGTTAACAACCGTTGATCCTGAAACCGGAATAACAGGAAAGGAACCTTTAGCTACATTGGCTACCTTTAGAAAGAGCGAGAATAAAATATTATTTGGACAGAACTTAATACCTATTGATTATGATGAAGTTTGTGAAGGAGATGAGATTGATTTGCTCTAGATACTGGATACTGGTTACTGGTTACTGGATACTGGTTACTTCCTTGAGTTCCTGTCAAGTAAAGGAAACAACCCTTCCAATATTTGGTGAACGCGAAGTTGTTGGAACGGATACGGTCTATCATACCATTGCTCCGTTTACATTTGTAGATCAGGATAGTAGTTGGGTTAGCAATGCTACATTCAACGGCAATATTTATGTGGCTGATTTTTTCTTCACCACGTGTCGCTCCATTTGTCCCATCATGAAAACGCAAATGCTGCGGGTTTATAAAGCAACGGCAGAAATGCCAGATGTAAAACTACTTTCACACACAATTGATCCAGAGTATGACACGGTAGCTTTGCTGCATGACTTTGCTGAACGTCTTGAGGTGGAGAGTTCGCGCTGGCATTTTGTAACAGGTATTAAAGATTCTATTTATAAAATTGCTCAAACAAGTTACTTCGCCACGGCTATGGAGGACAAAACAGCGCCTGATGGATTTATTCACAGTGGTGCTTTTTTGCTGATTGATAAGAAGAAACGGATTCGCGGAAAGTATGATGGTACAAAAGAAGAAGATGTAAACCGATTGATTGGGGATATCAAAAAATTACGGTTGGAGAAATGAGAACCCAAACTCGTTATTTCTTTCTAGTCTTAATTCTACTTGGAACTGTACTATTGACATGCACACCTGGCGATAGTAGTAAGCATAGCGATTCTGTTAAGTATCAACAATATTACGTTCAAGGTGGGGAGTTATATAAAAACCATTGTGCCAATTGTCATCAGCCTGATGGAAGTGGGCTAGGAAAGGTTTATCCACCCTTGAATAAATCTGATTTTATGACTAAAAATTTTGAAGAGGTGGTATGCCTTGTAAAGCATGGACGGAGTGGAGAGCTATGGGTGAATGGAGTCATGTATAATCAACCGATGAAAAGTAATCCATCCCTTACGGATCTTGAGATAGCTGAGATTGCCACCTACATTTATAATACATGGAGCATTCAAAAGGGTATAGTTGAAGTGGGAGATGTAACCCAGATATTGGCGGCATGTGAAGATAAATAGTTAGGTGTAACCTGCTTTTACTTTTGATTTTTTTAGCTTAAATATGCATGCTTATAATCCGTGAAAAATCCTGACTACAAAAAATTTCTTTATTCTCTTCTGGGTGTTTCAATTTTCTTTGGGACGATTATTTTACTACTTCATTCGATCGAGTCTGATGCAGAAGGTTCTAAAATGCCAACTTGGCAAGATGCTTTGTGGTATGTAGTGGCAACTATTACAACCATTGGGTATGGAGATGTTATCCCCGTTACCTATTGGGGGCGTACAGTCGGTTTTGTAGTTATGCTATCCAGTTTAGGTGTTTATGGTTTAATTATTAGTCAGATCGCAAATTTTATGAATACACTAAAAGAACAACGGGAGTTGGGTCTTAATGGCACAGACTTCAAGAATCATGTAGTAATTATCGGCTGGAATGATTTTGGTCGTGCGGTAATCGGTCATTTGGTGGCTGCGGGAAAACAGGTGGCTATAATTACAAAGGATCGATCATCCATTGATACAATTCGGGAATATTATGACACCGATAATGTATTTACGCTATATGCGGATTACGCCAATTTTGATATGCTTGAGAAAGCTAATATCAAACAGGCCTCCATTGTATTTGCCAATTTGAATGATGACACTGAAAAACTTGTTTATGTAATCAATCTGAAAAAGCATTATGCAGATCTTAATTGCGTAGTAACCTTAGAAAATGGTAATCTTAAGAACACATTTCAAAATGCAGGTGTTACTTATACGATTTGTAAAAATGAGATCTCGGCTAAGTTAATGGCCAGTTATATTTTTGAGCCCGATGTTGCGTTGTTTAGCGAAGAAATATTGGCCTATGCCCATCATGATTATGAGTATGACATTAAGCAGATAAAAATTCCGACCGGCAATGTTTTAGTGGATACATTTTATGAAAAAGCATTCTTTGATTTAAAGAAAGATTGCAATGCGATTTTGATAGGGATCGTTAAGGCTGGCCATCCAAAGAAGTTTTTGAAAAATCCTGAAAGCAGTGTAAAAATTGAAGCCGAAGATTCCTTAGTAATCATGATGGATGGAAAGGGAAAGGATTTGCTGAAAAAACAATATCGGATTGCTGAATAAAAGAAGAGCGGGCCCCTCAGCCCGCTCTAACCCCAAAAACCAAACCCCTCACACTTTCCCGGAGACCCGGGACCTCACTATCTTTAATGTCGTTATTCGACAGTTTCTAGTTCATCCAGGTTGATAAACTTAAATTCAACCTCATCTACTAACTCAACAAAAATTACCGAGTCCTTGTTCACTTTTCCAGATAATATTTGTTTAGAAAGTTCATTTAGAATTTCTCGCTGTATCACCCTTTTTAGGGGTCTAGCCCCATACTGAGGATCAAACCCTAGTTTACCTAGTCGATCCAATGCACTTTCGGAAATATCCAACTTTACTCCACTCTCCTCTAAACGTTTCTGTATCTGCTTAAATTGTATTTCTACAATTTTTCTAATATCTCCTTTTGTTAATGGACGGAACATAATGATTTCGTCAATCCGGTTAATAAATTCAGGTCGCACCGATTTTTTAAGCAAAATCAAAACATCTTCTTTGGTACTTTCTATTACTTCAAAATAATTTTCATCTGTTATTTTTTCAAAATTTTCCTGAATGATATGAGAACCAATGTTCGTGGTCATAATAATGATCGTATTCTTAAAATTCGCTACACGACCCTTATTATCTGTCAACCGACCTTCATCCAGTACTTGCAATAAAATATTAAACACATCAGGGTGCGCCTTTTCAATTTCATCCAATAGGATTACAGAATAAGGTTTGCGTCTAACCGCTTCTGTCAATTGACCACCTTCATCATAACCGACATACCCTGGAGGCGCACCAATCAATCTGCTCACGCTGTGCCGTTCCTGGTATTCACTCATATCAATGCGCACCATGGCATTATCATCATTAAAAAGATAATCAGCCAATGCTTTTGATAATTCTGTTTTGCCCACCCCCGTGGTTCCCATAAATATAAACGAACCAATGGGACGTTTTGGATCTTGCAATCCTGCTCTACTTCTACGAACCGCATCACTCAATGCTCCAATTGCTTCTTCCTGTCCGGCCACTCGTTTGCCAAGTTCCTCTTCCAGGTGTAAAAGTTTCTCGCGTTCACTTTGAAGCATTCTTGAGACCGGTATACCAGTCCACTTAGCTACTACTTCAGCAATGTCTTCGCTATCCACTTCTTCTTTAAGCAAAGAATGTCCGCCTTGCATTTCCTTCATCTTAAGTTGAGAATCATTTAGGCGCTTCTCAGCTTCTGTAATTTTTCCGTACCGTATTTCGGCAACTTTTCCATAGTCGCCCGCTTTTTCAGCTTGCTCGGCTTCAAACTTTAATTTGTCAATATTTTCTTTTTCCTGCCGGAGACTTTGAACAATCGCCTTTTCATTTTCCCACTGAGCTTTCAATGTGTTACGCTCGCCAGTCAGTTCAGCAATTTCTTTGGTGAGAATTACTTCCTTGTCTTTATTCTTTTCCCTGCGCATGGCTTCACGCTCAATCTCCAATTGCATAATCTTTCGATTGAGTTCATCAAGTTCTTCAGGAAGTGAATCCATTTCCAATCTTAACTTAGAAGCGGCTTCATCCATCAAGTCAATAGCCTTATCTGGTAAAAACCGATCAGAGATATAGCGACTTGATAATTCTACGGAAGCAATAACGGCATCATCTTTAATTCGCACTCCATGATGTAACTCATATTTGTCTTTTATCCCGCGAAGGATAGAAATAGAATCTTCTACAGAAGGCTCATCTACCAATACGGATTGAAATCTGCGCTCAAGCGCTTTATCTTTTTCAATATATTTCTGATACTCTTTTAACGTGGTTGCACCGATAGCATGCAATTCGCCACGAGCAAGTGCAGGCTTTAAAAGATTAGCGGCATCCATTGCGCCTTCTCCACCTCCGGCACCAATAAGTGTATGGATCTCATCAATGAAAAGAATAATCTCTCCATCGGAATCCGTTACTTCTTTAATTACGGCCTTTAACCTTTCTTCAAACTCACCTTTGTATTTTGCGCCCGCTACAAGCAAACCCATATCAAGCGATACAAGAATTTTGCTTTTCAAATTTTCGGGTACATCACCATCTACAATGCGTTGAGCCATACCTTCTACAATTGCAGTTTTACCAACGCCTGGTTCACCGATTAGGATCGGATTGTTTTTTGTTCTGCGTGAAAGAATTTGAAGTACACGTCTGATTTCTTCATCGCGTCCAATGACAGGATCAATCTTTCCTTTCTTAGCGAGTTCATTTAAATTTTTTGAATAGCGCTCTAAGGATTTATACTTAGTTTCCGCATTTTGATCTGTTACTTTAGCTCCGCCACGTAATTCTTTAATGGCTTTTGATAGCGTTGATTTTTCAAATCCTGCATCTTTCATTAAAGTAGAGACCTTATCTTTAGTAGAAAGCAATGCCAAAAGTAAATGTTCGATTGCGATGTATTCATCTTTGAATTCGCGCAACTCTTTCTCTGCCTGTTGTAATACGGCATTTGTGATAGTTGATAAGTAGGGTTGCGATCCCGAAACTTTTGGATAGGAGTTTACGATCTCTTCTAATTTTTCATTTAGAACAGTTTCGTTGATAGTAAGTTTTTTAAACAGATAGTTCGAAACATTTTCATCGGTTTCCAAAATTGCCTTTAGCACGTGGCCAGGCTCAATAGCTTGTTGCTGCTGTGCTGTTGCAATCTCAGCCGATTTCTGTAACGCTTCCTGTGATTTTATGGTGAATTTATCGAAGTTCATAGTTGAATGATTTATACACGCTGCAACAAATTAGAATCCATTCATTGGTATCGATCTTTTTAAGAAATATTGTCATTAAATTGTTTGTAATTCGGTAGTTTTCAGACACTTTGACCTGCGTTATGCCAAAAAGGATTACCAATTCATCAGCATTAAATTCCACACTACTTGTTGAAGTGGCATGGGAAGTATGTAATCAAGTAGGAGGTATCTACACAGTAATCCGATCGAAGGCGCCAACGATGAAGCAAAATTGGGGTGAGAATTTTTGCATGATAGGTCCCTACATCAACAAAAATATTCAAGCCGAACTTGAACCATTAGTTGATGCAACAGATTTATTTGGACTTGCGGCCACGAATCTGAAAAAGAAAGGATACGATGTGATGTATGCTGAATGGCTAATCACAGGAAAACCGAGAGTAATTTTACTCAATCCTAATGCAATTGAAGAGAAAGCATTACAAGTTGTTAAGTATTTGCTATGGAAGAATCATTCGGTTAGTACTCCTGATAAGAATGAATTGATTGATCAGGTTATTGGATTTGCCTATCTCACAAAATTATTTTTTGATGAGTTGGTAAAAGTAAGTGGTGGCGATCAAAAGATTCTGGCCCACTTTCATGAGTGGATGGCAGGCTTACCTATTCTCGACATGAAGCGTGAAAAGATGCCTGTGAAAACTATTTTCACTACACATGCAACTCAATTAGGACGACATTTAGCTATCAACTCTCCATTGTTTTATGCACACCTTCCATTTTTTAGATGGGAAGACGAAGCCGGGAAATTTGGTGTAGAGACTGAGGCAGCTATTGAATATGGGTGTGCCCAGAATTGCGATGTGATGACAACGGTGAGTGATGTAACCGCTCGTGAATGTAAGCACATATTGAGGCGAAACCCGGATTTTATTTTACCCAATGGATTGAACATTGAACGCTTTGAAGCCCTACACGAATTTCAAAACCTACACTCCACTTATAAAGATCAAATACATCAATTTGTGATGGGTCATTTTTTTTCATCGTATTCTTTCGATCTGGATAAGACACTGTACTTCTTTACTTCGGGTAGATATGAATATAAAAACAAAGGATTCGATTTAACCCTTGAAGCACTTGTACATCTCAATCAAAAATTAAAAGAAGAGAAATCAGATTTAACAGTGGTTATGTTTTTTGTAACCAAACGAGAATTCTATAGCATTAAACCCGAAGTGCTGCAATCGCGGGCAGTGATGGAAGAAATTCGTCAAACATGTGAAGCTATTGAACGCCAGGTCGGCAAGCGTTTGTTTTTTGAAAGCACCATGCGGCAAGACAATCGACTTCCAGAATTAAATGATTTTGTAGATGAATACTGGAAGTTGCGCTACCGCAGAACAATCCAATCGTGGAAAAGCACCAAGATGCCACTACCGGTTACTCATAAATTAGTAAATGAAGAACAAGATGACATCCTTCAATTTTTAGTGCGCAGAAATTTTCTTAATCGCAAAGAAGATAAAGTAAAGATTGTATATCATCCTGATTTCATTAATTCAACTAATCCACTTTTTGGAATGGACTATGGTCAGTTTGTGCGTGGGTGTCACTTAGGCATTTTCCCAAGCTATTATGAACCCTGGGGTTACACTCCGCTTGAATGTATGGCAAGTGGTGTGCCCGCTGTTACCAGCGATCTTAGTGGTTTTGGTGATTACTTGCTTGGCAACATGCCTGACTATGAAAAGGGGGGAATGTTTGTGGTGGAACGTGGCAAGCGCACCTTTGACTGGAGCGCACGACAGCTTGCATCTTTCTTATACAAGTTTGTAATTCAAGATCGCAGAAGTAGAATTATGCAGCGCAATAATGTAGAGAACTATTCAGCTGCATTTGATTGGGATAACTTGATCAAGCATTACCAGGACGCTTATCAGTCAGTGATTTAAGGGTAGGGTTTAATAATCTCCGTCCAGTGAATTGTCGTCTGAAGCGCGATCTGATTTTTTCTGATTTAAACGATAGGTAAACGTGAGTAAAAACTGACGTGCCCGCCATTGAAATTCAGAAGTTGAATAATATCCATCGCTATTAATAATTCTTCTGCGCTTTCGCGAATTAAACACATCCTGCACACTGGCGGTAAGTGTACCCTTTCCTTTTAGTACGTCTCTTGAATATCCGAGATCAAGGGAATAGATAGAAAGATTTTTTCCTTGAGTAGTAATTCGTGGTGCCCGGTAGTTAAATGAGAGTTGAAAATTATTCTTTTTTAGAAATGTAACTCTGGAAGTTACCCGACTCGTCCAGGTATAGGTATCACTATAAAATGTTTGCTCTTCAAAACTTCCTTTTGTTACAGCCCGGTAAAAATTTCCATTAGCATTTAAGTTCCACCAGTCTTTTAAGGAATATGAGAGATTAAATTCGAAACCCACGGCATCTTCAGTAGCAAGGTTGACTGGGAAAATCCGCGTTAGGCCTTCATCATCAACTTGTGTAATTCGTTCAACCACACCAAGACGATGACGATAATAGACACTAGTTAGAAATGAGGCATTTTTCCAATTCAATAAATAGCCACCCTCAAAGGAATGCGTGTATTCAGGATTAAGGTTTGGGTTTCCAGAAAAGAATACTCTCGAGTCTGTAAAATTTGAAAAGGGCATTAAATCCCTGATTCGCGGCCGACTGATTCGGTAACTATAACTGAGTTGAACCGAAGCTGGATCGGATAATTTGTAGGAAAAATGGGCACTCGGAAATAAATTGAAATAAGTTCGATTGTTACTATCATCAGTAACTGTAAGTTCTGTTGTAATGTCAGAATATTCTCCTCTCACCCCTAATTGAAATGAGTAGCGATTAATACTATTTGCAAGAATTGCATACAATGCATGTATACGCTCTGTATAGATCAGGTTATTATTAAAAGAGGGAAGTGTAGCCCAGTTGGATTCATCCAGCTGTTCAAGTAAAAATTTATTTTCAATGATGCGTGTAGCCGTTTTTCCACCAAACTCTAACTTCCCCTTCGCTCCAAATGGATGAATATAATCTATCTGTAATAATTGATTTATTTCATTTTCAGTATTGGTACCACGTTGTTGGATTAGATCTCCGCCTACATCATCCGATTGATTATATTCAGTCAGCTCAAGTTCATCACTCCTGATAAGCTTTGCATCAACTGTAAGAGTTTGTCCTGCTTTGCTGAAATCTTTTCGAAAGCTAAGAGTCGCATCAATATTTTCTTCAGGCTCTTCTTCACGCTCATCGCGAATAACAGTTTTGACCAAGTCACCATTGGAATCGAAATCCCGATACGTAATTTTCGAAGTGTTTAAACCATCTGAATTTCGGTAAGCGATAGCCGCAGTAAGTGAACTTTTATCCGTAAGCGAGTACTCAGTACCAAATATAAAATTATGTGACAATCCAGAACGCTCACGCTTTTGAGTTTGATCATAAACAAAACTTGTATCGGGACTAAAGTATTGTTGTGATGATTTTCCAGAACCCGGACTTGCGCGATAGTTCATGGCATAACTTCCATTTAGATTTACTTTGCCTTTGCGGAAATTTAGATTAAAGGAACTGACATAATTATTAGGATAGCCGGCAGTTCCCGTAAAGGATCCGTTAAGTCCTTGTTTGATATTTTTTTTGAGAATGATATTGATAATCCCTACTTCCCCTTCAGCATCAAATCGTGCTGATGGATTTGTAATCACCTCGACTGATTCAATCATATTGCCTTGCAGTTGCCGAAGGGCATCCGTGCTGCTAATACCTACTAACCCCGAGGGCTTTCCATTAATTAGAATCCTTACATTTTCGCTTCCACGAAGGCTAACATTTCCTTCTATATCTACGGTTACCGAGGGTACGTTATCAAGAATTTCGGAAGCATTTCGCCCAATATTACTCAGATCTTTTTCAACATTGAACACTCGTTTGTCAAGTGACATCTCCATCTGACTTTTTTCGCCCTGCACAACTACTTCACCTAGCAAATCAGAATTCTCCGATAGAACAATTGTGCCGAGTTGAATGGGTTTGTTAGAAATTCTAAGGGAAGGAATTACTTTTTCTTCATAGGAAACAAAAGTTATTTGTAAGTAATAACTCCCTGCATCAGTTTGAATTAAGAATTTTCCTGATTCATCTGAGACATCGCCATTTACCAAGAGTGAATCCGCTTGTTGATACAATGCAATGTTTGCAAATGAAACTGGTTCTTTATTTTCATTAATCAGTGACCCAGTTATTGAATACGATTGGCCCAATGCGTTGATCGTGAAAAATAGAATACCAATACATGCATGTAAAAATTTGATAATCATTTGTCCTCATTAAAATGGTTCGGTGAATACCGAAAATGAATCTGATGCCTTGATGATATAAACAGATTCGTTGACTTCTTGTTTACAAAGTTCGCCAATTAATAAAGGGCAGACAACCTTTTAATGCAGTAACAAGACTAATCAATTGTAAAAAAGTTGTTAAATCGCTAAGATTCTCTGAATCGAATACTCTATTTAATACTAAAATGGATCTCAGAAAATTCAGATGACTCAGATTGATTAATTTTTGTGAGATCTTGATCAAACAGCCTGTTCAAATTATTACCTGATAAGTCCTCCAACCTTGATTCAATTCTTATTTTGAAATCGCCTGAGTTCCAAAATTCTTCAGGTATAAATTGGAAGTTGCGCTCTTCTTGATCAAGTTCTATGAACCCTTTAATCGCGTTATCATGATCATCAAAAATTTGGATAGTCTCCATTAGCAAAGCATAGTCTAATGACTCATGTAATTGAATGATTACTGGATCTTTAGTTTTTGATGGAGGAGGTGAGATGCCCCATTGATTTGGGTTAGGTGATAACTCATCTCGTTTACCTACAACAAAATTCTTTTTAATTGAAACTTTCAAAGGCACTCCTGCTTTACTTTTCCAGTCAGAAGAGATTATTAATGAATATTGTTTTCCATGAACAAGTGGTGCACCCAATTTTAGATTGGGTTGTAACCCTCTTTTTATTCTGCCGGGATCAAGCCACACCGTAAGAAGATTTCCGTCTGCATTCCACAGCTCGGGTTGAAGATCCAGGAATGTGTTTCTGAGTGTATCTTGGTTTTCAGCAATCAGGGTGATGTGTTTCAAAGAATGTCCTTCCTGCATTGACTCCGAAAATTGGAAATAGAGTTTAAGAAGATTTTCTGGGAGTGTATCGTTGGTAGGATAGATAGCTATTAATTCAGGTGTAGAGAGGTCTCCTTTGGGGATTTGAATTTCTGCAATAATAGAATCTTTAAGCAGCAGCTCGTAATTAAGTCCTTTAGTGAAAGGAACGATTGGTTGAAATATTATATGATTATCCTCAATGGAATATTCTCCTAAAATGGAAGTTCGTTCTCCTTCCTTAATAAGTCTTACTTGAAGTGATGAGTTGCTTTCAGATGAAATACCTTCAATGATGAATGCTTTAGCACGTTCATTTTCCCATCGAATGGAAACGGAAGGCTGCTTATCTTTTGTTATGCAAGCCTGGCAAACTAATAGTAAAAGAAAACTGATCTGGATACTACGTATGATTTTCATAATACTCCAGATCAGTTCAACAATTTATTTACAGGTATCTTTCTCCACCTGTCCAAAGATCCAAATCACCATTGGATTTTCGTTGTAATAACAAGAATTGACTTTCATCTAATTTTTCAAGTTGTAAAACATTCATAACGGGCAAGGAAACAAAATCAACACCTGCGGTAGCAAAATTTTCTTCTACTGGAGTAGTGAGTGATCCTTGAAAACTTTCGATGGATTCGTACTTAACTTTGAATACTGGACGACTTGAATTTGCCATTAACAAAAATGATCCTTTACCACTTTTCATGGTGATCATATCCAAGGGTGAGTTACCACTTCCCATTTCAGCTACCGTTCTTCCTTTTACATGTTTTCCAGGCTTCAAATCTTCCATTGGGAAGAGAACTAACGGAGTGCAGGTATAGCTCGCAATCAAATATTGTTTACCATTAATCTCCGAGGTTGTGAAAGTGCGGATGGGAGAAAAGGTTTCGTATTGCTTATGTGCAGCATGATAAATTTCTAGTGACGATTGATCTTGTTGTTTAGTAAAAGGAAAAGGAATAATTCTAAACGTAGAGCTAAACTCCTGATTGGATAATCCGCTCACCATAAGTTTGCCATTGGCAAAACCGATATCAGAAATGGAAAGCCCCCGAAGTGGTCTTCCCCTTTGATCTTTAGCATCTTCCGCAGGAGCATTCACTAAATCAACTGAAGAGAACTTGATGTTCTTCAAATTCACAGCCTCAAACTTATCCCCTGTTATTTTCAATAGGGCAGGTGTTCCATCAGCAAGTTGAATAGCACAATAGATGTTTTTGGAAAGTGGATTTACTGCAATGTCTTGAATTGTGATGTTTTGAACTTCTGTGCCAAGCAAGGCAGCAATTCTTTGATCAATTTTTTTGATGTCAACAGCGGCTGCCTTTTCAATTTTTTGGTTGTCTTTGGTTTCAATGGCAAAGACAGCAGCACTTTTAGAATCTCCAATGAAGAGAATTCCATCCGGTCCGAACGTCAGGGCACTGATGGATTTTACTTCGGGGGTTCCTTCCATAAATCCATCGCGCAAACTTGCAATTTTTGAAGTACTGGCTAGCGCAACTGTTGCTACTAATGCCAGAAATAAATACACTTTTTTCATCTGATTGGAATTAAGTTTCTCGTAAAGAGATTCAATGTATAAAATTGAGGGGTGGTTTCAAACGTAATTTATGTGAGCTGATTAAACCATCCATAGAAAAAAGCCTGATTAATTGACAGTTTTTAATGATATTCACTTTTCTAAACTAAATCTACCATGAATACCACCCGAAGAGATTTTATTAAAACAAGCGCTATGGCCATAGCAGGAGGCACTATTCTTTCTTCTTGCAATTTTTCCGGTCCGATAAAAAACGAATTGATGGGATTACAATTGTATTGTGTGCGAGACGAGATGGAGGTTGACCCGTTAGGTACATTAAAAGAACTGGCCAAAATTGGTTATCATCATGTCGAACACGCCAACTATGTAGACCGCAAATTTTATGGATACTCAGCTGTTGAGTTTAAAAAAATACTGGGTGATTTAGGTATGACTATGCCGAGTGGGCATACTGTTTTTGGCAACCAACATTGGGATGCCGCCACTAATGATTTTACTGACAGTTGGAAATATACGATTGAAGATGCCGCTACGATGGGGCAGCAGTTTGTGATTAGTCCATGGCTTGATGAAAAACTTCGTCAAACCTATGATGACTTGCTTCGTCAGATGGAAATCTTCAATAAGAATGGAGAGCTCTGTAAAAAATCGGGAATGAAATTTGGCTACCACAATCATGATTTTGAATTCAGTGTGAAACTCAATAATGAAACGCTTTATGATATCATGCTTCAACACACCGATCCTGAGTTAGTGATGCAGCAGTTGGACATTGGTAACCTTTATAATGGAGGTGCAAGAGCAATTGATATTGTGCAAAAGTATCCGGGTCGTTTTCAGTCCATGCATGTTAAGGATGAAATTTTAAGTACAGGCGATGGTCATGAGAAATATGAAAGCACAATTTTAGGTGCCGGAGTTGTGAATACAAAGGAGGTGATTGACCTAGGGCGCAAGTCAGGTGGAACCATTCATTTTATTGTTGAACAAGAATCTTATCAAGGGAAAACACCACTTGAGTGCATGAAGGAAGATTATGATATTATGAAGAAGTGGGGATACTAATTCATAAAGTCCACAGTTGATTTTGTCAGCTGTGGACTTCTATCCACTCTTTAATAGACTGTGCCAATACCGGAATCAAATTTTGTTTACCCGCCTTAAAGCTGTGATCAGCGCCCTCCAATTTTTTAAGAGTTGCAGTTGATAGGGATTCAGTTACTGTAGTAATTAAACTCCACTCCGCTAATGAATCCCGTGTTCCTTGTAAGAATAACATCGGGATCTTAATATTTTTTAGATGATCAGCTCTATCTATTGACTGCTTTCCTGCCGGATGTAGAGGAAATCCAACAAATACAATTCCTTTTACAAAATCGGATGGATGCTTTGAAAGATATTGCGAGGTCATTCTTCCCCCAAATGATTTGCCACCGACAAACAATGGTAGTGTTGGATAAAGTTCATGTGCTTTCAGCAGCGCAGCTGCTACCGCAGGATGGGCTACCCCGGGGAAATCAGGTCGCTTTTTCTTTTGCTCCATATACAGAAAGTTATATCGGAGGGTAGCGATATTAAGAATGGCAAGTTCTTGACAAATAGATTTCATGAAGGCATGATTCATACCCGCTCCCGCTCCATGCGCCAACACTAACATGGCGGAAGCATTATCAGTAACGTAAGCCTCAGCAGAGATAGTATCTCCTGAGGTGATGGTGATCGAAAAATTAGCGACTTCCATAACAAGAGTGTGGAACAGTTTTAAGGAATTTTCTCCGCAGTCGTTTATTTTTCGCCTCACTAAAAAATTTACTCTTTTTCAAAATCTTTGTTTTAGCGTAGAAAATAAAGTCATACTGGTTGGCATTATTCTGGACTATCAGGAAATAAAGAATATAAATTACACATTAAAAATTTTAATTATGAAAAAGTTATTTTTTGTTACGGCAGCAGCTTTGTTGAGTTTATCTGCTATTGCAGCGCCAGTTTATTCCATCAACACAACTCGCATGGAAGTGTTGCAGGAGAAGAATGAGATTAAAGCAGCAGATCTTCCTCAAGCAGTGAAGGACGCCATTGCAGCTGACTATAAGGAGTGGACTATAAGCAAAGCTTATTTGCATGAAACAATCACCCAGTATGAGGTTGAATTCAAAAAAGAAGGTCAAACAAAAACAGTTAAGTTTGACAAAGACGGTAACGTATTAGCCTAAGGCAATCACCTAAGGATTATTGCGTAGCCAAAAGGGTTTGGCAATATGTCAAGCCCTTTCTATTTTTTAAACAACAACTTCCTAGAAAAGAAAAGCAGTGGCAAACCATAAACAGCGATCATAGCATATGCCATGATCGTGTATCCCTTGGCTACTAAATCAATAATACCCACTTGAGCCAACAGTAAAGCGGCTATTAAAGCTGCTGCTGAAATGATTGCTTTGGTAGTTTTTTTAAGGGGTTCATTCTTTCGCTCCAGCACTTCCTTTTCTACACGACTGATAAACGCGTGAATCATTCCGGTAGCTGTTTCCACCAACGTCCAGCCGACTACAATTCCAAAGGTTACGATCAATGCCGGATGAAAGGGCTCTAACATTTTTAACCACGGCACGGTGGCGGCTAACACATTTACATCTGGATAGTAGGCGAGTATCGCAAAGTAGGTTAAGAACCATGGCACTGTCATAAGTAATCCTGAAGCAAGGCCAGCTAAAATACTTTCGCGTTTGGATTGAATTCCTTTGTAGGTAAAAAATGAAGCGGGATACACCGCCAAATTATAACCCACATATAAAACGCCTGTCCATAGCAACAAGCCAATGCCCGGTGCATCGGGTAGATAACTGGTATCCCATTGACTAAACGTAACCGCTATTTCAGAACCCTTATTTGAAAAAACTGTAATGGCAAAAATTATATAAGCAGCAAAGAGTGCTATCGTGCCAAACGTTTCCAATTTGGCAATCACTTCATCCCCTTTGTAATTAAGAAACCCAACCAACAAAATAATTAAGATGACACCAATCCATCGCGGAAAGCCAAGCGTGCTGTTAAGAATTTCTCCGGCTGCAGAAGCCATTACGGCAATGATTAGGATGGCCAACATCAGATAAACAATTTCGTAGGCGATCCATCCGGGGCCTATTAATTTTTTAACTAAGGATTTATAATCATAGACCTTCCATTGACGGCACGCTTCAATCGACAAAGTAGAAATCAGTGAGAAGCCAAAGAAAATAGCCAGACCACTGATCCAACCGCTGGCTCCAAATTTTCCTCCATACTCAACAATTTCCCGCCCGGTAGCATAGCCACCACCAATTAGAACAGATTGAAGAATGATACCAGGTAAAAGAATTCTCTTTAGAAGGCCGGGAGTGGTTTGATTGAGATTTGTCAAAGGAAATGAGTTTTTTTAAGTGGACTCAATATAGAAAGAATTGAGTAGGGTAGCGTTGCCTATAGATTGATGATGCTAAGATTATTCTATTTAACTTTTATTATTTCTTATTTGAATTAAACTTCGGTAATTCCAACAACTTCTCAACATCTTTATCACCTTCCAAATTGCGCATCTGATTTAAGATCCAGGGGTAACGTCTGTTAATATAGTTTGAGGGTGGTTGCACACTATACTTCTTGGGGTTGGGTAAACAAGCGGCAATCATGGCGGCCTCTGTTCGTGTTAGTTTCTTGGCGGGTTTCTTAAAATTCTTTTGAGCCGCAGCTTCAATCCCAAAAATTCCCTTGCCCATTTCTGAAACGTTCAAATACATTTCTAAAATGCGTTGCTTGTCCCATACCAACTCAATCATAAAGGTAAAGTACGCTTCCATTCCTTTGCGAATCCAACCGCGGCCTTGCCATAGAAAAACATTCTTAGCTACTTGTTGACTAATGGTGGAGGCACCACGGATACGTTTCTTATTATCTGTCAGGGCCTTCTGAATGGATTTTATATCAAACCCATTGTGATCAGGAAAGAGTTGATCTTCAGAAGCCATTACAGCTAACCGAATGTTGGGCGACATGTCTTCAAAGTTTATGTAGTCGCGTTTTAATCCATGGCCTTCAATCCAACTGCTTAATTGAGTTACAGTAATAGGCGGATTAATCCACCGCAGTAGAACGATATAGACAAGTTGCGCAACAAACAGAATGATGAACAGCTTGCGCAGCTTTTGATACATTCGCTTAAAGAATTTATTCACGCACGCAAAGGTAATTTAAGTTAGTCGTCTAACACCTTAAGGTGTCTTGGCGACTTGATAGATTTTCTTAGTCTCAATGATGAATAAATTACTTCAATGATTTAAGAAACGTAAGGCTCTGGGGGATTTGCTCGGCAGCATGCGAAGATTCATCTTCAATGAAAAAATGTTTTACCCCAAGTTTTTTCGCAACTTTCATAATAGCTGCTATTCCTACATCACCCGTGCCCAGCACTACATTGGTTTCAACATCGGCATGACCTGATTGGCTATCAGGTGTGCCGTGTTTACGATCTTTTAAATGCATGAGTGGAAAACGTCCGGGATATTTTTTTAGTAATGCTACTGGATCTTGTCCCGGATGCTTCACCCAGAAAACATCCATTTCAAAATTTGCATAGTTAGGATCAAGTCGTTTAGCCATCAGGTCGAAAAGTGTTCCATCTTCATACGGCCTGAATTCGTAACCATGGGCATGATAACAAAGTGAAATGCCTTGCTCCTTCAACACTTTGCCAGCTTTGTTAAAAACAGCAATAGCTCTTTCGGTATCCGCCAACGTAAAATCATCTCCTGTGTGTGGAATCCAGGAGCACATCACATACTTAGCTCCAAATTGTTTTGCTTTTGCAGCAACTGCAGCAGGATCTTTTTCCAGTTCTTCAAAGCCCGCTCCAACACTCACCATTTTTAACTTATTCTTTTTACAGAGTGCATTGAATTCTTCCACGGTCATGCCATAAGTACCCCCGCCTTCAATTTCTTTAATACCCCATTTATTAATGAGGGCAAGCGATCCGGGAACATCTTTAGGTATTTGATCTCGGAGGCTGTATAACTGCAGGCCTATTTCCTGTGCAGTTAATTGCCATGAAGATAAACTCAGTAACAGAATAAAAATTGAACGGAGGTTTTTCATTTGGATATTATTTGCACGCAAAGACGCAAAGAGCGCCATGAAATGCAACTGAATTTATACAAAGAGTTTAGAAAAGTGCGAACCTCCGTGGTTTAGCATCCCAGAATTTTCGTGGCCTTTGGGCGAAAGGAAATCTCTGTGTACTCTGTGGTTAAAAAAATTTACTTTGCTAACACAGGTAAGTTGGTAGCCAGTATAATCAAGTCGGCATCATTCACTTCTTTCTTCTCATCAGCAACGATCAGGAAGTTTTCGTAAAGCGTATTCAAGTCATCACCTTCATACGAGTAGCCCAAAAGTTCAGCGCGATGTTTCAAAGCAGCACGACCACTACGTGCGGTTAGCACAATAGAAGAAGACGGAACACCTACATCAGCGGGGTTAATGATTTCATAATTCTCCGCATGCTTCAGAAATCCATCCTGATGGATACCTGAGCTATGTGCAAATGCATTCTTGCCAACTATTGCTTTGTTTGCCTGCACAGGCATGCGCATCATACCAGATACCAGGTTACTTAATTTATAAATTCGATCCGACTTAATATCTGTGTAAAGTCCAAGATCTTTATGCGTTTGCAAAATCATCGCTACTTCTTCAAGCGAAGTGTTTCCGGCACGTTCGCCAATTCCGTTAATCGTTACTTCAGCCTGGCGGGCACCGTTTGTTAATCCTGCCATCGTATTGGCAGTCGCTAATCCCAAATCATTATGACAATGAACAGAGATAACTGCTTTCTCAATATTCTTTACATTCTCAACTAGATATTGAATTCGCTTTCCATATAAGTGTGGCAAACAATATCCTGTAGTATCAGGAATGTTTACTACATCTGCTCCCGCGGTAATAACCGCTTCAATCAATTGCGCTAAAAATCCTAAGTCGGCACGACCTGCATCTTCAGCAAAGAATTCAACTTCATACCCTTTTGACTTTGCATACTTCACTGCCCACACACCTTGTTCCAACACTTGTTCGCGACTTGATTTGAATTTGTGCTTGATATGAACATCTGAAGAACCAATGCCTGTATGAATCCTTCCTCGTTTTGCGTGATGAAGTGCTTCCGCAGCAACATCGATGTCATCTTTTTTGGAACGTGTAAGCGCACATACTATTGGATCTTTTACTGCTTTAGAAATTTCTACAACAGAAAGAAAATCACCAGGGCTCGAGATTGGGAACCCGGCCTCAATTACATCAACGCCAATTAGTTCGAGTTCTTTAGCAATGATAATTTTTTCTTCTGTTTTTAACTGACAGCCCGGTACTTGTTCGCCATCGCGAAGGGTTGTATCGAAGATTTGAATTTTCTGTGCCATAGTTTTCTATTTACTAGTTGTTAGATATTGGTACCTGAATGCTTGCAATGTGATTCACAATGATTGCTCCCATCTGTTGAGTATCTAAAATCTTTTCTTTTGAAGTTTTATTATTTGCAATGTCGGTAGTGCGATAGCCTTGTTTTAAAGTTTGCTCTACCGCTTTAATCACTATTTCGGATTCTTCTTTCAATCCGAATGAAATATCTAAAAGAAGTGCAACGGATAAGATAGATGCTAGCGGATTGGCAATACCTTTTCCTGTGATGTCGTGTGCACTTCCGTGGATCGGTTCGTACAATCCTACGGTATCACCTACAGAAGCTGAAGCAAGCATGCCCATTGAACCTGCAATCTGTGAAGCTTCATCAGTAAGAATATCACCAAATAAATTTCCAGTTACTACTACATCAAAGCTGCGTGGGTTTTGAATGAGCTTCATTGCAGCTGCATCAATAAACTGATGCTCCAATTCCACGTCAGGGTATTGCTTGCCAATTTCCTGAACCACTTCACGCCATAAGCGCGAACTTTCTAAGACATTGGCTTTATCCACAGAGGTAACTTTCTTTCTTCGTGTGCGTGCGGCCTGAAATGCTTTATGAGCAATGCGCTCCACTTCATAGCGCTGATAGATCATTAAATCAAAGGCGGTATTGCCATCATCTTTTCTCTCCTTCTCACCAAAGTAAACATCGCCTGTTAACTCTCGGAAGAATAAAATATCTGAACCTTTTAAAATTTCTGGTTTAATGCTGGAGGCTTCCAACAACTCATCAAACAATTTAATGGGGCGGAGGTTCGCATAAAGTCCTAACTCTTTGCGCATTTTTAATAACCCCTGTTCAGGTCTTACTTTTAACGTAGGATCGTTATCATACTTTGGATGGCCTACCGCTCCAAATAAAATTGCATCACAGTTTTTAAGTTTAGCAAGAGTTTCGTCAGGTAAGGGATTGCCGGTTGCTTCGATAGCATCGTGGCCAATGGTTGCTTCGTCAAATTCAAATTCATGCCCAAACACCTCGGCAATTTTTTCCAACACCCGTTTTCCTTCGGTAGTTACTTCTTTACCGATTCCATCACCGGGTAGTATGACTATCTTTTTTTTCATTCCTAATTAATGTGCTAAATCAAACTCTCTAATCTCTTTATCCAAACTCAACAAGTAGTCTATGTCGTCATACCCATTGGTCAAACATATTTTTTTATACGCGTTGATGTCAAAATTTTCTGAGTGACTATCAAAGCTAATTTTCTGATTTTCTAAATCTACTGTTACTTGTGTGTCAGGATTCGATTGGATCGTATCCAATAGGTTTTTCAAAAATGAATCAGAAACGACTACAGGCAACACTGCATTATTTAATGCATTGTTTTTAAAGATGTCGGCAAAGAAACTTGACACCACTACTCTAAATCCATAATCATAAAGCGCCCAGGCGGCATGCTCACGACTGCTTCCACACCCAAAGTTTTTACCAGCCACTAAAATCTTTCCCGAATAGGAAGGATTATTTAACGCAAATTCTTTATTCAAAACTTCTTCTCCCTTCTCCTTTGGAGAAGGGGCGGGGATGAGGTCATAGCGCCAGTCGCGAAATAAATTTTCGCCAAAGCCTTCCCGTGTTGTTGCTTTTAAAAACCTTGCCGGAATAATCTGATCGGTATCAATGTTTTCATTTGGCAGTGGAACTGCTTTCGATTTTAACAATGTGAATTTCTCTTTGCTCATATCAGTTCTCTAACATCCGTAACCTTACCTGTTATTGCAGCTGCAGCAGCACTCAGTGGGCTCGCCAAAAAAGTGCGCGACTTCGGTCCTTGCCGACCCTCAAAATTTCTATTGGAGGTACTAATGCAATATTTTCCTGCCGGGATTTTATCTTCGTTCATACCCAAGCAAGCGGAACATCCCGGATCGCGTAATTCAAAACCTGCGGCTTCAAAAATTTTATCAAGCCCTTCTTTTTTTGCTTGCTCCTGAACTTGTTTGGAACCAGGCACAACCCATACTTCTACATTGGCAGCCTTTTTCTTTCCCTTGACCATCGCAGCAACTTCTCGTAAGTCTTCAATGCGCGCATTGGTGCAACTTCCTATAAATACATAGTCAATAGATTTTCCAAGGAGTGTAGTTCCTTGCTCCAACCCCATGTACTCAAGTGATTTCTTGAATGAAGTTTGCTCGCTTATCTCTTTTAGTTCTTCAGCTGTAGGAATGCGATCAGTGACTTTCATGCCCATACCCGGATTGGTTCCGTAAGTTATCATGGGAGTAATGTCGGCTCCATCAAAAGTAAGAACCTGATCATACGTTGCGCCTGCATCAGTAGCTAAAGCCTTCCATTCAGTCACGGCTTTTTCAAATGCTTCACCTTGCGGAGCAAACTTTCTTCCCTTTATGTAATTGAAGGTAGTTTCATCAGGGGCAATCAAGCCGCCCCGTGCTCCCATTTCAATACTCATGTTGCAGATGGTCATGCGTGCTTCCATGGATAAACTTGTGATGGCATCGCCAGCATACTCAACAAAAAAGCCAGTGGCTCCACTGGCTGATATTTTAGAAATGATGTATAAAATAATATCCTTGCTGACAACACCTTTACCCACCTTACCCGTGATTTCAATCTTCATGGTTTTGGGCCTGTATTGCAAGATGCATTGTGTGGCCATTACTTGCTCTACCTCTGAAGTACCAATACCAAACGCGATGTTTCCAAATGCACCATGCGTAGAGGTATGACTATCACCACACACAATGGTCATTCCAGGTAAGGTTAAACCTAACTCCGGCCCAATGATATGCACGATGCCTTGAAAAGGATGACCTAAATCATACAACTCAACACCAAAATCTTTACAATTTTTTCTAAGTGTTTCTACCTGATGTCTTGATAAAGCTTCTTTGATTGGAAGGTGCTGATCTTTTGTTGGAACGTTATGATCAGCTGTAGCGGTTGTGCGCTTTGTATTAAAAACTTTGATGCCCCGTTTTCTTAAACCATCAAAGGCTTGTGGGCTCGTAACTTCATGTATAAAATGACGGTCGATAAATACAGCATCGGGATAACCGTCAGCATGTTTCACCACATGCTTATCCCAGATTTTTTCAAAAATTGTTTTTTGTTTTTTCTCGCTCACAACAATCGTTAGTTTGTTCAAAACACTATAAAATGAAACTGTCCCGCTGGTGGGCGGGACAGTTCACAGGTTTAGGTTAGGTTATTGGGTAATCATTTTTGACTTCGCAAATAACACACTAATATGTTAAATCATTAGCGATTCCTCAAATGTATTTAATAAAAATTTGACTTGTATGCTTACAAGTGTTTGGTATTAATTACCACCAAGGCAACGGAAATTTTATTTCCTTAACGGAGTCAACAACCATATCAGGTTTATAGGCATAGCGGATTAAGTTTTCTTTTTTAGTGATTCCGCTAAGCACGAGAATAGTTTTGTAACCCATTTGAACTCCGCCACGAATATCAGTGTCCATCGTATCACCAATGATGGTGGTCTCTGCAGTTTCAAGTCCTAATTCTTTTCTTGCTGCGCGCATCATTACAGGTCCGGGTTTACCAACCACGAAAGCTTTTATGCCGGTAGCTTCTTCAATCATAGCACTCGTTGCTGCAATACCGAGATTATCCCAACCTTTTTTCTTGGGTGATGGATCACGATTTGTGATTACAAATTTAGCTCCGGCTAAAATCATATCGACTGCCCGTTGCACCATCTCAAGTGTGAAGTTTCTTCCTTCGCCTAGCACCACAAAATCAGGATCCGTATTTACTAACGATATTCCATTTTCATGTAGAGAAGAAAGTAATCCTCCTTCGCCAAGTACATACGCTGTTCCATTTGGAATTTGGCTTGACAAAAATTTACCTGTAGCTAATGCACTTGTGTAGATATGACTTTCTTTAACAGAAATTCCAAGCCGTGCTAGTTTTCGTACTGCCTCCAATCTGGTGCGTTGACTATTGTTAGTCATAAATAAGAAGGGAATTTCTTCTTTTAGTAATCGCGCTATAAAAACGTCTGCACCCGGAATCATTGTATCTCCACCGTATACAACGCCATCCATATCAATCAGTAATCCTTGAGCCATATCAATTTATTAATTTAATCTTCTTCGCTATTAAGATAGACTTTTAAAATAGCAAGTCGAAGTCTTGTAGTCTATTTGATAAAAATATTCTTTAAATAACGTTTGCGAACGTCCCTATAAATATAAAAGTCAGAATCTATTGTTGCTATTTCCTTAATGTTATGTTCTTCAGCAGCTACAATTAATGTGGCATCTGCGAGATCCATAGGCACATCTTCAAACTTATTGCACAACTCGATTAATCTGCTGATTGATGAATATTCAATTTCAACAAGGTGAAGGCCACCTCGGTTTATCCATTGCAAAAAAGAAATTTGGGTGCGAACGCTAAACCCCAGCATGTGTGAGGTTTCGGTTACTACTGGCCAGGTTGTTAGTAAAGTGCCCTTATAGTTTTTTAAGAATTCAATGGATTGAACATGATAGGAATCACTCTTATCAAAAAGAGCAATCAATGGTCCGGCATCAATGAGAATGCTTTTCATTGAGCAATTCTTTTATACGTTTTTTATAGGTGGTTGATTTATCTTTAATTCCGCTTCCTTCAAGGCCAAAAAGATCAACACCTGCTTCATACGGTTTTGAATTTTTACGATGCTGAACCAAATACAATTCTATAGCTTCCTTAACAACTTGCGATTTTGCTAGACCTTTAATTTCGCAGTATTCGTTAAGTGCTTTTTCTTCGGATGGTGTTAGTCTTACGGTAAGCATAAAATCTTTTTGTATTACAAATGTAATACAATCGTCCAAGTAAATCAAATTAAGTTGAAAATTTGACCAAAATCAGGAAATCAGCCTGTTATACCAAGTATTCGAACAAATTCTCGTTTTGATTTACAAGGGTATAATTGAGTTTGTGACTATCCATTCGTTCAATCAATAGAGCAAAGTCTTCTTGCGATTTAACTTCAATACCGATTAATGCCGGTCCCGTTTCTTTATTATGTTTTTGGATGAATTCGAAACGCACGATGTCATCATTAGGACCAAGAATGAAATTGACAAATTCTTTCAAGGCACCCGGTCGTTGTGCAAACCGAACAATGAAGTAATGTTTTAATCCTTCGAATAATAACGATCGCTCCTTTATTTCCTGCATGCGATCGATGTCATTATTACCACCGCTCAAAACGCATACAACTTTCTTTCCATTCAATTTACCTGCATACTGATCTAATGCTGCAATAGACAAAGCACCAGCTGGTTCAGCCACTATGGCGTCTTCATTATATAATTGAAGAATCGTTGAACTTACTTTTCCTTCAGGAACAAGTAACATATCAGCAATAAAATCCTTACAGATGCTGAAGGTGAGGTCGCCTACTTTTTTAACAGAAGCACCATCCACAAAGCGTTGAATTTTATCTAGTACTACAGGCTCTCCTTTTTTAAGAGCATCTTTCATGGATGGAGCTCCTAGCGGCTCGGCTCCAATTATTTTTGTTTTTGGTGAATAGACTTGAAAATAACTTCCCACACCAGCACACAGTCCACCACCACCAATAGGTAAAAAGATGTAATCAATATTTGATTGCTCGTCTAGAATTTCTTTTCCGACAGTTCCCTGGCCCTCAATTACTTTTTGATGATCGAATGGTGGAATAAATTCCATGTTGTGTTTCCCTGAATATTTCAACGCATGATCCTGACATTCATCAAACGTGTCACCAATTAACACGATCTCAATAAGATCACCGCCAAACATTTTTACCTGATTAATTTTTTGTTTGGGTGTAATTGCAGGCATGTAGATCACACCTTTAATGTTGAGTACTTTACAAGAGAAAGCCACCCCTTGTGCATGGTTTCCGGCACTGGCACACACTACCCCATGACTACGTTGTTCAGTATTCAGGCTGTTGATCAGATTATATGCTCCTCTTATTTTGTATGAACGCACCACCTGAAGATCTTCACGTTTTAGATAAATCTCAGCACCAAATTTTTCCGACAGCTTCTTATGGTATTGTAAAGGTGTTTTAAGTACTACGGATTTTAATACTTCGTAAGCTGCGTTGATGTCGATAGTATATTTCTGAGATTTTATCATAATGGCGTTTAAGTTGTCAGGTAACAAAGACAGTTGACAAAATTTTGTCAACTGTCTTATTGTCAACTTTCAATTGAGCTTAATTAATCATACTTGCTTCAACTTTCTCTTTTTCTGGACGAAGCGCGCGAACTGCTGCGCCCGCTTGCCACAATTCGCTTTCACGAACTTCTTTTAATTCTTCAGCAAGCTTTTCGCGATAGTCAGGTTTGCTGCACGTTTCGATGGTGCGTTTTGCTTCCGCGCCACTGGCTACACTTTCATAAAGTTCCTTAAATACAGGTAACGTAGCAGCCTTGAATTTCTTTTTCCAATCAAGCGCACCACGTTGTGCAGTAGTAGAACAATTAGCATACATCCAATCCATACCGTTTTCTGCTACCAATGGCATAAGCGATTGAGTAAGCTCTTCAACGGTTTCGTTAAATGCTTCTGATGGTGAATGACCTTTAGAACGAAGCACCTCATATTGTGCTTCAAAAATTCCGGCAATAGCCCCCATTAAAGTTCCGCGCTCACCAGTGAGGTCAGAGTAAACTTCTTTTTTGAAATCAGTCTCAAACAAATATCCGGCTCCAACTCCAATACCTAATGCAATCGCTTTTGTCTTTGCATTTCCGGTAGCATCTTGAAACACTGCGAAACTTGCATTGATACCTTTGCCTTGTAGGAACAACCTGCGAACAGAAGTACCTGATCCTTTTGGTGCTGCCAAAATAACATCAACATCTGCTGATGGAATAATGCCAGTTTGCTCTTTGAATGTGATTCCAAATCCGTGAGAGAAATATAAGGTCTTACCTTTTGTAATATATGGTTTGATGGTTGGCCACAATGCTATCTGACCTGCATCGGAAAGAAGAAACTGAATAATAGTTCCTTTTTTTACAGCCTCTTCAATTTCAAATAATGTTTCGCCAGGAACCCAACCGTGTTGAACGGCCTTGTCCCAGGTTTTTGAACCTTTACGTTGCCCAACAATTACGTTGAATCCATTGTCACGCAAGTTCAGGGCTTGCGCAGGACCTTGTACGCCATATCCAATAATTGCAATCGTTTCATTCTTCATGATTTCCAATGCTTTTTCCATTGGAAACTCTTCACGGGTAACTACTTCTTCGACTGTTCCTCCAAAATTAATCTTAGCCATATTCTTTTTTTTAGTTGTTCGTTATAATTATAAGGGTTGAGTTATCTAGTCTACATCTACTATTTGTTCACTTCGTTCGTAATAAAAGGCGCTACCACTTACGTAGTTTGCATACTCTACTTCTATTAATTTTTCCAATTGGTGTTTTATTTTTTCAATGAGATCGGGCGTTGTAAAAACGAGAATGATCGCCCCGCCTTTCCGGAAATCGTCTTCATTTTCATGAGCCATTAATTTTTTAATGCGCACGCGTCTGCGATTTAATACATTCACTATCCGGTTAAGAATAGAGAAGTTATTATCGGAAGCAATTTCTAATGTGAAATCTTGTTTCATTTTTCGTTCTGCTTAATGCTTACTATTTACCTTTCGGTATTTCTAAAATCACTTCGCTTACTCCCGCCCCAGCGGGTACCATTGGGAACACATTATCTTCTTTCTCTACAACCACTTCGAGGAAGTATGAGGTTGTTGAATCCAACATTGTTCTAAGCGCACTTTCAAGATTTTTCTGTTCGGTCACTTTAGCGCCAGGGATTTTATATGCATCGGCAATCTTTACAAAATCCGGATTGTCCATCTCTGTAAAGGAATAGCGTTTGCCGTGAAATAGCTGTTGCCATTGCCTTACCATTCCTAAAAAGTTGTTGTTCAACACAAGGATTTTTACTGGGATTTTATATTGCATAATTGTACCCAATTCCTGAATTGTCATCTGATAACCACCGTCTCCGATAATCGCAATTACTTGCTGATTTGGAGCCGCTATCTTTGCACCCATGGCAGCCGGCAATGCAAAACCCATCGTGCCCGCGCCACCTGAAGTAATATTGGTGCGTGGATTTTTATATTTATAATAACGGGAAGTCACCATTTGATGCTGACCTACATCAGTCACTACTACAGCTTCGCCCTTGGTTAATTCCGATAGCATATGAACCACTTCAGCCATCTTTAAGCTGTTGGTATTTTCAATTTCCTTCTGCACTACTTTTTCAAATTCTTCCTGATTTAAGAGTTTAAAACTCTCAATCCATTCAGAGTGGGTATTGACTTTGCAAAGATCTTTTAGATTTAACAAGGCTTCTTTAGCATCGGCATGTACTTCTACATCTGCTTTTATAATCTTATTGATTTCTGCTTTATCAATTTCTATGTGAACAACTTTTGCCTGTTTAGCGTATTTACTTACGTTGCCCGTTACGCGATCGTCAAAGCGCATGCCCACGGCAATCAACACATCACACTGGTTAGTATTTATATTGGGTCCATAATTTCCGTGCATGCCAAGGTAGCCAACATAATTTGGATGATTGGTTGGAAATGCACCTAAACCAAGCAATGTACTTGCTACTGGAATTCCGGTTTTTTCAGAGAATGCAATTAGCTCCTTGGTAGCTCCTGATAATAGAATTCCCTGGCCAGCTAAAATATAAGGCCGCTTTGCATTATTTATAAGAGTTGCCGCAGCTTCTACTTGTTCTTTCTGTAAAACTGGTTTTGGTTTGTAGGTGCGCACAGCCTTACACGGCTCATATTCAAATTCATCAGTCAATTCATTTTGTGCATTCTTGGTGATGTCTACCAACACAGGCCCCGGCCGCCCACTGGCTGCTATGTAAAATGCTTTTGCGATAGCGGGGGCAATATCTTTTGCTTCCGTAACCTGCACATTCCACTTCGTTACAGGAAGTGTTGTGTTTATCACATCAATTTCTTGAAAGGCATCGGTGCCTAATAAGTGTGCGAACACCTGACCTGTAATACAAACAACAGGAGTTGAATCAATCAAGGCATCGGCAAGGCCAGTAATTAAATTAGTTGCGCCCGGCCCCGATGTTGCAAATACAACACCTGTTTTTCCTGAAACCCGAGCGTAACCTTGAGCCGCATGAATTGCACCTTGTTCGTGGCGAACTAATAAATGTGTGAGTTTATCGGCATAATTGTATAGCGCATCATACACAGGCATGATCGCTCCACCTGGGTAGCCAAAAATATGATCTACCTTTTCTTCAACAAGACAACGAAGCAGTGCTTCCGATCCGTTGATTTTCTCCTTTGCAGGCGAGGTTCCTTTTTTCTCACTCTTCGTCAGTAACGCATCCATCAGCAGCTGTTTTTACGTGTTGTGCATATTTAAATAAAACTCCACTTGTAGCACGCGACTTAGGAGCTTTATAGTGCGATCGTCTGATCGCCAAAGTCTTTTCGTCTAATAATAAATTTATCTGGTGTTTCTTGATGTCAATTTCTATCCAGTCGTTGTCTTCTACCAAGCCTATCAGCCCACCTTCAAATGCTTCTGGTGTAATGTGGCCAATAACAAAACCATGTGAACCACCGCTAAATCTTCCATCGGTAATTAGTGCAACACTTTTACCAAGGCCTGAACCCATGATTAAACTTGTTGGCTTCAACATCTCCGGCATACCAGGTGCACCTTTCGGTCCTACGTAACGAATCACTACAATATCACCTTCTTTTATTTTTCCGGATTTGATTCCATCTACTAATTCAAATTCACCATTGAAGACACGCGCTGTTCCTTTAAATCGCTCGCCTTCTTTGCCAGTAATTTTTGCAACAGATCCCTTCTCGGCAAGGTTGCCATATAGAATTTGTAAGTGACCTGTTTTCTTAATTGGTTTTTCAAGAGGAACAATAACATCTTGCTTTTCAAAATCAAGATCCTTTGCGGAAGCAACGTTCTCGGCAATTGTCTTTCCGGTAACTGTAATACAATCACCATGTAAGTATCCATTCTGTAACAAATATTTCATCACAGAAGGAACACCACCAATTTTATGAAGTGCTTCCATTAAATATTTTCCACTGGGTTTCAAATCAGCAATTAATGGAGTCTTATCTGAAATGCGTTGAAAATCTTCTTGTGTGATTTTTACACCTACACTTTTAGCCATTGCAATCAAATGCAACACGGCATTGGTTGATCCACCCAAAACCATCACGATTGTGATTGCATTTTCAAATGCTTTCAACGTCATGATGTCGTGTGGTTTTAAATCTTTTTCCAGTAGTAAACGAATTGCTTTGCTTGCTTCGGTACACTCTGCAGATTTCTCTTTGCTTAGCGCGGGATTAGAAGCAGAGTAGGGCAATGACATTCCCAACGCTTCAATAGCTGAAGCCATCGTGTTGGCAGTATACATACCACCACACGCGCCAGCACCTGGACAAGAGTTTTGTATGATGCCTTTATAATCTTCGTCAGAAAGTTTGCCTTGAATTTTTTCGCCAAGTGCCTCAAAAGAAGAAATGATGTTTAACTCACGACCTTTATAATGTCCACCGGCAATTGTACCGCCATAAACCATGATGGCTGGTCTATTAAGACGACCCATTGCCATCAGCGATCCGGGCATATTTTTATCACAACCAACAACGGCAATCAAACCATCATAATATTGAGCACCACATACGGTTTCAATAGAGTCGGCAATTACTTCACGGCTTACCAATGAGTAGCGCATGCCATCTGTACCATTACTAATACCATCACTAACACCTATCGTATGGAAAATTAATCCCACTAATTCCTGATCCCAAACGGCCTGCTTTACTTCACTCGCCAATGCATTCAAATGCATGTTACACGTGTTGCCATCAAAACCAGTACTAACAATCCCAACCTGTGCTTTTTTTAAATCTTGTTCGGTTAGCCCTATTCCATACAACATGGCTTGCGAGGCGGGCAGGGTCATGTCTTGTGTGATGGTCTTGCTATATTTATTTAGTTCCATTAACTATACAATCACGTATGAATAACTCTTATCTAAGACAATGCACTTGTAGGCCTCTTGCACAATAGCACCCATTGATTGTTTCCAGGGTTTACTAAATGCTTGTCCTTCTATCGAATCGATATTAATAACCTCAGCAGCAGTACCACAGAAAAAAGCACTATCTGCTTCAAATAATTCTTCAGGTCGGAAAAACTTTTCTTCGACTGGTAAATCCATCTCTCTGCAAATTTCCAAAACAGTTTGGCGGGTAATGCCAGGAAGAATGTTTCCAAGTGGCGGTGTATATAGGACACCATCTTTTTCATAAAAGAAATTGGCACCAGGTCCTTCAGCAACAAATCCATTCATGTCCAACATCAATGCTTCATCGAAGCCACGTTGCTTCGCTTCGTTAGTTGCCATAATCGAGTTTACATAATGGCCACATGCTTTTGCTTCCATTCTTACCGACTTAGGGTTTGGTCGTTGAAAAGTAGAAACACAAATCTTCAATGATTGATCGTCAAAATAATTTTTCCATTCCCAGGCAGCAATCATTAGTGATACACTAGTTGGAGCAGATAATGACATGTTGGGTCCGCAAGAGACAAGCGGCCGGATGTAGGCGTCTTTTAGATTGTTTCTTTTAAGAACCTGATATGAAATTTGAGTAAGCTCTTCAACATCGTACTGAAATGGAATACCTATTAATTCACAGCTTCTTTTTAGTCGATCAAAATGTTCGTAGGCTTTAAAGATTTTAACGCCATTAATAGTTTGATAAGCGCGGATGCCTTCAAAAGCTCCATACCCATAGTGCATGGTTTGACCGAATAAATCCGTAGTGGCGTCTTTTGCTTTTACAAACTTTCCGTCAAGGAAGAGAATCGTGTTTTCGTTGTAGTACATATAAAAATTAGAACAATCGTTAGTTTGCAGTTATTACTATAAAACAAAACCGCCCCGGGTTATCGGGGCGGTTCACAATTTTTTTCACAAAATCGTCACAGCCCCGGTTTTCGGAGAATAATGACGTTAATGAGCACAAGCGCACTGATCGATTGGATCAGGTTGCTATTGATTATATCTGACTTCACTTTGTTCATTATTAATAATCTTGTGCTGCGATACAAGTTTGGAGAATTTTGTAGTGACATTCAACGAAAACGAGGAAAAAAGTTTTTAAGTGCCTCATTTAACGAATGTTAGGTAAATCAATTCGATGAAAGATACTCTTGAATGCCATCGCGAATAGCAGTGAAAGTTTTGACTAAACTCTCTTCATTTTCTTCAAGAAGTGTAACCCGAAAGCCTTGAAGTTCTGAACAGAAAGAAGAGATGGGAACTACACAAACTCCTTTTGCGCCTAAGAGATAATATACAAACCGCTTATCATGCGGGATGTCTTGATCCACCCACTTTTCAACAAGTGCGCTGATGCGTGAGTCTTCAATTTTTATTTTCTGATTTTCTTTTAATGTACCATCGCGGAAAATGATGGTATTATAAAATGCACCAAATGTTTCGTTAAAGGTTAGTTGAGGAACCGTACGCAAAATATCAGCAATAAGTTTACTGCGTCTCCCAATATTCTGATTGGTTTCTTCGCGATAGATTTTAAATCGAGGGTCACCTAAAATTTTTGGAATTGCAAGCTGTGGAAGTTTGGTTGAACACACTTCAATCATCTTGGCATTATCCAACGCCTGACAAAACCGGTTGAAGTCTTCATCTTTATCGCGATTGTAGTATTCCATCCAGCCACAGCGGGCACCCGGCCAGGGGAGTTCCTTTGAAATTCCTTTCATAGAAATACCCGGCACATCGTCAATCACTTCGGCCAATGAATAGGCTTGTACTCCGTTGTATGTGATGTTGATGTAAATCTCGTCACAAATCAAAAAGAGTTTAAACTCTTTCGCGATTTCTACAAAGCGTTTGAGAGTTTCAAGCGGATATACCATACCAGTAGGATTATCGGGATTAATGATAAGGATACCCACTACATTGGGATTGTACTTTACTTTGTTATAAAGGTCATCAAGATCAGGATACCATTTGTTGTTTGGATCAAGTTTATAAGTTAATGGTTCGTGACCTGCATGTGCTGCTTCGGCACTGGAGTGCGTTGAGTAAGCGGGCGAGGGGCCAATCACTCGAGATGTAAGTGTGATGTATTGATAGACCTTGGCAATTGCATCGCCAAGGCCATTGAAGAAGCAAATATCATCGGGTGTTATTTGTGCTCCGTTTAATTGATTGGTTTGTTCTGCCAAAAATTTTCTGGTGTCTAAAATTCCTTTGCTGGGACAATAGCTGTACGTTTCATTTTGCAGGGATAAGTCTGCAATGATTTTTTTAATCCATTCAGGTAGTTTGTGATTTTTTTGAATGGGGTCACCAATGTTTTCCCAATAGATTTCTTTTCCAAGGTTTCTTATTTGCTCGGCCTTTTTTACGATCTCTCGAATTTCGTAACTAAGTTCGTTGGCTCCTTCGTTTAGTAATTGCTGGCGCATTGTTTAGTTGTTTAAATGGACGAGGAAGAAAGTTCTACTTGGTCACTTTCTTTTTTCTCAACCAAATTTTTAAGACATCTGCTGTAGTTAAGACATTTCTAAATCCATTATTTTTCAGGCCATGATAAAGAACCTTATCTCCAGTCCATAATTTTCCCTTGATTGATTTTGTCAGAGCAACAAAATCAATATCATCTAAATCTACTTCATGCAGTATCTTCTCAGAATCCTCCCAAATTTTTTGTGAAATTAACTCTTCGTTTATAAAAGAAATTTTTGATAGAAGTGAATTGAACGAAGTTTCAAGTTGATCATCGGAAAGATTTGAAATTTTTTTCAACTTATTCCAGTGAGATCGGATCTCTGTCCTCATTCTGTTTGGACTGTAGAATTCAAAAATCTCAGAGGAGTTAAAAATTATTTGACCGAAAGTACTTCGTGTTTTTAAAAGGGCACTAAAAATAATATTGGAGTCAACAATCAGTTTCACTTGATAAATCTCTTACGATTTTTACTCCACCAGCCTTTCTTTATTTGCTTTGAAAGTTTATCTACATCTTCCTGTTTGGCCTGAGATTTATCTGTGGCTTCCTTGTAAGTCAAATAATTGATGATATCCTGAAGCCCGTCTGTATCGATATAAGATGGAAGTCTAATTATTACCTCATTTTTTGTTCGTTCAATAACCATTTTTATAAAAATTTGATCCCTCTAAAATCGCTTCTTTATATATCAATTCAAAATTGCTTCTTAAAGTTCAAGCTAATGTATTAAGAACTACCTCCGCGAAAGCATCATCGGCACGCTTGCTAACCATCGGTAGTTTGTTCATCCAGTGTACATCGATGGAGTAAACGCCAAAGTCTTCAATCACTTTTCCTTTCAAGTCATAAAACCCGCGACCACGGAATGGAAACTGTCGCGCTGAGCTTGGAAAGTGTACCGTATCGAATACTTCACCATGTAAATCGTAGAACGTACCGAATGCCATGTGTTCTTTTGTCTTCATGGTGGAGGCATCTTTGGTAGTAATGATATAACCAACTATGTGTACTTGTTGACCTTTCTTTTTAGAGAGTTCTTTTGATGTAGTATCACCAAAATCATGAGTAGCCAGCAGATCAAATGGATTGCAGAGCGGAAATCCGAGCAGCTCAATTTCATCAAAGGCATCTTCTTGCGCATTTCGTTTTAATTCGGGTAACGGATATTCTTTGGGTTCTGTATCAAACAACTCTACGGTAGTAGTCGGTTTAGTTCTGGAGTTGCTTAGAAATAACATTGACTCCCATAATAGTTGTTGCTTTGTTTTTCCGGTGAAGCGAAAAGAGCCGAGACGGATAAGAATGCGTAGTTGTTCCAACCCGATACCCGGAGTACGTCTTAGAAAATTATCTAAGCTTTTATAGGCACCGTTCTTTTGTCGCTCAAGCGAAATGTGTTGTGCGATTTTTGTTTCCAGACTTTTTAGGTGAATGAACCCGATGTAAATAGTATCGTCATAAATTGTGGTAAGATGCTCGCTATTATTGACACATGGGGCTTCAATCCTGGCTCCATTCATTCGGGC
Source organism: Cyclobacteriaceae bacterium (assembly GCA_041742535.1). Lineage (GTDB taxonomy): Bacteria > Bacteroidota > Bacteroidia > Cytophagales > Cyclobacteriaceae > ELB16-189. The sequence continues at coordinate 14,888 of JBGSIM010000097.1, read as the reverse complement.
TTCATGAAAATAAAATTCGGTGCGATAGAAGCCACCAAAGTTATTAATTACACCCACCATAAACTCTAAGGGGTAATGTGCTTTCAAGAATAAACTCTGATAACTCTCTACGGCATAACTGGCCGAGTGTCCTTTGGCAAAGGAGTAGCCGGCAAAACTTTCAATTTCAAACCAAACACGATTGGTAATGTTCTGTGGATATTTTTTTTCTTCACAGTTTTCAAAAAACTTATCACGCACACGTTGAAACTCTTCGCGCGATCGATACTTACCTGACATGCCTCTGCGCAGCACATCAGCTTCGGTAAGAGAAAGTCCACCAAAATGATGCGCTATTTTAATTACATCTTCCTGATACACCATCACACCATACGTATCGGCCATCAGTTCATCCATAATGGGATGGATGGATTCGTATTTAATATTATTACGTGTCATATGAAACCGTTCGATGTACGCCTTCATCATACCTGAACTGGCTACACCCGGGCGGATGATGGAACTAGCGGCCACTAATGTTAGGTAATCATCGCACCGTAATTTTTCCAGCAACATGCGCATAGCGGGTGACTCAACATAGAAGCAACCCATCGCCTTACTATTACGCATAAGGTTTTTAATTTTTTCATCATCTTTAAATTTTTTAAATTGATACACATCAATGTCAATTCCTTTATTTCGTTTTACATGTTTAACGGTTTCTTTGATGTGACCCAATCCGCGCTGACTAAGAATATCAAATTTGTAAATACCGAAATCTTCAGCAGCATGCATTTCAAATTGTGATACCGGTAAGCTTTTAGGGGGAAACTCAGTAGCGGTATACGCATAAATAGGTTTTTCGGTGATGAGCACTCCACCGGCATGAATAGAAACATTAGCAGGAAGTTCTTTACTTACGATGTAATTAGCATAACCCATTACTTTTCGCGCAATGTGATCGCGTTCAATTTCTTCTTTTCGGTCTTCTACAAGTGCATCAATTTCTTCTTTAGGTAATCCAAACACTTTTCCCAATTCACGGATGATGGATTTGCCTTTATACGTTACATGAGTGCCTAGTAAGCAAACGTGATCGTATCCATACTTAGTAAAGAGATAATCATAAATCGCATCGCGATTGTCCCAGGAAAAGTCAATATCAAAATCGGGAGGAGTGACACGCTCTTCATTTAAAAAGCGTTCGAAATATAGATTGAGTTCGATAGGATCTACATTGGTTATATCCAGACAATATGCTACTGTGCTGTTGGCGCCACTACCACGACCTACAAAATCATAATTATTCTTTTTGGCAAAGCGAATCAAATCGAAGGCAATCAGATAATAAGCGGTAAATCCTTTTTGTGAGATTATGCGAAGTTCTTTTTCAATGTGGGATTGCCAGATCGTTTTAGTATCACCATATCGTTTTGCATATCCTCGAGCTGTAATGGTTCGCAAGTACTTCATATCTTCGGCTGGCCCCGAAGTAAAAAACTTCTTGTTTTTGTCTTCACCCATTTTACATTCGGTGAAACATTGATTCAGTAATGATTCTGCATTACGGATTAGTTCTGGAAATTTTTCGAATACTTTTTCCAAATCCTTTTGGGGCAACATGAATTCTTCTTTCCGTGCCTGATACTGTTCGGGAAGTTTACTTAATAATGTGTTTTGACCGATGCATCGAAGAAGACGATGTGTGTTATGATCCCGATAAATCAGTTTTCCTTTTTTATTTTCTTCGGGGGGCAAAAGAGTGATAGGATGTAACGCTACAAATTTATATTCATATTCTTCGCGTTGCGGATGAAGAGCAAATGATATTAAATCAGGTTTACTTACGCCAATGTATTCATATGCCTTTAACTGATCGGGTTCTATTTTACCGAACGGATAAATGATAAAAACCTGATCAAACTCGGGGGCTCGTTCTGGAAAACTTTTCCCTTCGCGATTGTGATACGATAAAAAACGGTTAATTGCTTCGAACCCACGATTATTTCTGGCAATAGCGATGAACAAAAAATCCTGATCATTTCTGAACTCAACACCCACAGCGATATCAAGCAGGTGTGGAGTTTTTCCATATTTAGTCAATCCATCTTTGCCAGGTTTATTTTCCTCGCAGATGCGTAACATCTCCAGGTAAGAAGAGACATTGTTAATTTCGGTAAGCGCGAGTTTATGAATTCCACAACGTTTAGCTTCTTCAAAAAGCGTTTTGATAGGCAAGGTGCCGTATTTGAAGCTGAAGCCAGTGTGGCAGTTGAGATACATAAGTTGATGTGTCGATCAATTTTGAAATGAATTAATGACTACAAATTAGGATATCAGCCTCGTAGGCTTGATCTAACGTATCCAATGGTAATTCCAAAGATCTATTCCAACGATTGGGTTCTTTTTTTAAAACGGTTACAGTAGTGCATCGAAAGTAATTCCCGTATGAACTATTTTGCAAACATTCCCATGCTTTGATGAAATCACTAGGTGTGAGATTTCTGGCGATTATGATGTGTGGGATTATACTTTCGCCACCTAAAACATTTGCCAATTCTGAGGCAGGAGTTTTATATTCTATTTGGAGATAGATTGTTTTATTAGCTCCATGCTTAAATATACCTACCCCATTTACGTATATCTCGAGCGGCAGTAAGGCAGAAGCAAGCCAGTCGGTATCATATAAATAGCTTTCTGTTTTAAAGTTCGTGTATTTAAATAGCGAGATGTGTGATGGAGAAAATTCATCTTGAAATCCATGTCCAAGAACTTCGCGCACTTGCTTTTTTAAATCCGAAACAAAAGTCTGAACGGGCTGAGAAGGAATGATGGTGAAGAAGAACCTGTTAATGCAAAACTTTTCCATGGTTGAGATATTCATAAATAAATAATTCAATTTTTTATCAATTTGTAATCTCCTCGGTCTGTGGGGACACAGACCGAGGTTAATTCATCAAATTCTTTGTCACCTTGCCTTTAAACATATTCATCTCCATGCGCACGCGTTTGTTTACATCCAGCGTGGTGGCTCGAATTAATTTTTCTACACCATGTTTGTGTTTAATAAAGTCCATGGCTTCATAGAGATTAATATCTTCTACCGTATCATCAAACAAGCTGATTTGATGATTGCCATGAACGAGGTTGCTGAGGCGCACGCCCACCAGCCGGATTAACATTCTTCGATTATAGAGTTTGTCAAATAGTTCTTGCACAACCCGAAGGATGGTATAATCAGAAGACGTGTAGGGAACATGAATCTGCTTGCTCTCCGTATCAAAATTTGAATACCGAATTTTTACAGCAATGCATGAGGTAAGTTTTTTTTGTTCGCGTAGTTGAAACGCGACTTTTTCTACCATGGCAATCAGAATTGATTTCAATCGCTTTACATCAATCGTATCTTGATCGAAAGTAGATTCAGTAGAAATTGATTTTTGTTCACTGTAAGAAACCACCGGAGAATCATCAATGCCATGCGCTTTGTTCCACAGACTGATTCCATTTTTACCAAATGCACTAATCAAAAATTGTTGGGGCATTTCCCGTAAGGTAGCCACGGTGCGCACGCCCATATCATATAGAAAGGAGGCGGTTTGTTTACCAACCATTGGAATTTTATCAATGGCTAGTGGACCAAGAAAATTCTTTTCATCACCGGCAACAATTTGTTTTTGTGCGTTAGGCTTAAATTCTGCTGTCGCCACTTTCGAAACGAGTTTGTTTACAGAAAGCGCCATGGAGATTGGAAGCTTGCTCTCTTTCTCTATTTTTTTCTGAAGCTCAATAGCCCATTTATAACTGCCGAAAAAACGATCCATGCCCGTGGCATCGATATAAAATTCATCGATAGAAGCTTTTTCAAAAGCAGGTGCTTTGTCGGCAATGATTTCTGTAACGAGGTGTGAGAATTGGCTGTAGGCTTCCATGTCGCCCGAGATCACTTTTGCATCGGGGCAAAGCTGCATGGCTAGGTACATGGGCATGGCCGAATGGACTCCGAATTTTCGTGCTTCGTAGCTACAAGCTGCTACTACTCCGCGCCTGCTACTGCCGCCTATTATTAGCGGAATGCCATTAAGTTTCGTGCTTTTTGTACGTTCTACCGACACAAAAAACGCGTCCAAATCCATATGTATAATGCTTCTATTGATCACAGGAGCAATTATACTAAAATATTTAGTATTAATACTAAATATTTTTGATTCTATGTTTTATATGGAGTGGGGTTCTTTTTCCAGATTATTTCTTCACCTCTGCAGTGCCTGAACCCGTGCTTACTTTGATCTGGATATCCTTCTCTCCCAATTTGGCTGTTTTACGAATTCGAACCTGATTGTTATCCTCATCCAGTTCTTCAGTTTTATCGAATGAAAGAGGGGCAGTAATTTTTCCATTCTTCTTGTTAGCAGTCATGATAAGAGTGCCATCCATTTTATTCTTATTGAAATCGAGCGTAGCATCTCCAGAACCACTATTAACAGAGATATTATATTCAGGAGAAGATGCTAATACTACAGATGCATCACCTGATCCGGTATTGAACATGCTTTTGCCTTTTAAAACAATTTCGTTTGCCGAAATATTACCACTTCCAACATTGAGAGACATTGCTCCCTGAACAGCATAAAATTTTATATTTCCAGATCCGGTATTGGCTTTAAAATCTCCTTCACCTTGCTTGATTTGAATATCACCCGATCCCGCATTTATATTAAGATCGCCCTTATACCCAGCTATCGTAATGTCACCTGATCCTGTATTTACTTTAGATTCTCCTTTCACATTGTTCAAATCATAATCGCCCGATCCGGAATTAGAATTAATATTAACCGTAAGATCATTGATTTCTAAACTTCCTGAGCCGGTAGAAAACTTGATGTCGAGATTTTCAGGAATGGTTAGCACCCAGGAAGATTCTCCTGAATACGATCCTCTTTTTGAAAAGTCTTCTTTCAGTATTAACGTGCTGCCCTCTTATTCCATCAACGTTTTATATTCATCAGATGAAAAGGTGTGCGTTACTTTAACCTGCACCTCGGCAGAGGAACCTTTTACTAACTGACAACTCCCTGACGATGTTGAGAGGTTGATTTTCTTAATGCCCGTGAACGTTTTGGTTACTTGCTGGCCAAAAGCTGTAAAGATTCCGGTTGAAAGCAGTACAAATAGCAGCAGCGATGTTTTTTGATTCAATGATTTCATGGCTTTCAGTTTTATAGAAGGTACTTGAGAAACCTGTAAAGGTTGCACTCATCCTATAAATATATTTAGCGAGCCTATTAGCTAAATGAGATCCAATCGCGCTACATTCTCCACATGAGTAGTTTGCGGGAACATATCAACGGCTTGTACAGCTGTGATGTGATACTTTTCAGCGAGTATTTTTAAATCGCGTGCTTGCGTGGCGGCATTGCAACTCACATATACAATTCGTTTGGGCGCAACTTTTAAAAGCATGTTTGTCACATCTTCGTGCATACCGGCCCGGGGCGGGTCTGTTATTATAGTGTCGGGCTTTCCATGCTGCGAAAGAAAATCATCTGTCAGTAAATCTTTCATGTCACCTGCGTAAAACTCAGTGTTAGTAATGTTGTTGAGTTTTGAATTTGCTTTGGCATCTTCAATCGCGGCAGCTACATATTCTAAGCCAATTACTTTTTTTGCATGACTCGCTACAAAATTAGCAATGGTGCCTGTGCCGGTATAAAGATCATACACATGTTCGTCACCTGTTAGTTCAGCCATTTGCCAGGCTACTTTATAAAGTTCGTAGGCTTGATCAGAATTAGTTTGATAAAATGATTTAGGACCCACGCGAAACTGAAGCGTTCCTGCCTTTGCTGAAGCTCCGGCAGGAAGGCCGCTTCCATCGGGTTTACTCATTTGTTCGGTGATGTAAGGATTGCCCTTCCAACAGATTACATCCAAATCAGCAAACGTGTCGTTCTTTTTATTGTTGATGATGTAGTTGGCCGAAGTAATTTGCGGAAACGCATCGGTTAATGTTTTCAACATCTTTTCGATCCAGTTCTTTTCATTGGATGTCACCTGTAAGATGATCATCACTTCACCAATATTAGAAGAACGAATGGTGAGTGTGCGTAGAAATCCTGTTTGCCTGCGCAAATCAAAAAAAGGAATTTCATTTTCTACAGCAGTCTTTTTTGCCAGCAGGCGAATAGCGTTGGAGGGTTCGGGTTGTAAATAACAATTAGCAACATCAAACACACGATCAAACATTTTTGGAATGTGATATCCTAATCCTACTTCAAAGCGACTTTCTTCTATGGCTTTGTTAAGTTCATCTTTGGTGAGCCAGCGATTGGATGTAAACGTGTAGTCGAGCTTGTTGCGGTAATAATTTATTTTTTTTGATGCGAGAATGGGAGTGATAGCAGGTAATTGTAAACCACCCAACCGCTCAAGATTATCAATAACCTGTTGTTGTTTATACTTTAATTGAGTTTCGTAGTTAATGTGTTGCCACGAACAACCACCACAGGTGCCAAAGTGCTCGCAAAAAGGTTCGGTGCGGAGCGGAGAACGTTTTTGAATAGAAGTCACCTTACCTTCTAAAAAATTGCTTTTGATTTTTGTCAATTGCACCTGCACAGTATCTCCGGGTGCACCGCCTTGAAGAAACAACACCAATCCATCTACCTTAGCAATACACTTGCCTTCCGCGGCCATCGTTTCGATTTCGATGTTATCTAATAAGTCCCCTTTTTTCATTAAAAACGTAATCTTGGCTGCGAAATTACTGAAATATGGGGGGTTTTAAGCACTGATTTGAATTGGCTATCTTTCGTGATTGGATGCCTGTGATGAAACGATTTCTTTTAACGCTGTTGTTGCTTATTTCTTTTCCGCTCGTTGCCTCGCATATTGTGGGTGGTGAGTTTGAGTTGATTCATCTTTCAGGGAGCACCTATCGCCTTAATCTCATTATTTACTTTGATCAAATCAATGGAGCTCCGGGTGCAAAAGATCCTAATGCTACTGTAACCATCTATCGGAAAAGAGATAAGGCCTTGATGGGTTCTGTATTTCTGCCGTTAAGTAATGAATCGAACGTGCCGTATACACAACCAACGTGCTCAAATGGCGAAATTGTTACAACTAAATTAGTTTATACCTCTACACTGGTTCTCTCTCCCACCATTTATAATGACCCTGAGGGATATTTTGTGGTTTGGGAACGTTGTTGTCGGAATTACACAATCACCAATATTTATAGTCAGCAACCGAGTGGTACCAATGTTTCAGCGGGACAAACTTTTTATTTGGAATTTCCTCCTGTCGTAAAAGAAGGACAGCCCTTTCTTAACTCATCACCACGCCTGTTTCCACCGCTTAATGATTTCGCTTGCCCATTTCGACCATATTATGTTGACTTTGCTGGTGTGGATGATGATGAAGATTCGCTGGTCTATTCGCTGGTAACTCCATTAAATACAACTTCGCAAGTTGCCCTTCCCAATCCTTCTCCAGGCCCATATCCGCAAGTAGTTTGGCGTCCTGGTTATGGACTTTCAAGAATTATCAATGGTAGTCCTGATTTAAAAATAAGTAGAGAAGGATTACTTACAGCCACCCCACAAACGCAAGGACTTTTTGTTTTTGCGGTTAAGATTGATGAGTATAGAGCGGGTGAAAAAATAGGAGAGAGCAGGCGCGATTTTCAAATGCTGGTAGTAGATGCATGCCCACAAGCGGAGCCTCCTCAAATCACTGGAAAGAAATTAACCGATGCTTCGTTTACGTATAGTGAAAACATGAGCATCAGTTTTACTAACTCAGTAACAGATGAAGATCGGTGTATTCAGGTGCGGGTTTCTGATCCTGATGCCAGCAAACCAGAAGATAATTTTAGTGAGAAGATTTCTATTAGGGCGGTAGCACTCAATTTTTTCAAAAAGAATCTCAGTGAAGTTCTTCCTGAAGTTACATCCACTACATTGTTAAATGGAACCACAAAGGATTTTACCATTTGCTTTCCGCGATGCCCCTATATTGAAGGTGGCCCTTACCAAATTGGCATCATTGCGTTTGATGATGCGTGTAGCTTACCATTAACCGATACACTCAAGATTGCAGTCAATGTAGAACCTCCGCTAAATACTAATCCTTATTATGTCAATCCGGTTGATCATGTAACTCCTTTAACGTTGAATGAAACAATCATCTTGCAAGAAGGTGGATTTTATGAAAAGGCATTTGAAATTCGTGATGATGATGTTGATGAGTTGTTGGTTTCCATTGTAACGAATGGATTTGTATTGGCCGATGCCGGAATTAAAATTGAATTTGAAAGCCCTCCCGTTAACGGAGTGGTAAAAGGAAAAATCCGGTGGGATGCTTTTTGTAACATTTATGACTTTACTAACCGAACTAGCTTTCAGGTAAAAATAATTGCGAATGATAAAGATCCGTGTGATTTTGGAGATCCGGTAATGGCTACTTTTAATTTTGCTGTTATCCTTCCGGGCAATGCTAGCCCAACCATTGATACAGATTTAACCAGCGATCCGCAAGAGCGAAGAGTACTTAACTTGCAACGCAGAGTAAACGAAATGCTTGCCTTTAATGTAACAGGCAGCGACTTGGTTGATAATGATTTGCTGGTGCTTGATGTAAAGCAGCGCGACTCTTTGAGTTTGTTTGGTATTTCATTTCCTGTTGCATCGGGAAATGGTACTGTTACTTCTCGTTTTCAGTGGGATATTCAATGTGCTAAAATCGATCTGAAGAAGAAAAGCAAGTTTACCTTTCAGTTTATTGTTGTTGATAATGCAAACAAATGTCGCTTTTATAAAGCCGATACAGTAGATGTGCAGGTAACCATTCTTCCGCCTCTTAATGCACAGCCTCAACTTACCATTCTTCAAGGTAATGAAGTGGTCAATGATAATACAGTTGAGTTTGTATTGGGTGAACCAATTGAGTTTTTATTAAGAGGTGTTGATGCAGATGTTGCTCCAGAACAAGATTTGCTTTCACTTACATTAACTGATGCGACTGGCTCTGAGAAACCTGAGAATTATACATTTACTGCTGTGGAGGGAAAAGGCAAAGTAGAGACTCAATTCACGTGGACACCCGATTGCTCTATTTTCAAGAATAGTATTTACGAAAATACTTATACGTTTAAATTTAAACTTACAGATGATCGCTGCTTTAGTAGTAAAGCCGATACGGTTTCAGTTACTGTGAAGATAAGTGATATTAAAAGTGGCGAAAATGAATTTTTGCCACCCAATGTGTTTACTCCCAATGGAGATGGATGCAACGATTACTTTGCGTTGGAAGGTATTATTCCATGCGATCCTGCTACAAATCCGGATGTACAAATTTCTCTTCCACCGGATAATTGTGTGAGTCGATTTGAATCGGTGTTTGTGTATAACCGCTGGGGTGGTCAGGTTTTTAAAAGTGGAGAACGAAATTTTAGATGGTACGCACCCGATCAGGCTGCCGGGGTTTATTACTATGTGGTCAAGTACACCAACAAAGAATATAGAGGATCGCTATCGATTCGGTTTTAAAGAATGACAGGCAGCACTTGTTGTTCTTTTATATAAACATCTTTATCACCCCACTCTACTTTTAACCACACATCTTTTTTGTCTTTGATTTTCAACTTGTGACCTTCTTTTATCAGGCTCACTACATTGGCTCCTGCCGAAGGTCCACTCATTAAGTATGTATTTGAGTTTGTTACAATGGCAGTAGGAGATTCGTACGATATATTAACTTGAATGGCGAGCAGAACAATAACCAATACAATTGGAATTGCGAAAGCTTTTGTGCTTGATTCATTTCTTTTCCGTTTGTATTGAAAGGCTACTAACATAACAACTAGTGCCGCTAATACTGCTGAGAAATAATAATTGTATTTTTTAATCAGGTAGAAGATGCGTGCAGTCTCCGTATTCTCATATCCCTGTAGTTTATTTTTTTCGGCAAGCTCCTCCATTTTGGTGAGTGCTTGCTCATCGCCACTGGCCAGGTAATAAAGATTTAAATAATAAAGCGATAGACTAATACTGCCAAGACCTTCTTGTATGTATGCCATTTTGAGCAACATAGCAGGTGAGTATCGGCCACTTTGCAGCAACCCTTGATAGAGTTCAAAGGATTGGGTGTATTGTTTTTTTGCGAATAATGAATCACCCCGGCTCAGTTGTGCTGGCACATAATCAGCACGTACAAACTGACTCGAAAAAATAGCAGCACATATAAGAAGAATTTTTAAAAATGGGGTTTGTATATTTTTCATATCCTACTACCTTTGCGACCTCAATTACGGAAAAGACCGCAATTTAGACAAGATTTAATGATTCCGTAGCTCAGCTGGTAGAGCAATACACTTTTAATGTATGGGTCCTGGGTTCGAATCCCAGCGGGATCACAACGGGATCACCATCCGAAACTAAAACCGCTCAGAATCAATTTCTGGGCGGTTTTTTTATTTTACACCAACCAAAAAGTAACATTGAAATCCAACCGTTAGGTTACCTATTCGGTTACCTAGTCCTTTTCCGTTATTAGGTAACCGAGGGTGTTGTAAGATGTTGAACAGCAACATTCTGCACCAATCGTGATTTGATTCATTTGCCGTCAAAAGACACGAGTTCGGTTACCTAAAAACAATATGGCAATGAACTTAAATCAAACATTCTCAATTCTCTTCTGGCTTCACAAAGCCAAGACAACTAAACAGGGTCTTGCTCCAATTTGGGTAAGGATCACTGTTGATGGCAAGCGCGCTGAGTGCTCAACACAAAAACAGATTTATCCCAAATTTTGGGATGCTGAAAACAGCAAGGTGTTGGATAAGTTTAGTGAGTCAAGATCAATCAATGACTATCTAACACTTGTCAAAGCGGACATCCTCAGACACTACAACATACTTCTCTCAACCAAGGATTTTGTTACGGCTGATGATGTTAAAAACAGTTACAAGGGTGTTAAGGAAATCAAGAAAACATTTCTTCAACTTTTCAAACAGTTCAATCAGCAACTTACAGAACGAAAGGAAATTGATGACCTTTCGGAAGGTCGGCACAAACGTTTCGAAATACTTTATGGAAAATGCCAAGCGTTTGTCAAGTATAAGTTCAAGAGGTCAGACATTATCCTCGAAGAATTGAAATTGAACTTCATTGTAGAGTTCGAACACTACTTGCGCACTGTAGAAAAGATCGGGCACAATACTTCGATGAAGTATGCCAAAGATTTGAAGCAGGTCATGAAATATGGCGCAATGCTGGAATACATACCTTCCAGTCCATTTGAACATTTCCAGTGTTCTTACAAGAAAGTCAAACGAGAGTTTCTCGATCAGGATGAACTTGATGCATTATATAAAAAGGAGTTCACCATTAAACGACTTGAAGAGGTTAGAGACTGTTATCTTTTCAGTTGCTATACGGGTTATGCTTATTCAGATGCAGAAGCCTTGACTCCTGATGATATTGCGATTGGAATAGACGGTGAAAAATGGATTATCCGTAACAGAATCAAAACGGATACAACGGAGAACGTTCCATTGCTTCCAATTCCTTTGGAGATTATTGAGAAATATAGAAAGCATGACTACTGTAAAGCCAACAATAAGCTACTGCCGATGAATAGTAATCAAAGGTATAATGCCTATCTAAAAGAGATTGCTGACTTGTGCGCTATTAAAAAGAAGCTAACCACGCACACAGCACGGCATACTTTTGCAACAACAGTTCTTCTGATCAATGATGTGCCAATGGAGACGGCAATGGAGCTATTGGGGCATACAGATATCCGAACCACGCAGATTTATGGAAAAATTGTACAAAAGAAAGTAAGTGCTGATATGAGAAAACTCAAAGACAAACTTACATATTCTGAAATCGAACGTGTAAAAAAGCTCACTAAGAAATAGATTCATATGCAAGATTTTCAAACTATTAGAAAATATAAACCTGAGTCTACTCTGCAATTTTAATTAAAAACTTACATCCCTCATTTATGATGTAAGACCAAAACAGCGCTTCAGTTAGCTTCAACTACGTAAGTCTTTTATTTATCTTATTGAGATGCAGCGGGGAACAGTGGATCATAGGGACTTGGTGGTAAAAATTCTTTCGGAGTCATTTGATGACAACAAAAGTGTTAACTATGTTGTTAAGCAAGACGGAAAAAGGCAGGAAAGAATTCGTGAGCTCATTGATTATTCTTTCAATATATGTTTTGCATTTGGTGATGTTTGGATAGCTGACGATGATCAGGCTTGTGCATTAGTACTTTACCCAGACAAAAAACGACTATCACTGACAGCCCTTCTGTGGGATGTAAAACTCGCACTTTCTGCCATAGGATTGACCCGAGTAGGCCAAGTACTAAATCGAGAGTCAATGATCAAATCTTTTCATCCAAAAGAGCAATTCATCTATCTCTGGTACATTGGAGTGTCCCCGGAATTACAAGACAAAGGGAGTGGAAGCAAACTCCTGGAGGAAATTATTAAAGAATCTGAAATACAAGGTAGACCAATCTATCTTGAAACCTCTGTTAATAGAAACATAGCATGGTACACAAAGTATGGTTTTGAAATTTTTAAAACGTTCAATCTCTCTTATACTATATATATGCTTCGGAGGGTGACCAGTATTCAAGTTGAGAATGGTTGACATAATAATCTTTGTTCTATTATGAACTTCATGGGAACACAAATGCACCTCGTAACCTTCGCGATAACTGCGTTCGAAATAGCTGCACTTTTCTTTCAGGTCATTTATTTTCTCGAGCGGCCGAATGATCATAAGAGGCTTCTCTACCTGATTCTTCTCATTTCATTCATCCTTTATAATATAACCAGTGGCTTGTTTCCAGACAACAACATTCCCATTCCTATTAGCATTCAGAATGTTGCGGCTTACCTCATTGCCTTTTCTACCTCGATGTATTTTGTATATTACTACTATAAGGCTTTCGATCTTAAGCTCCTGGAATTTTTTGCTACATTCGGATCTCTAATTTTTCTTTTTGCTCCATTCCTGTTTCTTTTTGTTGTACCCTATTATATCACAGGCGATTTAGTTATTAGCCGAAAACTCACCGTTGTTATACCTTTTTTATATGGGATTGCCTTCATCATTGCTACTACTAGAGCATTCGTATTCAAATTTCGAGTGAAGGCGTATTCAGATAGAATAAAATTTCAGTTAGTGCTTGCCGCTTATGTTGCGTTACTATGCTGGGTCACACTTCCGATCATAGTTTTCTTTGGTGACTTTCAATTATTGGAGCACTCTCTCACCAATTCTGGGTTTCTGATCATGACAATTGTTTACATAAAGTCGTCAATATATAAATCGAGAAAAGAGTACCTCATGCTTCTTAAATCTGGTGAGAGTGTTGAACGTCTGATAGAAAGCAATTGTGGAAGGTTTAACCTTACCAATAGGGAAATCGAAATTGCGAACCAAATTATTAAGGGTCAATCCTACAAGCTTATTGCCTATACCCTCAACATTTCTGAAAAAACTGTTGCCAAGCATGTCTCCAATATATTTGCCAAGACCTCGGCAACTAACAAGGTGGAATTAATCAACAAGCTGCATCAACAAGACTTTATACTCGCGCAAGCTTAGAAAATACCCAAAACTTATTCACAAACAGAGAATCTACATAGAAATATGTACTCAATTACAGGATTTATCCTATTGCATAGGACTGGCCGTTTCGAAAAATTTGTATCCCTGTCTAACTATTTGGCTACAACAAGCATGAAACGGAGCGACAATTGGAATATGAATTCAAAAATATCGAATCCCTGATTAGAAGTGCAATTGATTCCGCAGGCAAATCAAACAAGGCTTTTGATGAGCCATTTACGCAAATCAGAAATGCTGTTGCCGCTGAGTGCAAGAGAATAAAGAAATCTTTTACCTTTTGTGTTTGGCAATTGGAGAATAGTCAGCAAAGATCGCATTACGTCCAGTACCACCAGCATCGTCTCATTTTATTGATTGACGAACTATTTGAAATTTCGAGAAGTGAAAAAGCAAAGGGTGCGAGCAATCATTCACGGTTGTCTAGTGAAACATTCTTTCTTTATGATCAATTGGAGGACATCCTCACTACGATTAGAAAAAGCTTTTCCGAATATTATAGCCTTGATATTAAAGTACCAGAACCGGATAAAGAGAAGGTGCTGAAGAGCATTGAGAACAAGTGCAGCGAAGTCCGAAACTACAATAGAATAAATGAAAATGATCTGATTACAATATGTCTCAAGGATGTAAGTGAGTTTCAAGGACAGGAAGGAATTACGTATCGGAAAATCGAGTATACGGAACTCCTGATCGATTCAATTACTGACCTAGTTAGAAGCAATCAGGACAATGGTTTGGACGAAAAAGAAATTCAAACCCTTCTTTTCTCATTGAACTATAATAGTCTAGAGTACTTCAAATATTATGTAGACAACATTCAAGATCAATTGGCAGAATTGGGAAGCGATTCTGAGAGATTAGAAAAACTTGCCTTTCACAACAAAACAATCAACCAGGTTCAACCAAAGTCTGGCTTGGTGTATGATTCAGACTGCAAAGGAATAAAGACTCAATTATCTGAATGGATTTCGGAGGAGGTTCAATTTTTGGAGAGGAGGCGAGATTTAACCACTGTCTCACACATTGCGGAAAATGATTTAGTTAAAAAGGACTTCAAACTTGAATTTGATATGTCCGTTTCGCAGTTCGCGTTCTTTATCAAATCGTTTTGTAAGCTTCCCTGTTTTAGTACAATTCAAAAGTAGACTTTCAATTTCATAGTTACTGCAATTTCAATGTTGGAATGTGGTCAACTTGTGGTTGGTTTTGTGTGTTGGGGAGTTGTCCATATTTCAACATTGCCGGACT
>JBGSIM010000096.1:0-1881 GCA_041742535.1 Cyclobacteriaceae bacterium | reverse complement strand
TACTAAGGAATTAGAAGGTGTTGTAATTATGGGTGAGAAAAATCCAGTAACGGTAAAAAAAGATACCATTGAATTTAATGCCGGCTCCTTTAAAACAAAAGCAAATGCAACGGTTGAAGATTTACTGAAAACAATGCCGGGGATGGAAGTGGAAACGGACGGTACGGTACGCGCTCAAGGCGAACAAGTGCAACGGGTTACTGTAGATGGTCGCGAATTCTTTGGTCGCGATCCAAAATTAGCCACACGAAATTTGCCTGCCGATGCGATTGAAAAAGTACAAGTGTTTGATCGCAAATCCGATCAGGCTCAGTTTACAGGTATTGATGATGGGCAGCGTGAGAAAACAATCAATCTTGAATTGAAAGAAGAGAAACGCAAAGGGGCTTTTGGAAATTTGATGGGAGGATATGGATCGGATGATCGTTTTCAGGCAACGGCTAGTGTAAACAAATTTTCGAAAGGCAAACAACTTTCCTTTTTAGGGATGGGTAATAATATTAATGAGCAAGGATTTTCTATTGGTGATTTCATGAATTTTTCCGGAGGCACGCAAGCCATGATGGGAGGCGGAGGAAGTTTCACTATTAATTCTGGAGGCGGAGGTGGTGGAGGACCTTCTGCGAATTTTGGTGGCCGCCAGAGCGGTATCATGACAAACTATGCGGGTGGCCTTAACTTCAATACTGATTTAAACAAAGACACCAAGCTCACATCCAGTTATTTTTACAATCACTTGGATAGAAATGTAAATACCAATTTGAATCGAATTAACTTTTTACCAGAAGACCCTACCCAACCTGGAGTTGACAAGAGTAATGAACTAAATCAATTGAGTAAGCAAATCAGCAAGAGCGATAATCACAAGGGCACGTTGATGTTGGATCATAACATAGATTCGGCCAACACCATCAAAGCTACTGCCAATGCGAACTACGCGATTTCCAATCAGCAGACTTTAAGTGCAGGGGAAACCAGAAGTTTAGGTGACAACTCCGTTCTAAATGAAAGTACTCGCACCACTGAAACTGATCAGGAGGCGCTTAGTCTAAATACCAGCCTTTTATGGCGGCATCGATTTGAAAAAAAGGGACGGAGCCTATCAACCAATCTTACTGCTGCATTTAGCTCAACTGATAGTGAGGGGAATCAGCAATCGACCAACACCATTTATGGAAATACCCCGGGTGAGAATTTAGTTGATCAAACAAACACGCAGTCAACAAACAATCAATCCTATGGAGCTACGGTATCTTTTACAGAACCACTCGGAGGTAGAAAATATTTAGAAGCTAATTATAATTTTCAAACCAACAGGAATGATGTGGATCGTGAAGTATATGATGTGGATAGTGGAATACCGGTCTTTAATACTCAACTAAGTAACAAGTACATTAGTAATTACATTTACAATCGCCCCGGACTTAACTTCAAGATAAATCGCGCGAAATTTAGCCTCACTGCGGGAGCCAGTTATCAGATGACTTCGTTAAAGGGAGATTTGATTTCACGCGATGTAAAAATTGACCGCACGTTTGAAAATCTACTTCCTTCTACTCATTTTAATTATGATTTCTCAACCACGAAACATTTACGCATCGATTACGAAACATCTATGCAAGAACCAACGATTCAACAACTGCAGCCTGTTGTCGATAATAGTGATCCCTTAAATCTTTATGTGGGTAACCCAAACCTCCAACCGGGTTATGCGCACAGGCTAAATACTAATTTCACGTCCTTCAACCCCGCTCGGTTTATTAATTTCTTTGCCTTCATTAACGCATCGTATACCAAAAATGCAATTGTAAACTCGCAATCATTTAGTGCGGGCGGGCAAAGATTAACGATGCCAGTTAATGTTGATTATTCGAAGAGCCT
>JBGSIM010000095.1:0-22756 GCA_041742535.1 Cyclobacteriaceae bacterium | reverse complement strand
GGCACTGAAGTCCACGAATTTATTTTTCCATTAAAAGTTGCGTTTACCCAGACCTGATAAAGTCGATCAGCCTTAGGATGAAACTTGTCGAAGGAGGTTTCATCGGCTACCCAAAGCAGAATAAGAATGCTGCACGTGATGCCAATGGCAAGGCCTGCTATATTAATAAAGGAGTAAAAACCGTTTTTGAAGAGATTTCGAACGGTAATGAGCATGTAATTTTTAAGCATGGCAATGGATTATAGAAGATATACTTCCCTTTTTTAAAAAGGTAACAAGTCAATTGAAGTATTTTCAATTGCATGTTCTTGCCATTTCCATTAGGCAAGAGTTACAATGACAGGGCTATTTGTAAAAAGTTGCTTCCAGTTTGATGGAAGTGTTCGGAATCGAAATTTTTTGTCCTTATTTATCAGGCACTACAAAAGCCATAATAATATAGAGTAACAAGCCTACGCCAGCGAACAAAAATCCGGCAACAAAAAGAACGCGCATTACGGTAGGATCCATATCGAAGTAGTTGGCGAGGCCACTACATACACCAAATATTTTCTTGTCGCCTTTTACTAATCTTTTTGCCATAAGGGAAGAGTTTTAAAATTATACTAACGAAAATAATGTAAACAAGGTTATTTAGAAACTGTACCCGTAAGAACGTTCACCTTTTCATTAAAGGGATTACCAGAAGATCGCCTAAAAGAAACAACTTGCCCTACGTGCCAGAGTGCATCGGCAAGAGGACCGTTAAGGGCATTCCAAAACGGAAATTCGCGATTCGTAGCACCACGCTTAAACACCATTTTAAATTTAGGTAACTCTTTGTCTTTACTCGCCATAAGCTTTTCACTGGTTGCTTTAATGTTTTCAAGAGTCTTCTGCCGCATTTCTTCGAATGATAATTCAGGTAAAGTTTCAGCGTTATCATTCGGCACCTCGTTTACACTATTCACCAAAATCTGAGATAGATCGAGAATATGAGTGAGCGTTTCTTTCGTGGTGCGGGCATCGTTATTTGGACTAAATGAAATGTCTTCAGCACGCAACCCTTCAGTTGCCCAATAGTACCGAAAGCCGAGTGCATCCACCATGCGCGCAGCAACTGTTGCCGCTGTGTATTGTTTTGGAGATTCGGGTATTTGCGCGTAAGGAAGTTCAGTGCTTTGCCCAAATGCGTTGCCAATAGCAACCAATGATAATAACAGAATAAGTTTCATAATGAATGTGTTTCGATTTTCGAATTAGCCATGTGTCCCTTTCTTTGCGAACTTAGCGCCTTTGCGTGACAAAGAATAATATTGCTAAAATTCAACCACATAATCAGATCTAAATTTTAGCGTTTCGTTTCAGGGGTATTACCACTACATTTGTATGATAATTGTAAAGTATGGTAGTTAGAAATAAATATTGGTTGTTGGTTTTGACTGCAGGGTTGTTAATCACATGCACACCACCAAAAGAAAAAAAAGCAGTTGAAGTAGATCCATTAAAAATAAATTATACAATAAGAAGTGTGTGGCCTCATGATACGGAAGCTTTTACACAAGGTCTACTAATTCATAATGGAGAACTCTATGAAAGCACGGGTCAAAATGGTACTTCATGGATTGGCATTGTCAATATTAGTTCTGGGATTGCAGATAAGAAAGTAATTCTGGATAACCGCTATTTTGGTGAAGGCATTTCCATTCTAAATAATAAAGTTTATCAACTCACGTACACAACAAAAATTGGTTTTGTTTATTCACTAAAAGATTTTAAGAAACTTAAGGAATGGACCTATCAATCAGAAGGCTGGGGATTAACCAATGATGGAAAGAATATCATCATGAGTGATGGCAGCAATCAGTTACATTTTTTAGATACCGCAAGTCTTGAAATAGCCAGAAGCATAAATGTGACTGATGAGAACGGTCCCGTGAAGCAATTGAATGAATTGGAATATATAGATGGTTTTGTATTTGCTAACGTTTGGCAAACAAATAGAATAATGAAAATTGATCCGACTTCAGGGAAGGTAGTAGGTCGGTTAGATTTAACTCAACTATATAATGATGCGCGCAAAGCAAACCCACGCATGGATGTGCTCAACGGCATAGCGTGGCATCCGGGCACACAATCTTTGTTAGTAACAGGAAAGCATTGGCCGCACATTTACATTTTGAAATTAGATACTCTTGCTAAAACCGCTGGATGATTTTGATACTCTAAACAAATTCGGGAAGCTCTTATTCACTTCTCAATGTGCTCACGGGATTTTCATTTAGAATTCTTTTCATCAGCGATCCTATGGTAAATATGTTTTACTTTTGTAGAATGAATAGAAATACTTCTTATTTGGTCAATTTTCTATTGTATAGCTCATCCCAGATGGATAGGGCAAGCTTGGGCTGCAGGCTCTTATCAACCAAACCAAGGGAAGTAAAATAGACAATATTTTCTGGTGCATCTGCAGGAAGGTAATCAGTATCAATGTCTGTAAACGGTAATTGAAAAATAGCAGTAGCCTTAACTTCATCCAACAATTTACCATGCTGAGTAAAATAATCTCGCTGTATTTCTTGTGAGGATACAAATGATTGATCGGCAGTTGTTAATGATTCAGTTGGCCAGCCTCCTTCTGAAATGAATACTGGGATATTTTTCCCTTCAATTAAGCGAGAGTAATAATTAATAGGAATATTATTAGGCTTACTAAAACCAAAATATGGGTAGGAGGAAATGCCTAACTCATCTATGAACGGAAAATCAGTAAAGTCTTTCGCAATACCGGCATATGGGCCACCAGAAAATTTATTCCACGCTGTTTCTGCTTGAATACTTATGCTCAGGGGTAATGTCTCATTGCGAAGGCGAATGGCTGCAGCAGCATTATTTGCAGCCACTTTTACGCCTTCATAAATTGAAGTAGGTGCAGCAGCATAAATAAGATTTGTTTCCAATGCTAGACCAAGATGATCAGGATGTAAAATGCTATCCATAGCAATTACAAACTTTTGATAGAGCAACTGCATATCAACATCAGCAATGCTTTTGCCTGCCTTTTGTAAGTCTACTGCATCGTTAGTTCTATCCAATCCGTTTTGGGGATCGATATAAACCCAAAGTTTTAGATCTAAAATTCGATAGTAATCAACAAGACCTTTGTATTCGCTAAGTACATAATCATTTACTGTAACGCCATTCAGTAATTGTTTCCACGGAACTTCAGTAGTGATCATCGCGGCATCGGCTCGGGGTGTCCATAAGCTTAAGGCTTGAAGCACGATGTCAATATTATCATAACGGGGTGCAGAGTTTTGAAAACCCATATAGTAGGTGCGCGAGGGTATCGGGTCTACCTCTTCTTTACAAGAAATAAAAAGTAGAATCGTAATGATTAAAACACGGCCTAACATGAATACTAATTTACTTAAGATTCAATCAAAATATAGCAAATGGTTTATTGCCATAGGGCATTCTACTATAAAGTGTAAAATATTTCTTCATTTTAAGTAGGTTTGAATTATGAATGACTTTCTGGAAGCGGCCACTCAATTTATAAACACAACCTCAGGCCATATCTTCTTAACGGGCAAGGCAGGCACGGGCAAAACAACGTTCCTTAAAGAGCTTAATAAAGTAACACACAAATCATTTATTGTAGTTGCACCTACAGGTATTGCTGCACTCAATGCTGGGGGAGTAACAATTCACTCTCAGTTCTTATTACCCCCCGTTACATTTTTGCCCGATCGATTTCTGCCAGAAGGATTTACTGAAGGCGGAAAGTTTCTGAATCAAAATGTGTTGGCGCGCAAGCATCCACTTAATAGTGTGCGTAAGCAAGTTCTTCGCTCCATTGATTTACTGGTGATTGATGAAGTTAGTATGCTCCGTGCCGATTTGCTGGATGCGATTGATTATCGGATGAAAGCGGCACGTGGAAATTTCAAGCAAAGCTTTGGAGGGGTGCAGGTGTTGTTTATTGGCGATTTGTATCAACTGCCTCCGGTTGTTCGCAATGATGAGCAGTCCGTGCTTGGTAATTATTATAAGAGTCCCTGGTTTTATGAAGCAAAAGCCTTGCAGGATAGTCCGCTGGTTTATATTGAGCTTGATAAAATTTTTCGCCAGCACGATCAATCCTTTATCGATGTACTGAATAATCTTCGTAATAACAAGGCTACGGCTGATGATTTGGCTCTGTTAAATCAATATTATAAGGAGCCAGCAGAAATAAAAGAATTAAAGGAAGTTATTACACTCACTACACATAACTATAAAGCAGAAGAAATAAACAAGCTTGAGCTACAAGGCTTGACTTCAGAGTCACACTTTTTTGAGGCTAATGTTGAAGGTGATTTTTTAGAGAGCATGAATCCTGTTCCGCAGTTAATTGAACTAAAGGAAAATGCGCAAGTAATGTTTGTGCGTAACGATACATCCGAACAAAAGAAATATTTTAATGGTAAGCTAGCCACTGTTAAAAGAATCTCTGAAGAAAAAGTTTTTGTAGAACTCGCAGGGACACATGAGTTATACATGCTGAGGAAGGAGCGATGGGAAAACAAAAAATACACAGTAAATACTGCTACCAATGATTTGGATGAAGATGTAATTGGTTCGTTTGAGCAATACCCTATAAAACTTGCCTGGGCGATTACCGTGCACAAAAGTCAGGGACTTACATTCGACAAAGCCATTATTGATGTGGATCAAGCGTTTACAGGCGGACAAGTGTATGTTGCGTTATCTCGATTACGATCTTTACAGGGATTAATCCTTCGAAGCAAAATTAACTCTTCGGTAATTAGTACGGATAAGGATGTAGTTGCTTTTGCGAAAGCCAATCACAAACCTGAAGGTTTGGGTGAAGTGATGAAAAGTAAACAGCGTGAGTTCTTGCAACGATTACTAAATCACACCTTCGATTTTTCATTGCTGGCGAAAGATATTACCTACATACAGAAAGATCAGGATGGGGAGGGCTTTGATGAAGAGAGTATGAAACCAGTTCTTATTCAATTAGTCGCTGCATTGGAGGCAGAACAAAGCAACACCGAAAATTTCAGAAGGCAGCTTTCGGGCTTGCTAGCCACTGCTGATCATACAAAATTATTAGAACGATTAGAGAAAGGAAGCTCGTACTACCGCACATTGCTTAACAAATGGATTCATCAATTATTGGAGCATCTTGAAAGCACCAAACTTCAAAAACGTGTGAAGACTTATTTAAATCAGTTGAGCGAGTTAGACATTACTTTCAATAAAAAGTTAGTTGAGATCGATAAAGCATTACTATTAACAGCTGGCATATTACAAGAGAATCTGAAATTTGATTTTTTGCCATTGAGCGAGCAACGAGCAGCAGAGCGAGTGAATATGCTTTCAGAAATTAACAAGGAGCTTGACTCCAACCCACCTGCCGGAGCCAATCGAAAGAAGGGTTCAAAATCGAAGAAGAAAAGAAAAGATGGACCCACTACATATGAGATCACCCAGGAAATGGTTAGCAAGGGTATGACGGCCGAACAAATTGCAGAAGAACGTGGGTTGGCTGTCGGAACCATTGAAAGTCATTTTGCAAAGCTGGTCGAATTGGGAGTGCTGCCCGTTACGAAGTTTTTGCAAGAGGAAGAAGTAACTGAAATAACAACAGCAATCAATGAACTACCAGCCGAGTTTACTTCCAAAGATTTGTTCGAGAAATTTAAAGGTAAGTATGGCTATGGAAAGTTGCGGGCAGTAATCGCAAATGCAAAAAATAGTGACCAGCAAAAATCTTAATGAGATGAGTTTTGTGAGACAGTCATCCCTCTCCTCTGGAGAGGGAACGAGCCTGCCTGCCGGTAGGCAGGGGTGAGGTCTAAATAATTGACTCCCCATTCAAATCGGTAGTCAATACATAACTTACATAATCAAAGAAAGGACGAATTGCTTTAAATGTTTTGTTGACTTCCTTCACAAAATTTTTATCAAGCACTTCTTTATCCGTAAACTTTCGTTCAAACCAAAATTGCTTGTAGCGAAGCAACTCAATGGCAGGATGATCTTTGTCAAAACCTTTCGGAGAAGTTTTAACTCGCTCACCATGCATGGTTCCAAACATATTCTTTATCGATTTTGAATTCAATAACTTGTTCCAGTCTTTATAATTATCAGCAATGTCCAACCGAATTCGTTTTAAATCTTCTGAATTGGGATAGGTAAAACCACAACCTACTCTCGAATTACAAGGTTTTATCCAATAGTAATATCCGCCACGCAAATGCGGCTTTGTACGTTTTAAATATCCGGCAAACCGCGGGTTATAGGGTGACTTATCTTTTGAAAACCGAACATCATTATAAATCCGATAAAGACTTTTCTTTCCGGATGGAGTTTCAATCTGATCATGACTACTCATTTTGGCAATTAGTCCATCTATAAACAGTTCGAGATTTTCTTTTGTTTGTAAATAGGAATCTTTGTGTTCATTGAACCACTCGCGGTTGTTGTTGAGCGCTAGCTTCTTTAGAAATTCTAGCGATGATTTATTAATCGATTCAGTCATTAGTTAAGTATTTTGTAAAGATAGAATTTAACAACAATCATTTCTTAAACACACAATCACCCGATACACTTGTTGTATCAGTTCATAAGTTCAGTCACCCTCTCCTCCAGAGAGGGGACGGGGGTGAGGTGCATTGCACTCGCTCTGAGTTTCCACTTATAAAATTATTGTTCGCATTCATTTTTTGTTTCCTTACCTTTCTTTATAAACCCATCCTTATGAAGAACTTTATCTTTCTATTAATCGGTGTTATTTTCTTTAGCACATTACACGCACAACCTTTAGATCCTTCATTTTATTCAAACTATAAATGGCGGAACATTGGGCCGCAACGTGGTGGGCGTTCATTGGGTTCTTCGGGCAGCCCGGGTAGACCGAATGAATATTATTTTGGAGCAACTGGTGGAGGTCTTTGGAAAACTACCGATGGTGGACAAGAATGGGCCGCGGTAACGGATGGAAAAATTTCCAGCTCTTCGATTGGAGCCGTAGCGGTTGCCGAAACCAATCCTGATATTGTTTACATCGGTGGCGGTGAAACTCAACTTCGCGGAAGCATAACACAAGGGGATGGTGTTTATAAAACTACCGATGGTGGAAAAACGTGGCGACACTTGGGTTTGAAAGAAACACAGGCGATTTCTCGTATCCGTGTTCATCCTACCAATCCGGATATTGTTTTTGTTGCCGCACTCGGTCATCCTTATGGGGATAATGAAGAGCGGGGCGTGTTTAAATCAATCGATGGTGGAAACACCTGGAAGAAAGTTTTATATGTGAGTCCTAAGACTGGCGCAGTTGACTTAATCATTGATCGCACCAATCCAAAAATTTTATATGCATCAACATGGCAGGTCTATCGTAAGCGTTGGAAAATGTGGGGTGGTGGTCCTGAATGTAAATTATGGAAATCAGAAAATGGGGGAGATACGTGGACGGATTTATCAATGAATCCGGGTATGCCAGCGGGCCCGTTAGGTAAAATAGGAATCACGGTTTCACCGGTTGATAACAAGCGGCTATGGGCAATCATTGAGGCAAATGATGGAGGTGTTTATCGCAGTGATGATGCCGGTGCAAGCTGGAAAAAAGTAAATGATGAACGCAAGCTTCGTCAACGCGCATTTTATTATTCGCGCATCTATGCCGATCCACAAGATCGCGAAACGGTGTATTGTTTGAATGTGGATTTTTTTAAGAGTACGGATGGCGGTGTAAAATTCGATACAGAAATTGAAGTGCCACATGGCGATAATCACGATTTGTGGATTGATCCGAACAATCCATTGCGTATGATCACATCGAACGATGGTGGTGGTTGTGTTTCTGTAAATGGTGGCAAGAGTTGGACAGCCGAAGATTTTTGTACTACACAATTTTATCATGTTACAACCACTAATCATGTGCCGTATCATGTAGCGGGTGCCCAACAAGATAATTCTACTATTGCTGTTCCTAGTGATGGTTGGGGTCATATGAATGTATTAGGTGAGTGGGGATATGTTGTGGGAGGTGGTGAGAGCGGATATATCGCTTCGCATCCAAATAATCCGGATGTATTTTATGCTGGCAGTCAAGGAGCATTGCTTACGCGATACGATCGCACAACTGGACAATCGCGCGACATCCAAGTGTATCCACGATTTTTTTCAGGCGAACCAGCAAGTTCATTACCAGAGCGTTGGCAATGGACATACCCGATTGTGTTTGCGCCAAAAGATGCGAACACATTATATACCTGTTCGCAGCATGTTTGGAAAACTACAAACGATGGCCAGAGTTGGGAAAAAATTTCTCCGGACTTAACCTATGCAGATCCTGAAACATTAGGTGTTACGGGTGGAGTAATCACCAACGATATGAACGGTCCTGAGATTTATGCGACTGTGTTTGCATTAACACCTTCTAATCATGATCTCAATACAATCTGGGCGGGTTCGGATGATGGTAAAATCCACATCACGCGCGATGGTGGAAAAAAATGGAATGACATTACACCGAAAGAATTGCCTAAGCATTCGGTGGTAGCAATTATTGATGAATCAAAACATAACCCGGGCACAGCTTATGTAGCTGCATTCCGTTATCAGGTGGATGATCGCCAACCGTATGTGTTCAGAACCAAAGATTATGGAAAAACCTGGACGAAAATTATTACCGGAATTAAAGATGGTCACTTCGCGCGTTCCATTCGCGAGGATCATGTTCGTGCCGGATTGTTGTTTCTAGGAACTGAGCATGGCGCGTATGTTTCTTTTAATGCAGGCGATAGCTGGGAGCCTCTTCAATTAAATTTACCGGATACCCCCATCAGAGATTTGGTTGTTAAGGATGATGATGTGGTGTTGGGTACACACGGTCGGGGCTTTTGGATTTTAGATGACATTGGCCCGTTGCGACAAATGACAGTGGATAAGATGAAAGCAGAAGCAATGTTGTTTCAACCAACCGATGCCATTCGTGGAGTGTATGATGCAGTCTTTCAATATTATTTAAAGAGTAAACCTGACTCAGTAGTATTTGAAGTTTTAGATGCCGATGGAAAATTGATTCGCAGGTTTGTGGGCAGCAAACCCGTAGAGAAAGCTGCAACCGGAGATTGGTGGGGAAGAGGTGAATCGAAACCAACTACAGCTGCGGGATTAAATTCTTTTAGCTGGAACTTACGTTATCCGGGTGCAACCGTTTTTGAAGGAATGATTATGTGGGGAGCGCGACCACAGAATGGACCGAAAGCACCTATTGGGAAATATCAGGTGAGAATGACAGCTGGTAATTATTCTGAAACTAAATCCTTTAATGTTAAGATCAATCCAAACTTAAAAGGAGTGACTGAAGCTGATCTGAAAGAGACTTTTGATCTGGCCATGAAAATCAGAGATCGCGAAAGTGCCGCTAATGAAGCCGTCATCAATATCCGCAAAGTAAGAAGTCAATTTGAGGAGGCATTGAAAACAAATACAGACCCGACTATTGCTAACGGTGCAAAAGATATTTTGACAAAACTCACGGCAATAGAAGAAGATTTATATCAGACTAAAAACCGTAGTGGACAAGATCCATTGAACTTCCCTATTAAATTAGGGAATCGTATTTCTGCTGTGCGCAGAAGTTTAGAAAGTGGCGACAACAAGCCAACGGCTGGTGTGTATAAAGTGTTTGAAGAATTAAACAAAGAGTTGGACGGCCATTTGCAAAAACTGCAAGTGGTAATAACAGGCGAGTTACCCACCATGAATCAAAAACTGAATTTGAAGAAGTAGGTGAATCAAAATATAGCTGGTTGAGAGATTGAAGAGATCTTTCAACCAGTTTTTATTTACTTAAAGCTTTCTGGTCGGAGATCGGGCTTGGCGTATTTAAAACGATCAACCAATTGGGTAGTATAGTAACTATCAATTCCATTGCTGCATAATGACCCAATCTTTTCCAGCGTAAGGAAACCATCATCTGTTATAATTTCAGAATCAATCTTCACATGCTGTATTTCACCAATCACTAAAAAAGTGTTGTTGAATGTAATAGGAATAATCTCTTTCATGGTTAATGCGTATTTAACCTTGCTTTCTTTTACGAAAGGCGCAATACTACTCTCATCAAATTCAGAAGTTAATCCAACCGCCTCAAATTCATTTATCTCTTCTGAGTATTTGGCACTAGTTTGATGAGCTTGCGGAAGAAAATCTGCATGGATGTGATTGATCGTATAACTCCCAGTGGCTTCAATATTCGCCAATGTATGTGGTGCAGCTTTTCGTGGCCGGTTGATATAACCAACCAGTGCTGGATCTGAGCCGATGTGTACTACACTGCTGAACACACCTAAGTTGCAGAGGCCTTTTTTATTAACGGTACCAATCAGGCTTACTGATTTAAAGCCCGTAAGACTGTTTATAAAGTTAGCCCGGTAAAAGCGCTCCCAGGTTTTGAAGGTGGCGGAAGAAATGTCATGCATGTCTTTATAAATGCTATTTTTTGCAAAAAGTTAGAAATAAACGGATTTATTTTTTGTTGGGAACAAATTCTTCACAACTGTTGTATATACAACAGTTGTATCTATTTACCCTTAAAAACTAAAAACCATGAACTCAGTAATTCATAAAGCCGCCACCCGAGGCCATGCCAATCACGGCTGGCTCGACACTAACCATACTTTCAGTTTTGCACATTATTATGACCCAGAACGGGTTCATTTTGGAATGCTTCGTGTTCTTAATGATGACTTCGTAGATGGTGGAAAGGGATTTGGTACACATCCACATGACAATATGGAGATTATTTCCATTCCGCTTTCGGGCGATCTTGAACACAAAGACAGCATGGGTAACGTTGCTGTTATCAAACAAAATGATATTCAAATCTTGAGTGCTGGAACAGGAATTCAGCACAGTGAATACAATAAGAATAAAGATCAGAAGGTAAACTTTTTACAGATCTGGGTTTTCCCGAAAGAGAGAAACATCAAACCAAATTATGATCAGTTGACTTTTAAACCGGAAGATCGCATCAATAGATTACAACAGATTGTTAGTCCATCAAAAGAGGATGAAGGTGTTTGGATTAATCAGGATGCCTGGTTTCATCTTGGTAACTTGAAAAAAGGATTTGAAACGGAATATACCATCAAGCAAAAAGGAAATGGTGTTTATGCTTTTGTGATTGAGGGTGATGTTACCATCAGCGGACAAAAATTAAATAAGCGCGATGGATTTGGAGTTTGGGATGTGGATACACTTTCAATCCATGCCGACTCTGAAGTAGAATTATTACTAATGGAAGTACCAATGAATTAAATATGAGACTCTGCTCCCTTCTCCTTTGGAGAAGGGGCGGGGATGAGGTTATGAAAACAAGAACAGTTTCTCGATTATTATATGCTCACCCTATGGATATGGGAGGGTTGCCAATTCGCCAGCCGTTGCCCACACAGCAAGTGGAGCAAATTGACCCATTTTTACTTTTGCACCATGCCGATGTAAAAGCACCTAAGCATGTTAAACCCAATCATGCAGGAGTAGGACCACATCCGCATCGTGGATTTTCTCCGGTCACTTTTATTTTTAAAGGCGGTGTGCATCATCGTGATAGTCGTGGCAATGACAGCACCATCTATGCAGGAGGAGCGCAATGGATGAATGCCGGTATGGGGATTATGCATAGTGAACGGCCACCTGATGACATTCATGAAATTGGCGGTCGGCAGGAAATAATTCAGTTATGGATTAATACTCCGGCCAACCACAAAATGGATCAGCCAGCATATTATCCGCTTACCGCGGAAGAAGCGCCTGTTATTAATAGTAAAGATGGCAAAGTAACTGGTCGCGTTTTTTCTGGTGAAGTACTTGGCCTTAGAGGACCAATTCCCTCTCACACGATAGTGAATTCAGCAACCCTTGAATTTAAGAAGGGTGGAAAAATTTCTATTCCATTACCTGAAACGCATAATGCGTTCATCTACTTGTTAGATGGAAAACTTAATGTTGAGGGATTTGGCATGGTGGAAGAATTGCATCTTGTGCATTTTAAAAATGATGGAGCAGGTATAGCATTAGAAGGGTTAGAAGATACACGCGTCTTGTTACTGAGTGGTGAACCCATCAACGAAAAAGTGGTTTCCCATGGTTCGTTTGTTATGAATAATCAAACCCAGATTATGGAAGCCATGCGCGATTATCAAATGGGTAAAATGGGAATCCTGATAGAAGATTAAATAAACAATAACGCGCAGCAAATGAACTGTTTGACCATTTATCTGTTTCGTACTTTATAATTAATAAATTTAAGATGGAATCAGCCGTTGAAATTATGAAATCAACTAAGATAGAATTTCCTGTTGCGGAACTTATAGAAAAGCGGAGAAGCAGAAGGGCTTATTCGGATAAACCCGTTGAGCTTGAAAAAATTAAGTCACTATTCGAAGCAGCCCGTTGGGCACCTAGTGCTAATAACGAACAACCTTGGGTATATGCGTATGCTACCAAAGAGCAGCCTGAACTTTGGAATAAAATTTTTGACTCGTTGATGGAGGGAAATAAAATCTGGGCCAAGGAAGCTCCCTTGTTGGTTGTGGCAATGTATCGCAAAAACTTTTTAATGAATGGTAAACCGAATGGTTCAGCCAGATTTGACTTAGGTGCAGCCAATGCACTACTTTCATTGCAGGCTACCCACCTTGGGTTAAATATCCATCAGATGGGTGGCTTTGAAAAGCAGAAGGCAATAGCGGCATTAAACATTCCTGATACACATGAGCCGACCGTGGTGATGGCAATCGGATACTTAGGCGATCCGGAAAGTTTATCGGAACCTTTAAAACAACGGGAATTAGCATCTCGTGAACGATACACGCAGGAATTTTTTGTAATGGATAAATCTTTTTAAGTATGGTAACGGCAATCATTGGCAAAGAACACTATAAAACTGAACTGATTGCATCTGGTAAATCATTGTTTGCCGATGAACCTGAAGAAGTGGGTGGCACTGATCAAGGACCGGCACCGGGTGAGTTTTTGATGATGTCTTTGGCAAGTTGCACGGCTATCACGGTGCGCATGTATGCCGATAGAAAGAAAATGCCGTTGGATAAAGTCAGAGTGGAAGTCACGTTTGAAAAGCAACAATTCAAAAGTGTTTTCACGCGCGATGTTTATTTAGAAGGTGAGCTATCAGAAGAGGATCGGCAAAAACTTTTAGAGATTGCAGAAAAATGTCCGGTTCACAAAACGCTTTCAAATCCCATTGAAATAGAAACGAAACTTGTTAAGTAACTTGATATTAATTTACTTTAGAATTGATGAAAGACATAACAAAAAAATATACTAATGGCGAAGTTACGGTAGTTTGGAAACCGAACGAATGCATTCATTCAACCATTTGTTTTAAAGGACTCGATTCAGTTTTCGATCCGCGCAAGCGACCTTGGGTTACACCCGAAGGCGGAACAACGCAACAGATTGTCGATCAGATAAAAAAATGTCCGTCAGGTGCGTTAAGTTATTTTATGAATGAGCAAACCATCAAGGATAAGGTAGACGTAAAAGCTGAAACAATAATAGAAACAACGCCCAATGGTCCTCTCATGGTGTATGGCAATGTGAGTATAAAAGACAGCACGGGTAATCTTACTAAGAAAAATAACGTCACTGCTTTTTGCAGGTGCGGAGCTTCCTCCAACAAACCTTTTTGTGACGGAAGTCATAAGAAGATTGGTTTTGAAGGCTAGCCGTTGACACTAGTTTTAGTGCAGCTCAGGGTTTTTTCCTGAAAAAGAAAGAAGATAATTTAGTTCTTGTCGTCTCAAATCTTCACTAAGATGTATTAAAGTTTTTTCAAGTTCCTTCGAGGAAGCACCATGATCGCATTTTAGAAGATTGATTATTTTGGTAACGGAGGTTAATTTTTCAGGCACACTCATTTTAGAGAATATTCTTGTCGTGATTATGCTCGTAATAAAGCGCTGACTTCGGGTTACATCATCACAGTTTTTAGCGAAAATCCTACCCAGTTTTTTGATGGTGCGATCAAGGTTCATATATGTATCATTATAATTTTCACTTCATAAAAATGATATTAAAACAATACTCATCCATCAGGGAAAATCTGATTTTAAGAAATCAGGATTTCTCTGAGATAGCCTTTTGATTGCTTTTAAATACATTAATTGATGCTTTGACTCTACTCAGCTTAGGATATGGTTGCTCTAAATCTTAATCAATCAGATCAATTCTGTAATTTTCTTGTTAATAAATCAGTTATTAAAGGAAGGTGCGCAGACTAATAGTAATGATATTGTTTTTTCCATGGATTGGATTCAGTCAGACGATCTCTATTAAAGGGATAATAAAAGATTCGAATGCTGATAAACTTCCCCACGCTCACGTTGTCATTCTTCCCGATTCAGTAGTAGCCCTTTCGGATCTGGATGGAATTTTTTCAATAAAAGTCAAGCCTGGATTATTAACCGTGCAGGCATCGTATACAGGATATAAAACTCAGGTAAAATCATTTACAGTAAAAAAGGACACCACGGTTTCATTTGTGCTGGTTGCTGACGTAAATCAACTTAATGAAGTTGTTGTTCGGTCGGATCGATATCAAGAACAACTATTTAATTCAACGCGATCAGGAACTCAAATTATTGATCAGAATGATATTAATGCAATACCTGTGCTGGGTGGCGAGGCCGACTTAATAAAAACATTGCAGCTTTTGCCCGGCACCATTCGGGGTGTAGAGGGAAGCTCGGATTTATTTGTTCGGGGTGGTGCTGCTGATCAAAATTTGGTACTGCTAGATGGCGCACCAATCTATAACACAAGTCATTTGTTTGGGTTTCTTTCAGTGTTCAACCCCGATGTGTTAGATAAAGTAGAAGCTATCAATGGAGCTTTTCCGGCTCGCTATGGCGGAAGACTTTCTTCAATCTTAGATGTAAAGACTACCTCGGAAGTTGCTCAACAAACCCACCTCAGTGGCGACATAGGATTAATTGCCTCCCGCTTATACCTTGAGCAGCCTATCGTAAAAGACAAAGCTAGTTTCTGGATAGCGGGCCGAAGAACCTATATTGATCAGGTAATAAAGGTGATTGGTCAAGAGTTGCCCTATTTTTTTTACGATCTAAATGGAAAGTTAATTTTAAAGCCGTCTGCACGTAATCAAGTAACTATAAGTTACTATACAGGAGATGATCAGTTAGATCTTTTCAGGGACAGAAATGGTGATGGTGATGGGTTCCTTACTCAATTTTATTCAGGCAATAGTAGTCAATCAATTCAGTGGACGCATAATGGAATGAATGGATGGGATTTGCAAACCGCATTGATCCGATCAAAATACCGATATAACATTACCAACAAGTTTGAAGAAAACGAACTTCTGGCCAGTTCGAATATTGAAGACCTTGGCGCACGTGCCTGGCTTCGTAAGGATTCTATAGGGAATGCATTTATTTCTTTTACAAGTGGAATGGAATGGACACGCCATTCGGTAAGTCCAAACGTAGTGAACACCTCCGGAACAATTTCTGAGTTGTTTGAGAGTAGCGAAACAAGTGGTAGAACAGCCAATGAGATTTCAACTTTTGCAGAAGCGGAATGGTCACCTGCTGATAATTGGCAATTGAATGGAGGCATGCGCATATCCCTCGCTGCAGTTAAGAACAAAACCTATGTTACTCCAGAACCTCGGTTTTCAGCTCGCTATTCGCTCACCGAAAATCAAAATCTTAAAGTTAGTTATTCGCGTATGGCGCAATACATGCATCGCATTTCAAACTCAGCGGTTTCATCACCCACTGATATTTGGTATCCCGTTACGGATAGCATACGCCCCCAAACATCACATCAGGTGTCTGCAGCATGGCAGCGATTAGTGCCTTCTAAAAATATTTTTGTCAGTGTAGAGGCGTACTACAAAACAATGAATCAACTCATTGGATATGAGGAGGGGACCAATTTATTTTTAAATACAGACTTCGAGTCAAAACTTATTCAAGGAAGGGGTCGCGCATATGGATTGGAATTCTTAATTCGTAAAAAATCCGGAAAATTAACAGGCTGGGTTAGCTACACACTTTCGTGGACATGGCGACAGTTTGATCAAATAAATAGTGGCGAATGGTTTCCTTCGCGGTACGACCGCAGGCATAATGGAGCCATTGTAGCTCAATATGCTCTTAATAAACGCTGGTTTATTTCAGGGGTCTGGGAATTTGTTTCCGGCTCACGTTTTACACCCGTTATTGGTCAATATGTTGTGTTTGCACCTACACTTGCGGGAGTTGATTTAATTCCTGTTTATTCTGGCATAAACGAGGTAAAACTTTCAAACACCCATCGCCTTGATTTTGGACTTAAGTTTAAAAGTAATCCTGAAAAGAAATTTCAATGGCAGGTGTTTGCCGGACTTTACAATAGTTATAACCGAGCTAATCCAATTGGGATTAACATCGAGCAAAATCCTGATGGATCCTTACGATACGAGCAACCTGGATTATTTGGATTGTTACCTTTTATAAGTTATGGATTTAAATTATGAGTAAGAGAATAGCGATATTGATAGTAGTTACTGCAATGGGTTCAATGCTTTTTTCCTCCTGTATACCTGATCCACTTGAGGTAAGAGGTGTGCCGAGTGTGAAGCCACAAATTGTGGTTTCATCGCAAATACTTAGCGATCAATCATTAGCTGTACTGCTCACAAAATCATTTGGCGCATTGGATGCGAGTGATGACAGTGATCCGCAGGAATTGTTAGATCAACTTGCGATTAACGATGCGCTGGTAACAATTACGAGTGCTCAAGGAATAGATACCCTGAATTTTATTGGAACTGGAGTGTATGGTGGATTGACAAATACATTACAGGGTGGGCAACGTTATTCTTTAAAAGTTACAAGTCCATCTATGGGTGAAGTAAGTGCTTCTACGTTGGTAAAAGATCAGGTGCAGTTTGAAGAAATTGAAGCTGAGCTAATTTTTAATGGGTTTGATGATACCCTCGCGCAAGTCACTTATAAGATTAAAGATTTACCTGGTAGAAATTTTTATATGTTAAATGTGCAACGAATCCGGCAACAAAACCTTCAGGAACAACTCTTAAATCCACGGGCATTTGTTCGGTTGGTAACAGATGAAACTTTTGATGGTACAGAATATTCAGAGCGCTTTCGAGTTTTTCCTACTGATTTTTCTGATGGGGATACATTGGCAGTTTATTTATCGAACATTAGTGAAGAGTATTATCGGTTTATGAAACTTAGGGTCGATAACCGATTTAGTTTCGTTGAATTTTTAGGCGAACCGATTAATTATCCATCCAATGTAACGGGTGGCAAAGGATTCTTTAATTTATACTTGCCTGATGCACGTATTTTCACTCTCTCGATAGAAGAGTGATCATCGTTTTCCTTTGTTCGGCTATTATTGCCGTTTAATGGACTTTTATGTAAAGACCTCACCACCTATCTTGGTAGAGTGAAAAAAATCATCCTACTTTTTTTTAGTCTATTATCAAACCTGCTTGTTGCCCAAACGCTACTTCCTGGATTTTCCAGAGTGCAAGTT
Organism: Cyclobacteriaceae bacterium; assembly: GCA_041742535.1. Classification (GTDB taxonomy): domain Bacteria; phylum Bacteroidota; class Bacteroidia; order Cytophagales; family Cyclobacteriaceae; genus ELB16-189. The sequence goes on along the minus strand of JBGSIM010000095.1, from coordinate 5,155 downwards.
GGGGGCTCAATTAGCTCGCCCACGGTTATGGCTTTTGCGCCTGATGGAAGAATTTTTGTTGCGCAGCAAGGTGGTACGTTGCGCGTCATTAAAAACAATGTATTGATAACAACTCCATTTATATCGCTTGCGGTTAATTCTTCGGGTGAGCGTGGTCTGATTGGAATTGCTCTTGATCCTGATTTTACTACCAATAATTTCATTTACCTCTACTATACTACCAATACAGCACCCATTCATAATCGTATTGTTCGCTATACCGCCAATGGTGATGTTGCCGCAGCAGGTAGCGAGCAACTGATTTTAGATTTGGATAATTTGAGCGGGGCAACCAATCATAATGGTGGTGCGCTTGGTTTTGGGTTAGATGGAAAATTGTATGTGGCTGTGGGGGATAATGCAACGGGGTCTAATGCACAAAACCTTGATACATATCACGGGAAGTTTCTGCGAATTAATAAAGATGGATCGGCTCCAACTGATAATCCATTTTTTTCGGCAGGTGCCACTGAACAACGTAAGCGCGTATGGGCATACGGACTTCGCAATCCTTATACATTTTCTGTTCAACCCGTTACCGAGAAAATTTATGTGAATGATGTCGGGCAAAACTCTGTAGAGGAAATAAATGACGCTACTCAAGGTGGACTTAATTTTGGCTGGCCAACTGCGGAAGGAAATAGTGCAAATGCTGCATTTACAAATCCTGTTTTTGCATACAATCATTCGGGCCCGGCACCTACTGGATGTGCGATTACAGGCGGAGCATTTTTCAATCCTACATTTACTAATTATCCTGCTTCTTACATCGGTAATTTCTTCTATCAGGATTATTGCAGCAACTGGATTTACTCACTCAATCTTTCGGGCACACCTACCACAACATTGTTTGCCTCTAATGCCGGTGGTTCGAGTGTTAGTCTTACAACGGGGATAGATGGAAATTTGTATTATTTAAGTCGTGGGTCAAGCGCGCTTTATAAAATTACTTCATCAAGTTCAAGTGCGCCAACAATAAGCACTCATCCTGCTTCTGTAACAAAATCAGTAGATGAATCTGTTACATTTTCAGTAGCGGCTTCGGGCACAAATCCACTTCAATATCAATGGCTAAAAAATGACGCTCCGATACAAAATGCAAATCAATCCGCGTATACAATTCAAAATGTGCAACTAACCGATGCCGGAAATTATAAAGTGGTAGTTACAAATACTGCGGGTCAGATAACTAGTAATTCGGCAACATTTACCGTGTTACCAAACACAAAACCTGTTGCGAATATCATTACCCCCGCAGAGAGCACAACGTATGTCGCAGGCACAACCCTTTCGTTTTCAGGGTCAGGAACAGATGCAGAGGATGGCACACTTGCTGCAACTGCTATGAGTTGGCAAATTAATTTTCACCACGATACGCATAAACATGACGAGCCGCCTCGCAACGGTATAAGCATGGGCACTTTTGAAATTCCCGATCAAGGTGAGACTTCAGCCAATGTTTGGTATCGCATTATTCTTTCTGTTACCGATTCGAAAGGAAGTGTTGGAAAGGATTCAGTGGATGTGTTTCCAAGAAAATCTAAAATAGTATTCAACACACTGCCCGTTGATCTTCAAATTACGCTAGACGGTCAGCCATTTTTAGCACCGGTAGAAATAGAAAGTGTAGAAGGATTGAAACGGGAGATCGGAGTTTTTACTAATCAGGATGAGGATGGTTTAACTTACCAATTTGAAAGCTGGGCACACGGTGGATCGCAGACACAAACAATCATAACACCAACTGACGATATAATCTACACCGCAATCTTCAGCCCTATTCTAAGTGCAGAGCATAGGGAGACTGCATTCTATCCCAACCCAGCAAAAGATAGGTTGCATATTCCATATCAAAATGGATCACAAATTACAATTACCGATCTGCTCGGTCAATCCTGGAGTTTGCCTTCCGAGCGCACAAATGAGTTAGTGGTTGTGGATGTCACAAGTCTTCCGGCTGGGATTTATATGCTTAGTTTTTCTTCGGATCAGACTTTATTTCAACACAAATTGCTGATTCAGCGATAAGACTTTACTTTTGTGGTCTAACTAAAAATCATGAAACAAATACTGAGTTTACTTTTTATAATATTGCTTGTAGCTGCTTGTCAAAATAAGCCAGATGTAATAGCCAATACATACGGTGAAGCGATTACAACAGACGGTGCACTTTCGATGGCAAGTTTAAAAGATCAGGTTGCTGATAAAGATTCAGTTATTCTGACTCTGAAAGGAACCATTGAAAAAACCTGTGCGAAAAAAGGTTGCTGGATGACGGTGCAAGATGAGAATGGAGTTGCTACACGCATAACCTTTAAAGACTATGGATTTTTTGTGCCCACCGAAGGTGCTGATGGAAAAGAAGTTGTTTTTTCAGGAGTAGCAAAGCGCAAAGTAACAGACGTTGCCACGTTGCGTCACTTTGCAGAGGATGATGGGAAAACTGAAGCTGAGGTAAATGCTATTACAGAACCAAAAGAGGAAATTGAATTTGTGGCTACGGGCGTAGTGATTTACGACAAGGACGCAAAGAAATAATTTTTCCTTTGTTTTAATTATCCCGGGTAAGTTGGATGATCTCCTTCTCGTACCCGGGATATTTTTTCAGTAACTCATTCCGATCGGCCATTTCAAAATCCTGAAAGTCGAACCCAGGCGCTACCGTACAGCCGCACAAAGCAAAACTGTTTGACTTTTCTACGTGTGCCCCGAACCAGCAATTAGCAGGAATTAACACTTGCAAGGATTCACCTTGATCAGGATTTGATCCTAACCTATGAACAGTTAACGTTTTATCATTCAGCACATAAATAAGGAGTGTGCTGCCTTGGTAGAAATGCCAAAGCTCATCTGATTTTATGCGATGAAAAACAGAAATATCTTGGGAGCGCAGCAAGAAATAAATGGCAGTAGAAAAACTGCGTTCACCATCAAACCGTTTTGGCAATGAGGAGGCCATTTCTGACGCGCGGTATGTTTCCTTAAAGAAGCCACCTTCAGGGTGGGGTTGAAGGTTTAGTTTGGTTACCCAAGAATCAATCGTTTCCATAAATTAAGTAACATAGATTTAAAGCCAAAGGAATAAAAAACCTCTCTGATTTGTGGAAAAAATTTCATCTTGCTAGTTCCCGCAGATTACGTGGATCTTCGCAGAAGAACTAGTAAATTGATTCTGCGCAAATCAGCGATATCAGCGGGAAACAGGTTCATATATTTTAATATCAACAGCTATTCACATGATTAGAGTTCTTTTCTGTTTGTTCTTTCTGCTGATAGGCACCTCATCCAATGCTCAGAAGAAAGATGCTCCTTATGTAATCATGGTTTCCTTTGATGGCTTTCGATACGACTACGTTAGGAATTTTGATCCACCAAACTTCAAGAAATTCATAGCTAATGGTTCACAGGCCAAGGCGATGATTCCATCTTTCCCAAGCAAGACATTTCCAAATCATTATTCATTAGTTACCGGCTTGAATCCGGGCAATCATGGATTAGTTGACAATACATTTTATGATCCTGCACATAATGAAATCTATAAAATGAGTGACAAGATCAAAGTGGCTGATCCCTATTATTATGGAGGTGTGCCTTTGTGGGAGTTGGCAAAAAAGAACGGAATGAAATCTGCCTCGTATTTTTGGGTTGGATCCGAAATGACTGATGAAAGCCGGAGACCCGATTATTATTTTCCATTCGATGATAAAGTCGATCCGCGAAAGCGGGTGGATCAAGTTATTGACTGGTTGAAGTTGCCAGAAGCAGACCGACCACACTTCATCACCTTATACTTTTCGTTTCCTGATCATGAAGGTCATATGTATGGACCAAATTCAGCAGAAACTAGGCAGGCTGTTTTGCGTGCTGATACATTGCTTGGTAATTTGATGAAAGGAGTTAATGAAACTTCCCTTCCGGTGAATGTGATTTTAGTTTCTGATCATGGCATGCATGAACTAGCCGTGGAAGAATCAACGTATATTTTTATTGATGAGTTAATAGATCGTAAAAATCCCCATGTAAAATTGGTGAATGGAGGAACACAAACCCATTTATATATTTCAGATAACCATAAAAGAGATTCTGTGTATGAAGTTTTGAAAAAGAACGAAAAGAATTACACTATGTTAAAGAAGGAAGATTATCCTGCCCGATGGAATTATCAAAATGCAAGGGTAGGAGATCTTATGGTGATCGCTAATCCACATCATTACATCCGAGAAGGTTCACGTGAACGTTTATTAAAGTCTCCAAAAATTGGTTCGAAGGAAGGTGTCCATGGGTACGATCCTACAGAGGTTACAGATGTAAGAGGAATTTTTTATGTGCAAGGTCCAAATATAAAATCAGGAATTACTTTAGAGCCGTTTCAGAATATTCATGTATACCCACTTGTCGCGAAAATTCTTGGGTTGCCCGTTCCGGCTATTGATGGTAAGGAAGAGGTGCTTAAGAAGATTTATAAAAAATAAATGAGATCCCGAGATTTTCCATTGTAAAATATCAACTGTTCATTTTTTTCATAGCAAGAAAAACTCCATTCGTCCAACCAAAGCCATCCTGATTTGGATATTCTCCGCCACTGGCTTTACCATCTTTATTCCACACATCATATTTCTCAGTCATTTTACCTGTGTTGGCATACACTTTTAAATTGGCAGTTGTCCAATGTGTTTTAATGTCATTAGCCAATTCATCTAATCCATAATTAAGAAATCCTTTATAGACAATCCACTGCAACGGAGCCCAACCATTGGGGGCATCCCATTGTTGTCCGCTGTGCTCAAGAGTTGTTGTAAGTCCGCCAGTTTTTAAAAACTTCTCGCGAATAATTTTTTCCACTGCTATTGCCTGATCAGCGGTGGCTACTTCAAAAAATAATGGAAATGTTGCTGCCAGCGTGAATGAATCTTTTTTCTGCTGGGCAACAAAATCATAGTCGAAAAAGAAATTGGTTTCATCGCTCCAGCAATAAGTACGAATTGCTTTGTTACGATTAAGAGAAGCTTGCAAGTAATCATCCGCACGAGAACTGTCTCCAACTTGTTGATACCCCTCAGCCAAAACTTGTTCTAAATGATACAGCAGACAATTTAAATCAACCGGAATAATTTCT
>JBGSIM010000094.1:0-220965 GCA_041742535.1 Cyclobacteriaceae bacterium | reverse complement strand
GCCCGGTCAGGAACAAACAACGTATAGAGATAATCATCATTTCTATTTAATGATAAATCACCCGCTGTAAATTCGATGGTAATGCTATTAGTACCTTTAACCAATTTTTGCTTGTCAATTATCAGGTGCTCATTTACAAATCGATAGGGTATCTCTACTCCGGCCAACGCTACAGATTTTATTTGTCCGGCCTTTGCACTAAAGTCGATGACTAAATCATCAGTAACCAAAAGCAAATTACAGGTAATGATAACCTTGCCGGGAATAGAATCTGACTTCCTTTCGGGAATCTCAAAATTCAGTTTGTACGAAATATCAGCAAGCTGTTGTTTTCGTACTTGATGCAATTGAAGAGATACGCCTTTTTCAGGATCTTCTTTCTTTTTCCCTTCACCACAAGCAATGAGGATCAAAAAACAACATGCATAAATGCAAAACTTAAAAACTGTTTTTATCATAGATTCGATTCATCTGAAATCATTAAAAGAAGCGGTGATTTCATAAAGTAATTCATGTTTCTTACTTCTTTAAAGGATGGCCTAAATAAATCATAACTAATGGCATGAGCAGAAAAGGAATCTCTATTAAGGCAACTTTCATGACACCTGCTCTTAGTGCAAGACTCATAATCAATAAAATTAAAACTGCATTAATTATGTTGCCAACGAAAAATGTCTGTGGAAACAACACCAGCAAACAGATAACAAAAGAAATGACACCAATAGGGAGAAACCAGCGCTGGCCAATACCAATGTCAGTCATCATCTTAGTTTCTTCAGGACTCATGCTATTTGAAATTCCTGACCAGCCGTGTTTCACATTGAGATAAACAGTGATGATGATTAACACACCACAAACAATTTTAGGAATCATCTTTTTAAGATTAATAGGTAATGATTTACTTATTAAGATATGCCATGCATTCAATTTCAACACGTGCATTCATTGCCAACCCAGTTGTAGCAAAAGCACTTCGTGCTGGTTTGTGATTCGGGAAAAAGGTTACATACTCTTTACTCATCGCTGCCCAATCATTAATATCTGCCAGCATGCACGTACACTTAATAATAAGATCCATTGAAGAACCATTGCGTTCTAACACCTCTTTAATATTCAACAAGGCTTGATGAGTTTCTGGTACTATGCCACCTTCAACAAGCTTAGGCTCGGTTCCAGTCTCTCCTATCTGCCCAGAGGCATAAATAATATCGCCATAAATAACAGCTTCCGAAAAAGGATAATTATTCTTCGCAAATTCTTCTGTTTCAAGATACACAGCAGTCTTTGGACTTGATTCCTTCTGTGATGTACACGATGAAAGCGATGCAATTAGTACTAGTAAATAGGCAAGGTGCTTCATAGGGTTTAGGTTTTGCAGGTTGCAACGCACAAGTTACTTATATTATCAATTACGGGTTTGATGTAAGCCTTTTCAAGGGCATTTGACAAAATACCTCTAGCGCCCGCCTTCGAAGCGCAAAATCCTACTAATGTCCTCAAATTTTCATATAACAAACTGATTATCAGCACAAAACATAAACTAAATAATTTAGTATACTATTACTAATATATTTAGTATTTTTAGGTCATTAAACAAGATGAACCAATGAAAACGATCGTCTCCCCATTATGTGGCGAAAAATTTATTACCGCCCGCGACAAGAACGTACGCCTTTTTCAGGTGAAGCAAGTGCTTAACCAGCACCGCGATTTACTCATCGATAAACTGATGAAGGACATTCCCTACTACCTCGCTTTTAAGTATCACGCAAGTGCCACTCCTATCGAAGTAGAAGAAATAAAAACCAAACTGACTACGCTTCAAAAAAAGGATATCAACCTGATGGACTACGCTTCCATTGTAGAAGAAATAAAAAAGCGCCCACGCGTGAAACTCGACAACCAGGTTTTTTACAAAGAAATCGATCAACTTTTATTAGGTAAACTATGAAGACAATTAAATCCGCGCTGCTGGGCGCCAAAACACTCACCGACATTACAGAAGAAGCACTGCTTATTGAACTACGCGACTTGCTTAAAGAACACCGTGAGCTAATCATTAACCGGCTAATTAAAGACTTGCCCACCTATTTGGATTATAAGTTTAATGTAAAGGCCACCAAGCAGATTCATGAAACAGTAAAGCATCAGTTGATAGACCTAAAACATTCACGTGTTGATCTCGACAACTACAAAGCTGTAGTAAATCAAGTGCTGACCCGTGCAGTTACACACCTCACCAACGAACCTTTTTATATAGAGATTGATGCTTACTTAGCTCCTTATGTAAAAACACGCGAGTTGAAGTTTGCTTAGATACATTATACCAAAGCACAGTCATACTATTCTATGCTGCGGAGAGGGTAACTTATGACGGTTTAAGATTTGCTTTTTCTGCTGCTCACAGATTAAATTATGAACGGCAAATCAACCGCGATAAAACTAATCTTAAATTTCTACCTTTACCGGATTAGTCAGGCCGTAAATGCTCAAAATAGATTCCCATACGCACATTCTTCCAAAGAAGATACCCAACTGGACTGAAAAGTTTGGGTATGGTGATTTCATCTATTTGCAACACCACAAAAAAGGCTTCGCTAAAATGATGCGCGGCAATCAGTTCTTCCGCGAGATTCAGGAAAATTGCTGGAATCCCGAACTGCGCATTGATGAATACAAACAATTCAACACACAAGTGCAAGTCGTGTGTACAATCCCGGTTATGTTTTCGTATTGGGCCAAACCGCTGGATTGCCTTGACTTATCAAAATTTTTGAATGACCATCTTGGTAAACTGGTAGCCAAATATCCCAAAAAGTATATTGGTCTTGGTACTATACCCATGCAGGATACTGAGCTTGCCGTAAAAGAATTGGAACGGATAAAAAAGATCGGGTTAAAAGGTGTGCAGATTGGCTCTAATATCAATGATGAGAATCTTAATGAAGATCGCTTTTTTCCTATTTTTCAGGCATGCGAAAAATTAGGCTTGGCAGTGATGATCCACCCCTGGAATATGATGGGAGAAAAGCATATGCAACGCTATTGGCTGCCTTGGTTGGTGGGCATGCCAGCCGAAACTTCACGCGCTATGTGCTCTATGATTTTTGGCGGGATTTTTGAAAGACTGCCTAAACTTCGGGTTATGTTTGCACACGCAGGAGGTTCCTTTTTACCAACCATTGGTCGTATTGAGCACGGATTTAATTGCCGCCCGGATTTGGTAGCAATTGATAACAATGTAAATCCCAGAAAATATCTCGGTCAGTTCTGGGTTGACTGTGTTACACACGATGCGTTAATGCTAGAATACGTTATTAAGATGCAAGGCAGCAAGCGAATTGTGTTGGGTTCAGATTATCCTTTCCCATTAGGTGATTTAGAGATTGGTAAATTTATTGAGGATGCGGATTTTTCTGAATCTGTTAAAGAAGATATTTTTTGTAACGCCACGTTGGAGTGGTTGCAACTTTCTAAAGAAGATTTTATTTAATTTTTGTTTTGTGATCAAAGGCTATTTCATCATACTATTCTTTGCTTTTTCATTTTCAGCGCAAGCGCAAGTAAGCGAACAGGAAAAACTAAGGCAATTAGAAATTCAACGTCAGGCGGACAAGCAACGCACCATCGATAGGCAAATTGACTCGGTGGCACAGCTTATTGATTTGGAGCGTTACGAAGAAGCTGATCAAAAAATCGTTTCAATTTTGAAAAACGTTCGAAGTGTGCCCTCCGATGTTACGTTTTATCTCGGTAAAAATTCCTATTACCTTTCTAAGTATAAACAATGTGTTGATTGGCTTAACAAGTATATTCAATTGAAAGGAACTACCGGCCAGTTTTCGCAGGAAGCAATTGACATTAAGGCTAAAGCCGAGGTTGAATTACTAAAGCTGAGGGAGGTTGAGTCGCAACAAGCAGCTCAAGTCTTTTCTAAAGATTTTGATATTGATTGTGGCCCTGCAGGCAAAGTAGTGTGCCCGGTTTGTTATGGCTCAACCGTTATTATTAAGAAAGGATATTTCGGTAACTCCTACAAGACCTGCGGGTATTGCAATAAAGTAGGTAGCTTATCTTGTGAGGATTATAATAAGCTCCTTAAAGGGCAACTCCAACCCTCTGCCAACTAACTGTCGGTGAAACAGTTAGGATTGAATCAAAACCAAAATTATCATTATCTTTGCGAGGTTTGTTTAATAAAAATGGCTCTATTTAATAGAATTAACGGTAAAGAATTAAAAGAACGGCTTCATAATAGTGTGCAAGCGCGAACCACCGTGTCCTTTTATAAGTATCACCAAATCGAAGATCCAGAAACTTTTAGAAATAATCTCTACAAACTACTTGATCAATTAGCGGTTTGGGGTCGCATCTATGTAGCCAAAGAAGGAATCAATGCACAAATCAGTGTCCCTACTGAACAGTTTATTGATTTCAAAAATGAGTTATTTAGTATTCCTTTCCTTAACGGGATTCGTTTAAACACTGCGATTGACGATAATGGTAAATCATTTTTCAAACTCAAGATTCTAGTACGAAATAAGATCGTTGCTGATGGACTGAATGATAGCACATTTGATGTTACCAATAGCGGAGTACATGTAAACGCCACGGAGTTTAATCAGTTAGCGGATAATCCTAACACCGTTATTGTTGACATGCGCAACCACTACGAAAGCGAAGTGGGTCACTTCAAAAATGCGATTTGCCCGGATGTTGATACGTTCCGAGAGGAATTAACAGTGGTGAACGAAATCCTAGCCGATCAAAAAGATAAGAACGTGCTCATGTATTGCACCGGTGGCATTCGCTGCGAAAAGGCAAGCGCGTGGTTTAAGCATGTTGGATTTAAAAACGTATTTCAACTAGATGGTGGTATTATTGAATATGCACGCCAGGTGAAAGAACAGAATCTTGAAAATAAATTCGTTGGTAAGAACTTTGTGTTTGACGAACGTTTAGGTGAACGCATTTCAGATGATGTGATAAGCGAATGCCATCAGTGCGGAAAGCCGTGTGATACTCATACTAACTGCAAAAATGATGGCTGCCATTTGTTATTCATACAATGCGAAGAATGTGCAGCTGCCTACGCAGGATGTTGCTCGCCTGAATGTGCAGAAGTCATGTCATTACCAATTGAATCACAAAAGGAATTACGCAAGGGTATAAATAAAGGTCGGCAGGTCTTTAAAAAAGGTAGGGCAAAAGATTTAAAAGTGAAGATAAACTCAAAAACATCTTCCTAACCTTGACAGCGGAATGAAAATACGAATCGGCATTATAAATGTATCTGACAGAGCCAGCAAAGGAATTTATGAAGACCTTCCCGGCAAAGCTATTGTAAGTACATTGAATGAATACATCATTGGCGATTGGGAACAAGAGTATGCCATCATCCCCGATGAGCAAGATTTAATTGAACAGACCATGATTGACATGGCGGATTTTAAAAATTGCTGTTTGATTATAACCAGTGGCGGCACGGGGCCAGCTCTTCGCGATGTAACCCCCGAAGCAACAGAAGCAGTTTGTTCTAAGATGCTTCCGGGTTTTGGGGAACAAATGCGAAGTGAGAGTCTTAAATATGTTTCAACGGCAATTCTATCCCGGCAAACGGCCGGCATTAGAAATGAAACATTAATTGTAAATTTACCTGGCAAACCAAAAGCGATCCGTCAATGCTTGGATGCCGTGTTCCCTGCTATCCCGTATTGTATTGACCTATTAAATGGTCCATATATTGAATGCAGAAATGAAGTGATTAAAGTCTTCAGGCCTGCATGATTTTTTAATTAACACTATGGCACGTATAAAATATTATTACGACACTGAGACCTGCAAGTATGAGCGCATTAAAACCTCTACAGGCGATATTGTGCTCAATACCCTTGGCATCTTGTCGCTTACTGTTGCAATGGCGGTTGGTTTACTAATTGCATATAGCTCCTATTTTGAATCCCCTAAGGAACTAATCCTTAAGAATGAAGTAAAGGAGATGGAGTTCTATTATGAGAATTTAAATGCTGAGGTAGAAAAACTTCAATCACAATTAGCCAACATGGAGTATCGCGATGATAACATTTATCGGGTTGTCTTAGGTGCTGAGCCCATCGATAAAAATATTCGTGAAGCTGGTGTGGGAGGCTTGGATCGCTATGAAGACATTAAAAATAAAAATATCATTCATGGAGATGTCATAATTAAGCTGAGTGAAGTGGTGGATAACTTGAGACGCAAAATTTACATTGAGTCAAAATCGCAAGACGATGTGGTGGATCTCGCAGAAAGTAAAGAAAAACTATTTGCTGCTATTCCCGCTATTCAACCGATAGCTAACAAACAGCTAATCGCCCTCGCCTCTGGCTTTGGAATGCGCGTTCACCCAATCTATAAAGTTAAGAAAATGCATCCGGGCGTTGATTTTGCTGCGACAATTGGCACACCTATTTATGCCACTGCAGATGGTGTTATTGATCAATTGAACGTTAGTTTTAGTGGGTATGGAAAAATGATTATGATCGATCACGGCTTTGGTTACCGAACACGCTATGCACACATGCACGGTTTTGCAGTTAAGTTAGGTCAAAAAATTAAGCGTGGAGATTTAATTGGTTACGTGGGTGACACAGGATTATCCACTGCACCTCATTTACACTATGAAGTTTTCGTGAATGGCACTCATGCTAATCCGGTTCATTATTTCTTTAATGATCTCAATCCCGCTGAATACGAAAAAATTATTGAGTTAGCTTCCATCGAGAATCAATCGTTGGGAATGTGATCGTAAAGTCATTTTTATTTATCATTCGGGATATAATACTATCTTTATGTAGTCTATTCATGCTGCTAAATGAGATATAAATCCTACCTAGTTGTTTTTATCCTTCTTCTATTAGGATGCTCTGATTATCAACTATTTGAAGGTATCAAGATCAGGCAATACGCAACGAAAGTAAACCGCTTTAGTTCGCAATACACCTCTACTAATTGGTCAGCATCTAAAACGCTTAAAGCTGAGGACGTATATCCTGCTTATGGTGATCTTTCTAATGCCTGGGCATCCGCTACACAAGATGATCAACGAGAGTTTCTGGAACTTGGGTTTGACACAATACAAACCGTAAGAACGGTTCAAATTTTTGAAACCTTTAATCCAGGTGCCATTGACACGGTGTATCTTCGGGATTCCAGTTCGAAGAAATGGATAAAGATCTATTCAAAACCCGCAGTAACCACTCTTGAGAAAAAATCAAGAATATTAACGATTCAAATGATAGAGACAACCTATTTTGCAGATGCCATCCGAATTGCCATTAATAGTAAGGATGTGGCGGGCTGGAATGAGATTGATGCAGTTGCTTTAACCGGGCAAAGAAAAAACGATGCGAAACCTTAAGTAATGAAATATCTTCTTACGATAGTTATAGTTACATTCCTTCACGTGTTATGCCTTGGGCAAGGATGTAGTGATGCAGGATTTTGCACAATGGGTGCCATGAAACCTGACCAGCCTTTCAATAAAAAAGCATTGGTAAAACTGAAATCAATGGAAGTTAGTTTTTACCGAGGCAAAACTACTACCTCACCGATAGTATATGTTACCAACATAGACATGAGTTTTAATCTGGTTGATGATAAAACGTTTCTTCAGGTTAAACTTCCCTATCAGGCTGTCAATGGAAATTTCGGAAAGACATCAGGCATTGGTGACATTTCATTGGCACTCACACGCAATCTTTATTCATCCGAAAAATTTGACATTGGACTTACCGTTGGCACAAAAATTCCTTCTAACGATTCCAACCTAAAGTCAGAAGTTAACGGACTCTCCTTTCCCATGTACTATCAAACTAGCCTCGGTACCTATGATTTTATTACCGGTATTTCGCTAGTGAATCGAAAATGGTTGTTTGCAACAGGTATTCAACATCCATTTAATGAGAATAATAATGAATTTACCTATGGTGGTTGGATACCGGTATATCAGGATGGGAAAGAGGAAGGTTACGTTCGAACGTATTGGCCAGCCTACCACCTTAAAAGAGGAACTGATATTATGGTTAGGGCAGAACGCAACTTCAGATATGCTCGCTTTAACATGAGCTTAGGTGTTTTGCCAATCATTCGAATAAACAAAGATGAAGTGACCGACCCCAATACGAATGAACGTGTTAAACTTGATGGCACGACTGGCATGGCATTAACCGTCATTGGCACATTTGGTTATAGCTTTAGTGTGAAGTCTGGAATGCGTCTCCTGCTTGGTAAGAAATTAAAAGACCGCCCGGTTAACCCCGATGGGCTTACTCGAGAGAATGTAACCACCATTAGTTATTATTATCGGTTTTGATGATGAGGAATATTTACTTATGTACTCTTTTGTTCCTTTCATTTTGCAATCTTTTTGGGCAGGATAAAAAGCAACAAGAGAAAATTCATATTCAGATAGATAACACTCTGTTTGACTCAAACTATGAGGAGGCTATTGAGCTGGTTGATCAAACTAAAACAACGGATGCAGTTTTTGATGTGCAACTTCGAAATAAAAAATCAGAAGCACTTATACGTCTTGGTAAATTTGATGAAGCCGAAAAGCTTTTGCAAGAGACTCAAAGCAGAGTGGCTCAACTAAAAAATTCGGGCAACTTGGGCGCTGTTACGAAAGTAAATGTTGGTTTTCTGAATTTAAACCAGGGAAGAAATGACCTTGCCGTTGAAAATTTGACGTCAGCATTAAATGAATTGCAAAAGAGTGGAAGCAGCTTAGAATCGGCTCAGGCATTAAGTTATCTCGGACAAGCCTATTTTAACACGGGAAAATATGCACAAGCTGAAGAGCAACAGTTAATGGCGCTGTCACTTCGTCAAGATAAGTTGCCGGAAGCTCATGAATTAATTGCTGCCTCCTATACCGACCTGGGTCTTGTTTATAGTCGATTGGATATTGACAAGTCATTCGATAACTATGAAAAGGCTACAGAGATTTATGGCCAGTTGCATGGTAACGAGCACCCAAAATTTGCAATAGCCAACACCAACCTGGGTGTAGTTAATTTTAACACGGAGCTTTATGGCGATGCTGTTAATTATTTCGAAACTGCACTTAAAATTTGGGAGAAAAACTATCCTCAACCTCACGCTTCAAAAGCATATGTGTTACGTTGGTTAGGATTAACCTATTCTAAGCAAAAGGATGACAAGACAGCCCTTGAATATTACCACAAAGCGCTCGACATGTACATCGCTTCTCAAGGCAAAAAACATCCAGACATTGCGTATACCTATAATTTGATCGGAAACATCCTACAGTCTGAAAATAAGTATGACGAAGCATTGCTTAACTATCAAAAGTCAATTATTGCGAACATCTCTGATTTCAATAATGAAAATGTTCTTGTAAATCCAAACATTAATAACTTCTATGATGGAAATTTTCTTCTATACTCATTGATGTATAAAGCACAGGTGTTAGAAGATCGCCATCTCAATCAATCATTAAAACTCAATGACCTAACCTTTGGACTTGGTACACTTCAGTTATGTGACTCCTTGATTGACAAGCTTCGTCAAAAGACTACCAATGAGGCCGACAAAATTTCACTTGGAGCAATAGCAAATGAAGTTTATGCTGATGGAGTACGTATTGCTTATTTGCTAAGTGATGTATCTTTTCGTGACCGCAAACTTTATCGCGAACAATCCTTCTTTTTTGCAGAAAAAAGTAAATCTGCAGTACTCCAGGGAGCCATTGCAGATGCCAATGCGAAGTCATTTGCAAATATTCCCCCTGAATTATTAGAAGAAGAGAATAGTTTGAAATCGGCCATGTCGCTTATCACGCAAAAATTGGCACAAAAACCTTCGGACGAAGAGGAAAAATACCTACGTGAAACTGCTTTTCAACTTAATCAGAGTTATGCTGAATTTACAAAAGGATTAGAGAGTAATTTCCCTGAATACTATAATTTAAAATTCAACTCAACAGCACCCTCCATTACTCAACTTCAAAATTTACTTACAGACAAGACTGCCCTAATCAGTTACTTCATTGATGAGAAAAATAGTCGGCTATACATTTATTTGATTACGGATAAGAAGTTTTTAGTAACTGATCATGCGCTTCCCACTGAATATGATCGAACCATTAGCGGATTTAGAAATAGTCTTTACTTTATGCAGGAAGAAGCGTATCTAAAAACTTCGAGTGATTTATATAAGTTACTAATTCCAAATAAAATACCATCGAAAGTTAACAACCTTGTCCTTCTCCCCTCTGGCAGAATGAGCATCATCCCGTTTGAAGCGCTCCTCACAAAAAAAGTTAAAAACAGCAACACGCCTTTTGATCAGCTACCCTACCTTGTTAAAAAATTTGGTGTACGGTATGAGTTTTCAGCTGGCCTTCTGATTCAAAAGAAAAACAGCTCTATGACGGCAAGTATTTCTTCAGCCAAACTCCTAGCACCTATCTCGTTTCCGGAAGGAAGTAATCTTAATGAGTTACCAGGTACAAAACAAGAAGTAGAAGCCATTGAAGCTTTATTTAAAAATAAAAACATTCGTTGTGAGGTACTTATGAATACACAAGCAAATGAAACAGCGATAAAAGATGAACAACTAAAAAATTATTCGCTTGTACATTTAGCGACTCACGGAATTGTAGATGAAGAAAATCCGGATCTTTCGAGAATATTTTTACAAAATGATTCACAAGCGGAAGACGGAAATTTGTACTCTGGTGAAATTTACAATCTTCACCTCAACGCAAACTTAGTGACACTCTCAGCCTGTCAAACCGGGTTAGGAAAAATTTCTAAGGGTGAAGGCGTAATTGGATTATCTCGAGCCTTGGTGTATGCAGGTGCAAAAAATATTATTGTATCGTTTTGGAGTGTAGCGGATGAATCAACTTCTGAATTAATGACTGGGTTTTATCAGACCTTGCTTCAGGGTAATAATACTTCGTTCGCAGATGGGTTGAAGGAAGCTAAATTGGATTTAATAGTTAAAGAAAAATATGCAGCACCATATTATTGGGCTCCATTTATTCTGATTGGATTTTGATTAAAAAAGTAAACCTGACCGATCGGCTCGTGGAAGCAAAACCACTGGCTGTCAGGTCAGGTTTTACACAGTCTAACGCTATGGCAAAATAGTTTCTACTGTGTTTAGAGAACCCCAAAGTAGGGGCATCAGTTTCAAATTTCCTAAAGATTTTCTAAAACTTTGTTTATCATGAAAAAATGGCGTTTTTAGCGTCAAAATGGCGTTTACACAAATGTTTGAAGACAATTACAGGCAACGGGGGTTGCGCAATAAACTAGTCAAAAAGCTACTCGAAAAGGGCATTTGCGACCAACGGGTTTTGGCTGCAATCGGTAAAGTGCCCAGACACGCTTTTTTCGATGAGGCCCTCCTTGGTCATGCCTATGAGGACAAAGCTTTTCCTATTGGGGAGGGTCAAACCATCTCGCAACCCTATACAGTCGCCTTTCAGTCTGAGAAGCTGAAAATACAGTCTGGCGACAAACTTTTAGAGATTGGAACCGGCTCAGGCTACCAGGCAGCCATTTTGCTCGAAATGGGGGTGAAAGTGTATACTATAGAGTACAACCGAAAACTTTACGAGCGTACGCGCGATTTTTTGCCAACTCTGGGATACAAGCCCTATTTCTTTTATGGTGATGGATCGAAGGGTGTTCCTGCCAAGGCTCCTTACAATAAGATAATCGTAACTGCAGGTGCTCCTGTCGTGCCAACCGCTTTAACAGATCAACTAGCTGAAGGCGGTATTCTTCTTATCCCTGTTGGGGATCGCGCAAAGCAAAAGATGCTTCGAATCACGAAAGTAAAGAACGAATTAAAGAAAGAAGAGTTTGATTCGTTTGCGTTCGTTCCGTTGTTAGGCGACCAGGGTTGGAAGTAATGATTTCAATTCAGAAAATTCCGAACCAATTTGAATCGTCTTCTTCTCTCCTTTCATAAACTTTTGTAATCGCTCTGGCACTTCAACTTTATGGTTGATTGTCTCCTCCACTGTTTCTAAAAACTTAGCGGGATGTGCCGTCTCTAAAAATATTCCGGTATGATTCGGATGATCTTTCAAAAACTCTTTAAGACCCAAGTACCCAACTGCTCCGTGTGGATCTAATATGTAGTTAAATTCTGAAAACACCGTGCGCATCACATCACGGGTATCGACATCGCTAAAATGATAACCTGTTATATCTTGAGATATTTTTTGATAATCACTGCCATACAAATCCAACAACCGATAAAAGTTGCTGGGATTCCCTACATCCATAGCATTACTGATGGTTTGTTGTGAAGTACGAGGTGTAAACACATTACTCTTTAAAAACTCAGGCACAACATCGTTCACATTCGTTGAGGCAACAAAATTTTGAATGGGTAATCCCATTTTCTTTGCGATCAATCCGGCTGTTAGATTACCAAAATTTCCACTGGGCACCGAAATCACAATTGATTTATCCTTCTGCTTGAGTTGTGCAAATGCTTGAAAGTAATAGAACGTTTGAGGTATTAATCGCGCAATGTTTATCGAATTGGCTGAGGTGAGTGCTAATGAATTTTTAAGTTCAACATCTAAAAACGATTGCTTCACCAAGCGCTGGCAATCATCAAATGTTCCGGCCACTTCTAATGAAGTAATATTTGCCCCCAACGTAGTGAATTGCTTCTCTTGGGCCTCACTCACTTTACCGGAAGGATACAGCACAATTACGCGCGTGCCTTCTACATTTAGAAACGCATTAGCAACTGCACTCCCTGTATCACCTGAAGTGGCTACTAAAATAGTGATCTCCTTATTTTTTAATCTAGCGAAATAACCTAACAACCCAGAAAGAAATCGAGCACCAAAATCTTTAAACGCTAATGTCGGACCGTGAAATAATTCGAGCGAATAGATATCTTTTTCAACCTCCACCAAAGGTGCATCAAACTGAATTGTGTGTTCAATAATTTTAACTAGTTCTGATTCTGGAATATCCTGACCAATCAAATTTTTAACAACTTCAAATCCAATTTCTTGAAAAGTCTTTTTAGACAACGAATCAAAAAATGATTTAGGAAGTTGTGGGATAGATTCCGGCATGTAAAGTCCGTTATCTGGAGCAAGACCTTCCATAACCGCTTCCCCTAAACTTACTGCATGTTGTTTATTATTTGTACTGTAGTAATTCATTTTAAACTCTTCTATCTTATTCAATAATGTAAGCCCCTTGCTGATTTACTTTCGAAACAAATACATCAGACTTCAGGTGATTTTTTAAAAATTCAAGTTGAATTGCTTCACCAGCTGCTTTAGCCCCTTCATGAGTTTCGCTCAAAGCAAACATGGTTGGTCCCGAACCGGAAATACCACACCCTAACGCACCTGCTTGAATCGCTACTTTGCGGAGATTACTAAAGCCTGGAATAAAAGCCGAACGGATTGGTTCAGCAATAACATCCTTCAACGATCGACTGATCAAACCATAATCTGGTTTGGTTAATCCAATCATCAGTCCAGCAATATTTCCACTTTGTGTAATGGCATCCTTTAGATGCAAAGACTGACGTAATACCTTTCTGGAATCTTCAGTGTTTAATTCAAGATGCGGATGAATAAGGGTACAATAAATTTTATCAGTTGCATCAATTTTTATTACATCAAGGGGCGAGTATTCCCGCACCAGTACAAAACCTCCTAACAGTGAAGGCGCTACATTATCAGCATGAGCAGAGCCACACGCAATGCGTTCTGCTTCCATGGCATGAGGAACTAACTGTTCACGCGTAAATGGATTCCCCATCAAGTGATTGATTGCAACTAATGCAGCAACTCCGCTCGCGGCACTTGAACCCATTCCGCTTCCTAATGGCAAATTTTTCTTCAATTCAATATCAACACCTTGATTGCTGCCAATAGCTTTCAAAAAAGAAATCACAGCTACACTTGAAGTGTTTTTTTCAGGTGCTTTGGGAAGTCTACCTTCATCCCCAGTAATGGATGTGATTACAATTTCAGAATCACTGCGAAGAGTTAGCTTAACTTCATCGCCTGGGAAATCTACTGCGAACCCTAGTATATCAAAACCACAACAAACATTGGCAACTGTAGCGGGCGCAAAAGCTCTAATTGAATTCATTCTTTCTAAACATTTACATAGTTACCGATTCGAATAATATCCGCAAACACTCCAGCCGCAGTAACCTCAGCTCCTGCTCCCGGCCCACGAATTACCATCGGCCGTTCATGATATCGTTCAGTGGTTAGGAGAATAATATTATCACTTCCTGACAGTGAATAAAATGGATGCTGGCTATCTACAGAACCCAACCGGATTTTCGTTTTTCCATTTTCTAACACGGCCATGTAGCGTAGCTTTTCATTTTTTAATTCAGCCACAGCACGTAACTTTTCGAATGCATCGTTGTGAGTGCTTAGCTTTTCAAAAAATGAATCTACATTCATTTCACCTCGACAATCGTCCGGTACAAGGTTTTCAACTTCTACGTCACTCAACTCTAATGGAAGACCCGCTTCTCTGGAAAGGATCAAAATCTTGCGAGCCACATCCATCCCGTTAAGATCATCACGCGGATCAGGTTCTGTGTAGCCTTTCTCTTTTGCAACTTTAACCACATCGCTAAACTTGTCACCCTTCTTATACGAACTAAAAATATAATTTAATGTACCACTCAATACTGCTTCAATTCCTATCACCTGATCGCCACTAATAAGCAAGTCATTCAATGTGTTGATCACGGGTAAGCCTGCACCCACATTCGTTTCAAATAAAAACTTTACTCCGCGTTTACGAGCGGCTGTCTTTAATTGAAGATATTTCTCGTACGGTCCTGAGTTTGCCTTCTTGTTAGGAGTTACAATCGAAATATTGGATGATAAAATAGATTCGTAAAACTCAGTGACTTCTTCGCTTGAGGTACAATCCACAAAAATGCTGTTGGATAAATTCAATGCGATCATGGTTCCCATAAAGGCATTCAAATTCATTTCATCACCGGTTGCTTTCATTTGATCAATTGCTTTTTCAAAGGGTAATCCATCTTCATCAAAAAGCATTTTTTTTGTATTGGCAACACCTACCACATGAATCTCTAGTTGACTTTGTTTCGCAAGTTGATCGAATTGTTTCTGAATCATATTCAGCAACGATTTTCCAATCAAGCCTGTACCAACCATAAAAAGATTTAACACTTTTCTATCTGAAAGGAAAAATGCTTCATGAAGTACATTGAGTGCCTTGGCAATATCCTGCTCATGAATAACAGCAGAGATATTTAATTCAGACGAACCTTGCGCAATGGCATTGATGTTAATCCCACTTCGCCCCAGTGCACTAAACATTCGTCCGCTTGTACCCGGGTTATGCTTCATGTTCTCACCAACAATAGCGACAATGGAAAGACTTGTCTCTACTTTCACTTCATCCATTTCGCGACTGCGAATTTCATATTGAAATTCCTTTTCAATTGCATTCTTTGCTTGTTTCGCTTTCGCAGATTCAATCGCAAAACAAATGGAATGTTCAGACGATGCCTGGCTTATTAAAATAACACTAATACTTTCCTTGGCCAGCGTTCCGAACAATCGCATCGATACACCTACTACTCCAACCAGTCCACTCCCCTGCACACTCAGCAGACTAATTTTATCCATGGAAGAAATACCTTTAATGATCAGGTTCTTTCCATTTGACTTTTCACTAATAACTGTACCCGCGAAGGAGGGATTGAATGTATTTTTAATCCAGATTGGAATCTGATTAACCATCGCAGGCTGCATGGTGGCAGGAAAAATAACCTTCGCACCAAAGTGTGATAATTCCATGGCCTCATTGTATGTCATCTCAGCCACGGTAAAAGATTTTTTCACTTTGCGTGGATCAGCGGTCATCATTCCATCAACATCCGTCCAGATTTCTAAGGACTCCGCTTTTAAGGCACCTGCAAAAATTGACGCTGTATAATCCGAACCACTGCGACCAATGGTTGTTGTTTCACCTGATTCGGAAGAGCCAATGAAACCGGTAATAATTTGTAATTCTTTATGAGCATCAAAATGACTCTGGATTTGTTTGTTCGTAGTTTCAAAATCAACACGAGCATACCCAAAGTGATTATCGGTGCGGACCACTTTGCGAGCGTCCAAAAATTCAGCTTTAATATTCTGATCTTTTATTGCTTCCGAAATTATGTAAGCAGAAAGTCTTTCTCCAAAACTCATGATGTAATCCAATGTACGCGGAGTTCGTTCCTTTACTAAAAAGACTCCGTGCAAAACATCTTCTAATTCATTGAATGTAAATTTTACTTGCGCGATAACACTGCTTTGCTTTTGTATACCAATTAATTCACGAACAGCGTCCAGATGCTGCGTCTCTAAGGCAAGCAATTGTTCTTTGTATTCTATGGCACCTTGCAACGCAGAAGTACTCAACGAAATTAAAATATCTGTAACTCCGCCAAAAGCAGAAAACACAACAGCAGGTTTATCTGCCAAATAAGGTTTAAGAATTTCTATAACGGATCGGATACGAGCAGGTGTTGCTACGGATGATCCTCCAAACTTGAGTACTTTCATAAAGAGATCTAACTCAGCGAGTAAACTGAATTTTTAATGTTGATGATTGATTAATCTAATATGTCGGAGAAAGGCAGGATATGTAGGGAGCTACCCCGTAATAATGGATGTAATGGTAATCGTCTCAAAAGAAATTGAGTTGATTGAAAGGTTAATGGTGAATTGATTTAACACGTCCGATTATTATTTGATGCAATAAGCAAATAGACTGCGGGTATTGCAAAGTTTTTTTATGATTTTTGTGAACTTCCAAAACGAACTAACAGTTAGTAGCCAGTTGCTTTTACAAACTTATGACACGAAAGAAAAAACATCCGAGAGAATCCGCAGTAAGTATGACTGAATTGGTTTTGCCTAACGACACCAATACACTTAACAACCTAATGGGTGGACGACTGATGCATTGGATGGATATTGTTTCGGCCATAGCCGGACAAAAACATTGCAACAGCATTGTAGTTACAGCCTCGGTTGATAATATTTCCTTTCGTTCCCCCATCCACTTGGGTGATGTAGTTACTTTAAGAGCTCGGGTGACTCGTGCATTCAATTCGTCTGTTGAAATTAAAATCGATGTGGATGCTGAAAACATCCCGGAGGGAAAAAAAATAGAGAGCAACTCAGCTTATTTCACCTTTGTAGCTGTCGATAAGGAAGGTCATCCGGTCGAGATACCCGAAGTAGTTCCTGAAACTGTCGAAGAAACGGAATTGTATAATGGTGCACTTCGAAGAAGACAACTTCGTTTAATTTTATCTGGTCGTATGCATCCATCTGACGCAAACGAATTGAAATCAATTTTTGATATTGAGAAAGTATGAGTGAACTCGAAACCATCTTTCAGGAAGATATTTATTCAATACCCGCACCTTTACTGATTGTGATTGCTAAACCATGGGAAGAATTAACGGAAGCGGAATTAGAAACACTTTCCAAATTGTTGAAGGCGATAAAGCTAAATCTTGCCTCCGTTCAGATAATTGCAAGAAAAGAGTTTGAGGTGAATGAACTTGCAGTATTTGCACCCACCCGGGTATTAGCATTTGGTGCTTCATTAACACAGCCATTCACTCATTATGAGAATATTACCTTGGATGGAGTTTCTATCATTATTTCAGAATCGCTCGATCAATTAGACGACCAAAAAAAGAAAAGTCTTTGGACTGCACTCAGGGCTATGTTTAGCCTTTGAACCGCTCAAAACAATGATTTTGCCCATTATAGGAGTTGTTCTATATTTGCGGCACTTAAAAACCGTTTGGCCGTGGTCAAGCGGTTTTTTGACTTAATTAATCCGAAAATCTAAAATCAAAATGGAAAACATTCTCTATGTAATGCCCGCTTTTGGGGTTCTGGGCTTACTCTTTGTCGTTTGGAAAAGCGCCTGGGTTGCTAAACAAGATGCAGGAACTGACAAAATGAAAAAAATTGCAGGCCACATTGCCGAAGGCGCTATGGCTTTCTTAAAAGCTGAGTACAAAATTCTGGCAATATTTGTTGTTTGCGTGGCTCTATTATTAGGTGTTACAGCCAACAGCGAAACTTCTTCACCTCTGGTTGCCGTTTCTTTTATAATAGGAGCTTTTACATCAGCCCTTGCTGGTTTTATAGGAATGCGTGTGGCTACCAAAGCCAATGTGCGCACAACTCAGGCTGCTCGCACAAGTTTAGGTCGCGCGCTTGAAGTTGCCTTTACAGGGGGTTCAGTAATGGGAATGGGTGTTGTTGGTCTTGGCGTACTAGGACTAAGCCTTTTATTGATCGTATACTCTAATATTTTCGGGTTCGATACACAAGCTCAAGTAAATCAGGTGCTTACAATAGTTACAGGATTCTCTTTTGGAGCTTCTTCAATTGCATTGTTTGCACGTGTAGGTGGTGGTATTTATACCAAAGCTGCTGATGTGGGTGCTGACCTAGTTGGAAAAGTTGAAGCAGGTATTCCTGAAGATCACCCGCTTAACCCAGCTACTATTGCTGATAACGTAGGTGATAACGTAGGTGATGTAGCCGGTATGGGTGCCGACTTGTTCGAGTCTTATGTTGGTTCCATCGTTGGTTCTATGGTATTGGGTGCTGCCTTTATGGTAGATGGTTTCGTTGATAATTTCAATGGAATCTCAGCAGTTCTTTTACCTTTAGTATTGGCAGCTACAGGAATCGTAATGTCATTCATAGGAACCTTCTTTGTAAAAGTTAAAGAAGGCGGTGATCCTCAAAAAGCCTTAAATACAGGCGAATTTGTTTCTTCAGCAATTATGATTGCTGCCTCATACTTTATTATTAACTGGATGCTACCTGCATCGTGGACATATAGCGATTTACTTTACAGAGATGCTGCCGGTGAGCCTATCGTAAGAACAATGACTGCCATGGGTATTTTCTGGGCAACCATTATTGGTCTAGTGGGTGGTTTGTTAGTCGGTCTAATTACCGAATACTATACAGCCATGGGCAAAAAGCCAGTGCTATCAATCGTGCGTCAGTCTTCAACAGGTGCTGCAACAAACATTATCGCTGGTCTTGGTGTGGGCATGATGTCAACAGCACTTCCTATTTTAATCATTGCACTTTCAATCATGGGTGCGTTTCATTTTGGTGGCCTTTACGGGATAGCGATTGCTGCCGTTGGTATGCTTTCAAATCTTGGAATTCAATTAGCAGTAGATGCTTACGGACCAATCTCTGATAACGCAGGTGGCATTGCTGAAATGTCTGACCTTCCAAAAGAAGTTCGTCAGCGTACCGATAAATTAGATGCTGTTGGAAATACAACTGCAGCTATCGGAAAAGGTTTTGCTATTGCTTCTGCAGCACTTACAGCGCTTGCATTGTTTGGTGCATTTATGACTACTGCTAAAGTCAGTTCTATCGATGTTTCGAAGGCCAATGTAATGGCTGGTTTATTTATTGGTGGTATGCTTCCTTTTGTATTTTCTGCCTTGGCAATGAATGCTGTTGGTCGTGCGGCTATGGCAATGATTGAAGAAGTAAGAAGACAATTTGCATCTATCCCGCCATTGAAAGCAGCTTTAGAAGCCATGAAAAGAAATGGCGATAAAGAGGTAAAAGACTGGTCAGCAGACGATCAAAAAATATTTAATGATGCCGATGGAACAGCGGAGTATGGAAAGTGTGTTGAAATTTCAACAAAGGCTGCCCTTCGCGAAATGGTGCTACCAGGCTTAATGGCCGTTGTGGTTCCTGTAATCATTGCCTTCTTACCTGGCTTTGGTGCCGAGTCATTAGGTGGTATGTTGGCTGGGGTTACTGTGTCAGGTGTATTGATGGCGATCTTCCAATCTAATGCCGGTGGTGCATGGGATAATGCTAAGAAGAGTTTTGAAGAAGGTGTCGAAATCAATGGCCAGATGTTCTATAAAAAATCAGAACCACATAAAGCTGCTGTTGTTGGTGATACGGTTGGTGATCCATTCAAAGATACTTCGGGTCCATCATTGAATATCTTATTAAAGTTAATGTCGGTAGTGGCACTAGTTATCGCTCCACTATTAGCAACCCAAAATTCTTCAACTGCGAAGGTTGAGAAGCCAAAAGAAAAGATTGAAATCGTGGTTACTCCGGTAACCAGCGAAACTCAAAAGAACTAAAATCTTAAACGATCTTGAAATGAGGGCGGTGTTAGTAACACCGCTCTTTTTTTGTTTATTTAGTAACCAAATTAAAAGCGAAATGAGGTGTTTATTAATCTGTTTGGTATTTCTATTAAATGGTATAGCTGTTAAAGGTCAGAGTTCTATTGTTGGCAAATGGACTACCATAGATGATGAGACCAACAAGCCAAGATCTACCGTTGAGATCGTTGAAAGAAAAGGAAAATATTATGGTAAGGTAATCAGTATAATTAGTCAACCTGGCGATGATTCTGATCCAATTTGTGATAAATGTTCTCCCGAAGATGATCGATTTAATAAAAAAGTTATCGGGATGGAGATACTACGAGATATGGGAAAAGACGGTGAGGAATACTCAGAAGGAACTATCCTTGATCCCAAAAATGGCAAAATTTATCGCTGCAAAATTTGGATTGAAGACAACAATCTTAAACTTCGCGGATACTGGGGACCATTCTTCCGAACACAGACTTGGCTTCATGGCAAGTAGTTTTATTATCATCTCATCGGAAAAATCACGATCTTAAACCCGAATTTACACTACTTAACATTAATTAAAGGTTACCAATTGTGTCATTAAGAGTATTCAAATCGAACTTGCAAATGGACGAAAAGGAGATTTTCGAACGCATCCAGAAGGGTGACGAAAAGGCTCTGGAGTTTATCTACAAGAAATACTATCGGATGATGACCAAGTTGGTTATTACCAATAGCGGAACTGAAGAAGAGGCTCTGGATGTTTACCAGGATGCACTGGTTGTATTCTGGCAAAAGGCACGATCCGGAAATCTCGTAATGACGGCTAAAATCAGTACCTATATCTACAGTGTTTGTCAAAACCTGTGGAGAAAAGAACTGGATCGGAAGAAGAGACTTTCGAACGAAGAGAAAGACTCGCCACAGGTAATGGACATGGATAGTCCCGAAAGGGAAATGATCATGGCCAAGTGTTTGAACCAGTTGGGCGATACGTGCAGAAAGGTGTTGATGTACTATTATTTTGATGAGATGTCGATGCAGGAAATAGCGGAGAAGTTGGGGTTTGCAAATACAGATACAGCAAAGACAAAAAAATATAAGTGCAAACAAAAATTAGATGAATTGGTAAAAGCTCAGTACTCTGAGCAAGATTTTTTAGACTAACAAGGACATGAGCAATTTTGAAAATATAGATGAGTATTTGACCAATCGGCTCAGTGAGCAAGATAGGAAGAGTTTTGAGCAGCAGCTTGGAACAGACTCAGCGTTGAAAGCTGAAGTTGAATTTCAAACCCAGGTAATTGAAGGGTTGAAGAAAGCGCGTGCAGCGGAGCTTAAAGCGATGCTAAGTAAAGTACCGATTGAAAGTGGTTCTGTGACTGATTTCCCAACGCTTAAGGTTGCTGCAGGATTAATTGGCACCGCGATAATTGTTTCAGCTGGTTACTTATATTATTCCAATAATAATAAGGCAGAGTTGCCCGTAATTACAACCCCTATTGAAGATTCGGTAATACAATTTGAAGAAGCTCAACCGAATGATACGGAAGATAATAAGGACATTATTGAACTTCCAAAAGAACCTGAAACTACTACTCAACAGCAAGTTCAACCTTTGAAGACTCAGAAGTCACGACCATCTGATAATGCCGAGGCAGCACAGCCAGTTGGCAAACCTGCTCTCGATTTAATCGATCCGTCTGAAGAATTAACAGAGAGTACACCTACGCGTGGCACAACAAATAATAAACCTGTTCTCACAATTCCTAAAATGAATGTGGAGGTGGATTCTTCTAGTAAGAAATATCCTTTCCACTATCAATTTACGGATGACAAAATGATACTCTTTGGCTCATTCGACAAGAGCTTGTACGAAATTATTGAGATTAATGGCGAAAGTCATTCCGTGTTTCTATTTCACAAAGAAAATTATTACAAGCTCGATGAATCAAAGAATGAAATCACACCACTCGAGCCTGTGAAGGATAAAGCTCTCATTCAAAAACTGAAGGAATACCGTAAAAAGTAATCTCCATCTTTTCCGATTTAAAAACCTCCGCATACTGTGGAGGTTTTTTTTGTTTCTACGCTCCATTTTATACCGTTTCGGGTACTGAAAATAGCGGAAATGATGCCTATCTTTGTCCATTATGAGTACTGAGGAACGTAAGTTTAAGGTAAAGAAGAAGAAATTAGGCGCTTACCCTTATATAAGCGTGGTGCTTAGTGTTACCCTTGCCCTATTCGTTATTGGTGTATTTGGTTCTTTGGTTATATATTCTAAAGAACTTGAGCGTGTGGTTCGAGAAAACGTAAAAGTTCAGGTTTACCTAAAGAGTCAGGTAACGGATGTCCAAAAAACTCAAATTGAAAAAGGGTTAGCTTCAAAGCCCTTTGTGCCTAAGGACAAAGGATCTATTCAATTCATTTCTAAAGACGAAGCTGCCAAACAGTTTATTGAAGATACGGGCGAAGACTTTAAAAAATTTCTTGGCGAGAATCCTTTGCGGGATGCCTACTTGGTTAGGATTCAAGAAGGCTTTCATGACACTGAGAGTTTAAAAAAAATCAAAGCAGAAGTTGAACAGATCAACGGTGTATTCCAAGTTCACTATGTTGAAAACGTAATAGACTCAATCAATAAAAACGTAACAAAAATTGGCTTAATCCTGATGGGATTAGTTTCTCTGCTTTTGTTAGTAGTTGTCCTCTTAATTAACAACACACTTAGATTGGCGTTGTTCTCACAACGGTTCCTGATCAGAAGTATGCAGTTAGTAGGTGCACGCAGTTGGTTCATTCAACGCCCATTCCTTTACCGTGCTGGTGTGCATGGCCTGATTGCAGGAGTTATTGCCTCTGCCCTACTTACGCTTTTACTAAGTTTCGCTACAAAACGTGTAGAGGACTTAGTGTTAATACAGAACAATAACAGACTGATGCTGCTGCTGGGTTCCTTACTTTTGGTGGGGATGATAGTTGCCATCTTAAGCACCTATCGTGCGGTTAGCAAATATTTAAAACTTTCACTAGACGAACTCTATTAACAATGAATAAGCTTCCTTTCGGAAAAAGAAATTATCAATTGATGGCAGCGGGTGTAATCTTGCTAATCCTAGGTTTCACTATTATGGCAATGGACAAAGATCCTTATGGATTTGGGTTCATGGGAATTACGCTGAGCCCTATTATTGTTCTAGGTGGATTCATTATGGAGATCTTCGCGATTCTCTACACACCAAAACAAAAGTAATAGCCAACATTCATGTCTTTCTTTGAAGCCATCATTCTGGCCATTGTAGAAGGCCTTACGGAGTTTTTACCGGTTTCATCTACTGGACATATGATCATAGCTTCGTCTGTTTTAGGAATAGCTTCCGATCCTTTTACCAAAATGTTCACCGTTGCCATTCAATTTGGGGCTATCCTTTCTGTAGTGTTCTTGTACTGGAAACGATTCTTCCAAAGCTTTGATTTTTACTTTAAACTAGTAGTTGCGTTTATTCCCGCCATGGTGCTTGGCCTCTTGTTCAGCGATGCAATCGATCAACTTCTTGAATCCGTTGAAGTTGTTGCAATCATGCTGATTCTTGGTGGAATTATCTTTCTCTTTATTGATAACGTTTTCAAAGATTCTGAAGTAAATGGTGGAACAGAAATTACGTATAAGAAAGCCCTTACTATTGGTTTCTTTCAGACTATTGCGATGATACCGGGAGTATCTCGATCTGCAGCTACCATAATTGGCGGGCTCACTCAAAAGTTAACAAGAAAAGCAGCCGCTGAGTTTTCTTTTTTTTTGGCGGTGCCTACTATGCTTGCCGCTACCGGATATAAACTTTTGAAATTCTATTTGGAAGGAAATACATTTGGTTCTCACGAAGTTGCTGTGCTTGCGGTTGGAAACATCGCAGCATTCATCATTGCAATCTTTGCGATTAAATCTTTTATAACATTTCTCACCAAGCATGGATTTAAACTATTCGGCTATTACCGGATTGCACTCGGACTCATTATTCTTACGCTTTACTGGTTTGGTATTGACTTAGCCATTGTTTGATATGGATAGTCCCGATCAAATGATTCTGATTGATAAACCTATTGGCTGGACATCCTTTGATGTAGTGAACAAACTACGTTACAAACTCAAAATAAAAAAGATTGGCCACGCAGGAACTCTTGATCCGCTTGCATCAGGGCTTCTCATTCTTTGCACGGGTAAAATGACCAAGCGTATTGATGAGTTCCAGGCTCAAGAAAAAGAATACACAGGAAAGTTTATTATCGGTCAATCAACACCTTCGCACGATCTTGAAACAGAAGTTTTAGAGACCAAAGACATCTCGGCAGTTACTGAAGAACAGATTCATCAGGCAGTCAAAAAACTTACGGGAGTTATTCAACAAATTCCTCCACTCCACTCTGCTATAAAAGTTGATGGGAAACGAGCCTATAAATTAGCGAGAAAAGGAAGTGATCTGGAATTAAAGCCCCGTGAAGTAACGGTTTCACAATTCGAAATTACCAGCATTCAAAAACCAGAAATTCATTTTCGGATTGTATGTTCTAAAGGAACCTACATCCGTAGTCTGGCGAGAGATTTTGGTAATGATCTTGGTGTGGGCGCCTACCTTACCGGGCTATGCAGAACCCGAATTGGAGAATTTAAGTTGGAGAATGCACTAACACTTGATCAAATTAATCCAGCTTTGCCTATATGAAAATCTACCACACGCTGGAAGACTTTACAAAACTTAACTATGGAGTAGTTACCAGTGGTACGTTTGATGGCGTTCATGTTGGCCATCAACAAATCCTAAGCAGACTTAAAGAAATAGCAAGTAAAAATGGAGGCGAAACAGTGGTTATAACTTTTTGGCCACATCCGCGCTTGATCCTTAAGCCCGAAGAGCCTTTCATGAAGTTGCTTAACACCTTTGAAGAAAAAGCAGAACTCTTAAGTCTTCAAGGCATTAATCATTTGATAAGAATTCCTTTCACAAAGGAGTTCTCCCAAATTTCATCTCAGGAGTTTATCTCAAAAATTCTTGTAGAGACTATAGGTACAAAAAAATTAGTTATTGGTTACGATCATAGGTTTGGAAAAAATCGCGAAGGAAGTTTTGAACAACTGAGTCTTAATGCGCCAACCTATGGTTTTGACGTAGAAGAAATTCCAAGACAAGATGTTGATCATGTGGGGGTAAGTTCAACACGAATTCGAAAAGCGTTAGGCGAAGGAGATATTGATACAGCTAATCATTTTTTAGGAAGACCCTACTCCCTTTCAGGCCGAGTGATTAAAGGAGATAAGTTGGGTCGGGTACTTGGATTCCCTACTGCAAATATCGACCTGGATTCACATGATAAGTTAGTACCAGCCGATGGAATTTATGCTGTTTCCGTGATCCACGAAAAAAAAGAATATGGTGGTATGCTCTACATTGGCAACCGCCCCACGGTGGATGGAACTAAGCGTTCTATTGAAGTAAATATCTTTGAATTCAATAAAGATATTTATGGAGAAACTCTACAACTTTCTTTCCTTAAACTTCTTCGCTCTGATTCAAAATTTGAAGACCTGGAATCGCTTAAAATTCAGCTTCAACAAGACAAAGAATCTGCGTTGAAAGCGTTGAAAGAACTGTTGCAACCTCATCCACAGCCCTTCTCAAAAGGAGAAGGGTGAAGATCACTCTTTGCTATCAATAGCACGTCCTTTAGAGATGAATTCAGTTTAATGATGTGAGCGATTTGGAATTTGCCCTCAGTAATCTGAGATTTGACTTTAAACTGTATTGTATGATTAATAAAGTTGTGTCCGGTGCTGCCGAGGCCGTTAAAGATATTCCCAATAACGCAACGCTTATGCTGGGCGGATTTGGTTTATGTGGTATTCCTGAAAATTGTATTGAAGCATTATTAAAAACTGGTGTAAAAGGATTGACCTGTATCTCAAACAATGCCGGTGTTGATGATTTTGGAATTGGTTTGCTTCTTAAAACAAGACAAGTCAAAAAAATGATCTCTTCCTATGTAGGTGAAAATGCAGAGTTTGAACGACAATTACTTTCAGGAGAGTTAGAAGTGGATCTAATCCCGCAAGGAACTTTGGCAGAACGAATTCGTGCGGGGGGTGCTGGTATTCCTGCTTTCTATACACCCGCTGGCGTTGGCACTGAAGTAGCCGAAGGAAAAGAGATGCGTGACTTCGATGGTAAACCTCACTTGTTAGAGCAATGGCTTTGTGCAGATTTTGCCATTGTGAAAGCCTGGAAAGGTGACACCTCAGGCAACCTTATCTATAAAGGAACTGCAAGAAACTTTAACCCTATGATGGCGACTGCCGGAAAAATTACTATTGCCGAAGTTGAAGAATTGGTGCCGGTTGGTGAGTTAGATCCAAATCATATTCATACGCCCGGAATTTTTGTGCAAAGAATCTTTCAGGGAAAAGATTATGAAAAGAGAATCGAACAAAGAACAATTACTAAATAATTAAAGCTATGCTGGATAAGATTGGAATTGCAAAGCGAATAGCGCAAGAAGTAAGGGATGGCATGTACATTAATTTAGGCATTGGTATTCCAACACTGGTTGCGAATTTTATTCCAGCTAATCTTAATGTAGTACTGCAATCTGAAAACGGTTTGTTAGGCATTGGTCCCTTTCCGAAAGAAGCTGATGTAGATGCCGATCTAATCAATGCTGGGAAACAGACCATTACTATGATGCCGGGCTCTGCTCTTTTTAGTTCAGCAGAAAGCTTTGCCATGATCCGTGGTGGTCATGTTGATCTTACTATTTTAGGAGCCATGGAAGTTTCTGAAAATGGAGACATAGCCAACTGGAAAGTACCCGGCAAAATGGTGAAAGGCATGGGTGGAGCGATGGATCTGGTTGCCTCTGCCAAGCATATTATAGTGGCCATGCAACATTGCAGTAAAGAAGGTGCATCCAAACTTTTAAAAAAATGTACACTTCCAATCACTGGAATAAAATGCGTTACTAAAATCGTGACCGACCTTGCTGTGTTGGATATTCTCCCGCAAGGTGGTTTCAAATTATTAGAGCGCGCCCCCGGAGTTTCCGTGGATGAAATAAAGAACGCTACCGCTGGAAAGTTGATCGTGGAAGGCGAAATCCCAGAAATGGTTTTGTAATTTTGCCAACCAATATAGAATAGCCTTATAAATGAAAAAATCTAGTATTAATTTTTCCATAGACCTCGATAATAACAACGTTCCAGAAAAAATTCTTTGGGATGCTACCGATAAGCCTGAGGGAACACCCTCAGAGACTAAATCGATCTCTGTTTCCTTGTGGGATGATAAGCAAAAGAATACGATGCGAATCGATCTTTGGACAAAGGATATGCCTGTGGATGAAATGAAGCGATTTTACATCGAATGTGTTGGTGGAGTTGCTCAAAGTGTTCTGAGTTCAACCGGGGATGAAAAGATGGCAAATGAAATAAACGCCCTGTGCGACCGTCTTGTTGAAATGGTTAAACAAGAAAAAAACTAGTTCTAGTTTTCTTAAAATCTTATTAGGCTTTTAAAAAAGCCCCTATCAATCGTTTGCAATTAGCCTTTTTCTTGTAGATTTAAGGATTAAACCCATAATTCTTATGAACAAACTCTACAAAAAAGCGTTGCTACTCGCTCTTTTCTGGCTCGGTGGGACGGCCGTTTTATTGGCCCAAACAACATCGATTTCGGGAACTGTAAAAGACGCCACTGGCGATGAATTAGCTGGTGTCAATATCGTTGTAAAAGGAAGAGTAATAGGAACCATTACTAATACCAGTGGTGAATATAGCCTCACAGTAAATCAGGCACCTCCTTTCACATTATCCTTTTCATTTATTGGTTTTGCCACTCAGGAAATTGAAGTGACCAATGCCGAAACCAAATTAGATGTTAGTCTGGAAGAACAAATTCTATTGGGTCAGGAAGTAGTTATTTCCGCCTCCCGGGTTGAAGAGAGTATTATGCAGTCGCCTGTCACCATTGAGAAGATGGATATCCTTGGGGTGCAAAATACAGCCTCTGATAATTATTATAAAGGGTTAATAAATATGAAAGGTCTCGATATGACAGCCAGTAGTATCAACTTTCAAATTATAAATGCTCGTGGGTTTAACTCTACAGGTAATACGCGGTTTGTTCAATTAACAGATGGTATGGATACGCAGGCACCTGCGCTTAATTTTCCCATTGGTAATTTAAATGGTCCTTCAGAATTAGATGTTGAAAGTGTAGAATTTATTCCAGGTGCTGCATCTGCCTTATATGGACCAAATGCGTTTAACGGAATTTTGTTGGTAAACAGCAAGAGTCCTTTTGAATATCAGGGATTAAGTGCTTTTGTAAAATCTAGCGTGAACCATATTGGGGGAACATCCACTTTAGATAATGCTGGAGTTTCTGCACCAATTGGACCAGGCTCCGCTCAACCTATGTGGGAAGGTGCACTGCGATATGCAAAAGCATTTAATAACAGATTCGCATTTAAACTGGCAGTTTCTTATAGCCAAGCAACAGACTGGTATGGAACTAACCTGCAGGACAAAACCCCCGAACGTCAGGGAAATCTAAGCTTCAACCCAGGAGCTGATAGAGTTCATGCATATGGCGATGAAGTGTCCAATAGTCTAGGCCTTGTAAAAATTTCATTGACTCCAGCCTTAGCCAATACTCCACTAAGCCCATTTACACAATGGCTTCCGGACCAAGTGGTTTCAAGAACTCCTTATGAAGAGCAATATATTGCTGATTATAATGCTAAAAATCTAAAAGCAAATGTTGGATTGAACTACCGGCTTTCCGATAAAGCTGAGTTAAGTTACCTTCTTAATTATGGAGCTGGAACCTCAGTTTATACAGGAGCACAACGTTATTCATTAAAGGATTTCAATATTCAACAGCATAAACTTCAATTAAAGGGTGATAATTTTCTTTTGAAAGCCTATACCACTATTGAAGATTCAGGAGACTCATATATAGCTGACTTAACAGGTATAATAATAAATGATTCCTGGAAATCAAACACAGCTTGGTTTACAGATTACTCAGTTGGATATTTAACATATTTAGCTGGGCTAGCTCAACAAGGACAATACAATCCTGCTATAGCACCAACTACTACACAACAAGAGGGTGCACACATGGCTGGTCGTGGAGCTGCTGATGTAGGTCGGTTATTACCAGGTACGCCAGCCTTTGAAAGTGCAAAGACTTCTGCCAGAAGTAAGACAATTCCAGCGGGTTCACTTTTTGATGATAAAACAAAACTTTATCATGTGGAAGGACAGTATGATTTTAAGAACCAAATAAAATTTATGGATCTTCTAATTGGTGGTAGTTATCGTTTATATGATTTAAATTCGAACGGTACTATTTTTGCCGATACTACTGGCAATGATATCACCATTCAAGAAATAGGAGCATACGCCCAAGCTTCCAAGAAAATTTTTAGCGATAAATTCAAGTTAACAGGTTCAGTGCGTTGGGATAAAAATGAAAATTTTGATGCTCAAATCAATCCTAGAATTTCGGGAGTTTATTCAATCACACCACAGCAAAATTTCAGAGTATCCTACCAAACAGGTTTTAGAATGCCAACTACTCAAAATCAACATATTGATTTGAACGCAATTAGTGCCAGGCTAATTGGCGGGCTTCCTCAATATGCCGAAGCAAGAAATGTATACCAATATGCTTATGATATAAGATCCGTAGTTTCATACACAGCTGCTGTAGCTGCCAATTCAAGCAACCCAACTGCAATCGGAGATCCCAATAATTTGGCATTACTAAGACCTGTAACTAGTGTTGACCCAGTTAAACCTGAGCAGGTTCAGTCAATTGAGGTTGGTTACAAAAGTGTAGTTGGCGAGAAACTTTTGGTTGACTTTGTATATTATCGAAACTCATACAACGATTTTATTGCTAGCCAAATTATTCGTAAAGCTGCTGGAGTAATTGATATTCAAGGCATGGCTACGGATGTTACTTATAATTTTGATCCACGAACTGAACAAAATATAAGGAATGCTCAAACTCTACTTACACCAATCACAACTGTTGGAAAGGAGAATACATTTTCAATTCCCACGAACATTGACAGAAAACTTACCGCTCAGGGTTTTGCAATCGGATTGGATTACAGTTTGCCAAGGGGTTATAAATTGGGTGGTAACTACAACTGGAACAAGCTAGATGATGCAGAGCAATTAGCCACGGATGGTTTCTTAGCAGAATTTAATACCCCAGAACATAAATATAATTTCAGTTTTGGAAATCGTAAAGTCACAGATAAGCTTGGCTTTAACGTATCATATCGTTGGCAAAGTGAATTCCTTTGGGAGTCATCCTTCGCACAAGGAACTGTTCCTGCTATAGGAACAGTAGATGCACAGATAAGCTATCGCTTAAAAGAAATGAAATCCATTGTTAAAATTGGCGGTTCTAACTTGGGTAACGAGCGATATGTGCTTAATTATGGAGGCCCCACGCTGGGAGCCATTTACTATCTTTCTCTTACTTTCGATCAACTCATGAAATAAACAATTGAACAATCATGTCTATGAAAAATAAAATTTTATCAGGATTTCTTGCCGCTTTTGTTGTGAGCGCCTGTACATACGATTTTCCTGTCCAAGAAGAACCTAGCCTTGGCACAGCCGATTTTACCAAAATGGTTTCAATTGGAGATTCTCATACTTCAGGGTTTATGGATGGAGCTCTTTATACACAAAGTCAGAATAATTCATTTCCCTTTATTATTGCAAAACAGGCTGCTATTTTGGGCGGTGGAGAATTTATTCAACCAACCGTAAACTCCGGTAACGGTTGTTTTAACCCAAGCGGTGGATGTACGCAAGGAAGACTTGTCTTAAAAAATCCGGCATCACCATCACCTGCACCAACCGCTGGAGACAATGGTGCTTCTTTAGCTGACTATGCAGGAAGTAAAACAGTCCTTAACAACTGGGGGGTGCCAGGTGTAACTATTCAAACTGCACAAACACCTTTACTTGGTGGTCCTCTAAATTCACTATATAATCCTTTTTACAAGAGAATCGCTTCCGCGCCTGGAACTTCAACACTCATTGGTGATGCCGCTGCTTCATTGGGGAATGGTGGAACCTTCTTTACTTTTTGGCTTGGTAATAATGATGTTTTAGGTTATGCAACTGGGGGTGCATCAAACCCTGCGATACTCACATCGCAACCTGTATTTGCAGGAGCATATAACGCAGCACTAAATGCTATGCTCAGCGCCAAAGCAGATGCTGAAGGAGCTGTTGCTAACATTCCCAATGTTACAAGTATTCCTTTTTTTAGTACGATTAATCCCCTGGCATTTAATGTTCCGACTGCTTCACGCCCGGCCTTAACGGCAGGTATTGACCAACTTAACGCAGCTATCAATGGGTGGAATGCAGGAGTAAATGCTAACTCTGGACTTACGGATGCTCAGAAAGCAGCCTTAAGAAGGCCCACACTAAGTACAAACTTCAATGCGTATCCTTTAATCATTCTCGACCTTTCACTATCTGATGCTCAAGTACCCACGCCAGGTGGTCCATTTACCATTCCTAAAATCAGAAATAACGTAGCTGCCGATGGTCTATTGATTTGTCTAACTGCCGGTTCAAATCCTAACGGATTGCCAGCAGGTATGGGCATCAGTCCTGCTAACCCTATTAATGAAGCAGCGCATGATGCTTTTTACTTGACTCCAGCCGAACAAACTGAAATTCAAACAGCTATTGATGGATTCAATGCAACTATTGCAGCCGCAGTAGCGGCACAATCAGAAAGACTTGTACTGATTGATATGAATACAGCATTTAATCAGGTAAAAGCAGGAACAGTTACAGTAAATGGCTCTTCGCTAACAGCATCAATATTACCTCCGTTTGGAGCATTCTCGCTGGATGGTGTTCATCCAAATCCAAGAGGCTCGGCTTACATCGCTAACCAGTTTATTTTAGCAATAAATGCAAAGTGGGGGTCAAAAATTCCTCTTTGCAACCCTAATGATTTTGTTGGTAATGCACTACCAATTCCTTAAGGATAAATAGCATCGGCAATAAAAAAAGGGCTTCGACCCTTTTTTTATTGTTAAAACAATTCTTTTGCGATTCGATAAATCGGATCGGATTTTCCCATGGAATAAAAATGCATGGTAGGTACACCAGCTTTTATTAATTCTTTTGATTGTTGAATTGCCCATTGAATCCCTACTTCTTTAACTGAGGCAAGGTCTTTGCATTTCTCTGCTTCTTCAGATAATTCCTCTGGAATATCTATGTGAAATATCTTAGGTAGGATCGTAAGCTGTCCTTTTCCTGTTAAGGGCTTAATTCCTGGAATGATAGGCACATTAATTCCAGCTTCTCTGCATTTGTCAACAAAGTCAAAATACTTCTTGTTGTCAAAAAACATTTGAGTAACAATGTACTCGGCTCCCATATCCACTTTTAGTTTCAGATACTTGAGATCAGTCTTTAGGTTTGGAGCGTTGAAATGCTTTTCAGGATAACCCGCTACACCAATGCAATAATTGGTGGGAGCTGCATGTTCTAATTCTTCATCAAGATATGTCCCCTTGTTCATCCTTACCACCTGATCCAACAATTCAGAAGCGTACTTATGACCATCGGGTTCGGCAATAAATTTAGATTCTGTTTTAATTGCATCGCCTTGCAACACTAACACATTATCAACACCCAAAAAGTGCAAATCGATTAATGCATTTTCTGTTTCTTCTTTACTGAATCCTCCACAAATAATATGTGGAACGGTATCTACCTTATAGTGATTTTGAATAGCTGCACAAATTCCTACGGTACCCGGGCGTTTACGTGTCGAGATTTTTTCCAGAAGGCCAGCGTCCTTTTTCCGATACACATATTCCTCACGGTGATACGTAACATCGATGAAAGGCGGCTTAAACTCCATTAAAGGATCCATGTTATCAAACAGGTTCTTAATGTTCTCGCCTTTAAGAGGCGGCAAGATCTCAATGGTGAAAAGGGTTTTACCGTTAGCTCGCTTTAAATGTTCTGTAACCTTCATGTTATTTTAAAAACGTGTTAAATTAATTGTAAGACAAATTAGGAGACAGCCACTTCTCAATTTCTTCAACACTCATTCCCTTTCGTTGTGCATAATCTACTACCTGATCCTTTTCAATTTTTCCCAAGCCAAAGTATTTTGAATTTGGATTCGAAAAATAAAATCCACTCACTGCTGCCCCTGGATACATGGCATAAGATTCCGTCAAGGTGATTCCTGCTTTTTCAGCTTCGAGCAATTCAAATAGCAATTTCTTTTCGGTATGATCCGGACATGCCGGATACCCAGGTGCAGGCCGAATACCATCGTACTTTTCGCTAATCAAATCCTCAGTGCTTAATTTTTCATTGCTGTTGTAGCCCCAAAGTTCCTTACGCACCTTTTCATGCAAACATTCAGCAAACGCTTCGGCTAACCGATCCGCAAGAGCCTTTGCCATAATTTCTGAGTAATCGTCCTGATTAGCTTTATGTTTTTCAACTAATTTCTCCAAGCCAATACCTGCCGTTACAGCAAACATGCCGAAGTAATCTTTGCCTTCTTCCGATGAAACGAAATCAGCCAGACAGAAATTAGGAAGGTTTTGTGCTTTCTTATTTTGCTGGCGCAGAAAATGAAAGGTTGCAAACTTGCCTTTCTCATTGATCAAGTCAACATCATCACCAGCATTTACTGCCGAATAAAATGCAATCACTCCGTTTGCTTGAAGACTATCATTCGCTACAATTTCATCAAGCATTATGTTTGCTTCATCAAATAGTTTTTTTGCTTCCACCCCTACCACCGAGTCATTGAGAATTCCCGGGTAACGGCCAGCCAGCATCCAAGTTTGAAAGAACGGTGTCCAGTCAATATACTTCCTGATTTCAGCTAGCGGATACTTTACTAATTCTTTTCTCCCTGTAAAAGTGGGTTTGGTAAACTTTGTGGCTGACCAATCTATTTTGGTTCGATTCTCGCGCGCAGTACTTAACGGAATATAATTCTTTAGTTCCTGTCTGTTCTCATGATCCTTGCGCATCACCCGATACTCTTCCTTAAACTTTGCCTGAAAGTTAATTCGGGTTTCCGGATTAATTATTTCGCTGACTACAGGCACAGACCGCGATGCGTCCAGCACATGGATTACGGGTCCTGAA
The DNA here is from genome assembly GCA_041742535.1 of Cyclobacteriaceae bacterium. Lineage (GTDB taxonomy): Bacteria > Bacteroidota > Bacteroidia > Cytophagales > Cyclobacteriaceae > ELB16-189. The sequence continues at coordinate 186,506 of JBGSIM010000094.1, read as the reverse complement.
TAAACTGTATCAATTTTTACAGCAGTATGTATTCTGGAAGTAGTAGCTCCACCTATCAACAAGGGTAGTGTCATTTTCTCATGTTCCATTTCTTTTGCGAAATGAACCATCTCATCAAGCGAAGGAGTAATTAAACCGCTCAACCCAATTACATCTACATTCTCGCGTTTGGCAGCTTCTAATATTTTCTCAGCCGGTACCATTACACCCAAGTCAATTACGTTGTAATTATTGCAAGCCAACACAACTCCAACAATATTTTTACCTATATCATGAACATCCCCCTTCACTGTAGCTAGCAATACCTTAGCAGCTACTTTTGCTTCAGTCCCACTTAGCCTTTTTTCCTCTTCCAAATAAGGAGTTAAATAAGCCACTGATTTTTTCATAACCCGCGCACTTTTAACCACTTGAGGCAAAAACATTTTACCGGCTCCAAACAAATCTCCCACTACATTCATACCGGCCATGAGTGGACCTTCAATAACATGAAGTGGACGCCCATACTTTAAGCGGGCTTCTTCCGTATCAGCATCAATAAAATCAATAATTCCTTTTACTAGTGAATGTGTAATTCTTTCTTCGACTGTTCCTTTGCGCCACTCGTCATCTACTTCTTTTTTCTTTGCTGATCCTTTTACTGTCTCCGCAAACTCAAGAAGTCTTTCCGTAGCATCCTCTCTCCTATTCAGCAACACATCCTCCACGCGTTCGAGCAAGTCCTTGGGTATTTCATCATACACTTCCAACATGGTTGGGTTAACAATACCCATATCCATACCTTGTTGTATGGCATGATATAAAAATGCAGAGTGCATTGCTTCACGCACTTTTTGATTTCCGCGAAAGCTAAACGAAACATTACTTACACCGCCACTTACGTGTGCATGTGGTAAGTTTGTTCGAATCCATTTTGTTGCTTTAAAGAAATCCAAGGCATAGTTTCTATGCTCATCAATGCCCGTTGCCACGGGAAAAATATTTGGATCAAAAATTATGTCTTGTGGCGGAAAATGAACTTCATTTACCAAAATGTCATAAGCACGCTTACAAATGTCAATTCTTCTTTGATAGGTATCTGCCTGACCAGATTCATCAAAAGCCATTACTACAGTAGCAGCTCCATATCGTTTAACTAGTTTTGCTTGCCGCTTAAATTCTTCAACACCACCTTTCATGCTGATGGAGTTAACAATTCCCTTGCCCTGCAAGCATTTTAGTCCCGCTTCAATCACCTCCCATTTAGAAGAATCGATCATAACAGGGATTCTTGCAATCTCCGGTTCCACGGCCATCAAATTCAAAAACCTAACCATGGCTGCTTGTGAATCAAGCATGCCTTCGTCCATGTTTACATCGATCACCTGAGCTCCGCCACGCACCTGATCAAGTGCTACTTCAAGTGCTTGATCAAAATTATCTTCTTTGATTAATTTTAAAAATCTAGCAGAGCCTGTAACATTGGTTCGCTCACCTATGTTCACAAAATTCGAATTGGATGAAATGAAGACTGATTCAAGTCCGCTTAATTTTAAAGGCTGATAGTCAATAGTCGATAGTCGATTGCTCATAGTTACATGATGGAATTTCGAAGTGCTTGAATGCCCTTCACCAGATCTGTTAAATAATTATAAAAATGAGAAAATTTATCGTTGTCGATTAATTTCCTTCGTCTTGCTAAATACAAGCAACTAACTACCTCAATTGCAGATCTTAAGGCATACCCTAAAAACTTTTTAAACTCAGGATTCGATTGACCCGTTGAGCCTTCAGCTATATTTAATGCAATTGAATCAGAAGCCCGTTGAATTTGAGAAGTAAGTACGAACATCTCCTTTTTAGGAAACCTTTCCGTCAATTCAGAAATCTGACCAGATAACTCAACTGCATTTTGCCATACTTTTAAACTTTCAAACTTAAAGGCCATGATTATTACTTATCATTTTGACTACACTCCTTAGACAATCGACTGTTTGCTGTCGACTATTCTCGGCTTAAACTTACTGGCTACAGCTGCTATCTTTTTAATATGATCGGGAGTTGTACCACAACATCCGCCAACAATATTTACTAAGCCTTCTTTCAAAAACTCTTCAATCTGTTCTGCCATCTCATCCGGTGTTTGATCGTAATGACCAAACTCATTCGGCAAACCAGCATTGGGGTAAGCACTTACAAAGAATGGCGCTTGTTCATTAAGTATCTGGAGATAAGGTCTTAGTTGTTTGGCTCCAAGCGCACAATTAAGACCAACACTTAGAAGTGGCACATGCGAAACTGAAATCAAAAAGGCATCAGTAGTTTGACCTGATAAGGTTCGTCCGCTCGCATCTGTAATTGTACCCGATACCATAATGGGTAATTCTTTACCAATCTCCTCATACAATTCTTGAATGGCAAACAAACAAGCCTTTGCATTAAGAGTATCAAAAATCGTTTCTACTAAAAGCAAATCAGCACCTCCATCAATAAGTCCTTTAGCTTGTTCTTTATAAGCTTCCTTCAATTGATCAAAAGTAATTGCACGATAGCCAGGATTATTTACATCGGGTGATAATGATAAAGTACGATTTGTAGGACCCATCGCACCAGCCACAAATCTTGGCTTTGATGGATCTTTTTTAGTAAACTCATCAGCCGCTTCTTTTGCAAGTCTGGCTGACTCAAAATTTAATTCATACACTAAACTTTCAAGATGATAATCTGCCTGAGCAATCGTAGTGCTACTAAAAGTATTTGTTTCAGCTATATCAGCTCCAGCTTCAAAATATTGCCTATGGATGTCCTTAATAATATCGGGACGGGTAATGCTTAGTAAATCATTATTCCCTTTGAGGGGATGAGAGTGATCTTTAAATCGCTCGCCTCTAAAATCAGCTTCATCCAAGGTATGACGCTGGATCATAGTACCCATTGCGCCATCAAGCACCAGAATCCTTTCTTTTAAAATGTCTTGTATATTCACTCTTTTCTGTTTTAGTATTTATCCAGAAAGAGCCTGTTGAATGGCCGCCTATCTTTTCCTAATCCGATTGCAATCGTTTAGGAGGGGAATTAGCACCAAGTTATTGGCAAGGTTGCTAAGACTTCACAGGGCCCGGTCCCTCAGTCTTTCTGGATAAGCGATGCAAAGAAACACATTTAGATAATAATAATAAAGCATGGATGGTTAATTTTGCAGTTGAACTATCCTTTTTAAGTAATTGAAATTAGCAGCCATTGATATCGGATCGAATGCAATCAGACTTCAGATTTCTACGATCTTAGAGCATGGTCCAAAAATTCTCTTTAAGAAATTAGAATACGTTCGCTTTCCCTTACGATTAGGTCATGATGTGTTTAGCACCAACCGAATAAGCGATAAAAGTAAAGCTCAATTTAAAAAATTAATGAAGACCTATAAACTCTTATTGGAGCTTTATGAGGTAGATGATTATATGTTTTGCGCCACCTCGGCCATGCGCGAATCAGAAAATGGACAAGAACTGGCAGATGAGGTGAAAGAAGAGTTAGGATTAACCATCAACATTATAGATGGCAATCTGGAAGCAGAAATGATCAATCGAGCTATTGCCTCCTACCTGGAGGACGAAACCTATCTACACATTGATGTGGGCGGTGGTAGTACAGAACTAAACTTGTTTGTAAAGGGAAAGAAGATAAAGACCCGTTCGTTCAAAGTGGGATCGGTTCGTGTGCTGGAGCATAACGACTCTCCTATTATGTGGAGCGATATGAAAAAGTGGGTGAAGGAGAATGTGAAGAAAGAATATGGCAAAGTAACCGCTGTCGGTACGGGTGGAAACATTAGTAAGATCTTCGAATTAGCAAAGAAGAAAGCCGGGCAGGTTATGTCTATTCGAAAAATAAATGAGATCCGTAAATTGGTTGAAAGTTACTCCCTTGAGCAACGGATTTATGAACTGCAAATGAACCCCGATCGAGCCGATGTAATTGTGCCTGCAAGCGCAATTTATGTGAAAGTAATGGAGTGGGCCGATTCGCAGCGTATTCTGGTGCCTGATGTGGGCTTGAAAGATGGAATCTTACTTCATTTGCTTGAAAAAAACTTATCGCAAAAGAAAATCGAATTTAAGCAAGGCAGGTTCTGATCAGAATAGTTCTACATCCTTAATGATTTCCCTCGTTACCTCATAAAATTCTTTGTGAACATTAAATAAGGGTTCACCATTTTGCTCCTTAATCACGTACGAACCATCCTCGCGCATCGAATAAGCATTTGCATTATCCTTTAGGTTGTACCGAAGAATATTCATCACCTGCTTGCGAAGCATCTCCTCCTCCAATAGAAACAACGATTCTACCCTGCGGTCGAAACTGCGCACCATGGCATCAGCACTGCCTATATAGACTTTAGGTTGTCCACCATTGTGAAAATAATATATGCGCGAGTGCTCCAGAAATTCACCCACTATGGAAATCACCTCTATGTTTTCACTTAATCCTTTGCGACCAGGGCGCAACGAACACATGCCACGAATGATTAGTTTAATGGTAACCCCAGCTTGTGACGCTTCATAAAGAGCATCAATAAATTCTTTATCCTGAAGAGAATTTAGTTTTATACAAATCCCGGAAGGAATTCCTGCTTTTGCATTCTCCGCCTCGCGCCTTACAAGATTGCAGAGTTGAATACGCATATCGCGTGGCGAAGTAATCAGGTTGCGATATGCTGCCGGTTGTGAGTGTCCTGTTATTACATTAAAAAACTCCGAAACATCATTGGCATATGCTTCATTGGTGCTCAACAACCCTATGTCCGTATAAAAGCGAGATGTTACTTCGTTGTAGTTGCCGCTTGACAAATGTACATAGCGATACACTCGTTCACCTTCACTTCTTACAATTAGCAAAAGCTTGGTATGGGTTTTAAGATTGTTTACTCCATAAATCACAAAACAACCCGAACGTTGAAGTCTTTGCCCTTCACGCAAGTTATTCTCTTCATCAAACCGAGCCTTCACTTCAAATAACACAGATACGTGCTTTCCGTTTTCGGCTGCACGCAATAATGCTGCGCTTACACGAGAATCTTTCGCAAGCCTATAAATCGTTATTTTAATGGACAGCACTAAAGGATCATCTGCAGCCTTTTCCAACAACTCAAGAACCGGTTCCATCGAATTATACGGATGATGAATTAAGATGTCCTTTTGTTTAAGGGTTTCAAACAAGTCATCATCCCCCTGCTCCGGATACGAAAGTGGTTTAACGGGTGCTCGTAGATTTAGCCTTTTACTTTTAAATTCACTGTGATTAATAACTTGAAGAATTCCTGTAAAGTCGATTAGTCCCGCTTTTGGGATTTTAATGATATTGAGCTCATCAAGATCCCATTGAATCTTAAGTAGTCGAATCAATGACGGGTCAGGATTTTCTTCAATATCAATTCGAACAACACGTCCCTTTCTGCGAGTCTGAAGTTTCTTCTTTAACTCTTCTAAAAAATTAGCTTCAATATCTTCGCTTTCTTCAAGGGTAAAGTCTCCATTACGGTTAATTCGAAAAAGGTTAATAGCAGCAATGTCAACATTCCTAAAAAGATGCTGCATATTTCTGCGAATGATATCCTCAAGCGGCACGAAAGATATAGACTCATCAGGGTTTTCGATTTCGTAAAAGCGCGGCAGATTGCTGGGCACCTGAATGAATGAAAAACGTTCCTGATGATTGGCGTCTTGCGGCACTTTCGTTACCACCCCAAACAAAAGCCGATTGTATTTCAACACAGGAAATGTGTGATAATTATCGAACAACATCGGGGTGAGCATCGGATAAATAGTCCGTTGAAAGTATTGATCTACCTGCACACTTTGCTCAATGGGAAGAGAATCACAATCCACTATTCTAAACCCATTCTTTTCGAAATTGGGTTTTAGCTTCTTAATGTAATACTCGTTCTGGTCGCTTACAAATGACTGAATTTCAGTAAGTAACAGTTGTCTGAATGAATTTTCGCGTAAGCCACTATAATCATAGCGCTCCTTACCATAGTCAATGTAATTGTAAAGACTTCCTAGGCGGATAGTACAAAACTCGTCTAGATTAGACGCAGTAATAGAAAGGAATTTAAGGCGTTCAAAAATATTTCGGTCAATGTGCTTAGCCTGATCAAGCACCCGGTAATTGAATGCCAACCAACTTAAATCACGGCTTATGTAGTTGCTTTCCTGAACGTGCTTCGCCTGATTACCAAGTTTGCCTACCCCCTCTACCATATCTTTCAATTTAGATATCAATCCGGGCATACTTGGCATTCTTCTCTATAAATTCTCTTCGAGGTGCAACTTCATCTCCCATCAACATAGAAAACAAATGATCAGCTTCAGCCGCTGATTCAATGTTCACCTTCTTTAGTGTGCGTCTGGTCGGATCCATTGTGGTTGACCAAAGTTGTTCAGGATTCATTTCACCCAAACCCTTGTAACGTTGAACGCCTACGCTGTCTTCATTTCCACCTTTACTTAATTCTTTCACAATAGCTTCGCGTTCATCTTCTGTCCAACAGTAACGTTCATCACGTCCTTTTTTTAGAAGGTATAACGGTGGCAATGCAATGTACACGTACCCTTGTTCAATCAAATCGCGCATGTAACGAAAGAAGAAAGTTAAAATTAGTGTACGGATGTGACTTCCGTCAACGTCCGCATCAGTCATAATAATAACTTTATGATATCTTAACTTAACAAGGTTTAATGCTTTGCTATCCTCAGCCGTTCCGAAGGTTACACCCAAAGCGGTAATCATATTTTTTATTTCCTCATTCTCATAAATCTTGTGCTCTTGGGCTTTCTCAACATTCAGGATTTTTCCCCGCAAGGGCAAAATGGCCTGAAAGTTTCTATCACGACCTTGCTTTGCTGAACCACCAGCAGAATCTCCCTCCACAAGGTACAATTCGCAAATACCAGGATCAGAACTCGCACAGTCCGCCAGTTTACCAGGCAAGCCAGTGCCAGAGAGAACATTCTTACGTTGCACCATTTCACGAGCCTTACGAGCCGCAATTCGAGCCTGTGCAGCAAGAATAACCTTGCTAATGATCAACTTTGCTTCTTTAGGATGTTCTTCGAGATAATGTTGTAACACTTCACCAACTGCAGTATCAACTGCGCCCATTGCCTCTGAATTACCAAGCTTGGTCTTCGTTTGTCCTTCAAATTGGGGCTCAGCTACCTTTACAGAGATAACGGCAGTAAGACCTTCACGAAAGTCGTCACCACTAATTTCAATTTTCGCTTTCTCCAGCAAGCCTGATTTATCCGCATAGCTCTTTAACGTGCGTGTAAGTGCTCGCCTAAATCCAGCCACATGGGTGCCGCCTTCGTGGGTATTGATGTTGTTGACATACGACACCAGATTTTCGCTATAGGATGTATTGTAGTTCAAAGCAACCTGAACCGGGATTTCGCTTTTATCATTCTCAATGTAGATTGGAGCAGGAATCAGATGTTCTCGGGTGGAGTCCAGATAATTAACAAACTCACTCAATCCACCTACTGATAAAAATGCAGCACTTTTAGGAACTCCGTTCTCATCTTTATCGCGTAAATCTTTCAGGTTAAGTTTAATACCCGGATTTAGAAACGACAACTCGCGCATACGTGTGGCTACCGTTTCAAAGTTGTATTCAGTGGTTAACGTGAAAACCTCTGCATCTGGCTTAAAGTGAATGGTTGTTCCATTTTTATCAGATTCACCAATTACCCGAACTGAGTATTGAGGAACACCCCGATGATACTCCTGTTCAAAGATCTTTCCTTCGCGATAAATAGTTGCCGTTAATACAGAGGACAAAGCATTAACGCAGGAAACACCAACACCATGGAGACCACCCGATACTTTGTATGATCCCTTGTCAAACTTTCCTCCGGCATGAAGAACGGTCATTACCACCTCAAGTGCCGACCGTTTTTCCTTTTCGTGCATATCAGTAGGAATTCCCCTTCCGTTGTCTTCAACAGTTATCGAATTATCTTGATTAATGGTAACATCAATAGTATCACAATGACCAGCCAAAGCTTCGTCAATTGAGTTATCTACTACCTCCCAAACCAAATGATGGAGACCTTTAACGCCTATATCTCCTATGTACATGGCCGGTCTTTTACGAACAGCCTCTAAACCCTCTAAAACCTGAATATTACTAGCTGAATAGTTAGTTTCCTTCTTTGCTTTTTCTTCGCTCATTTTGAATTTTTATAACCTTCAAAAATAAGGTTTTCGTTATCGTTTTCCGCATTTTCTTGTCTTTAAAACTAAAGTATTTTTCCCTTTTAGGGGATAGATTTTTATGCCTCTTTATAATAACCAACTAATTTTTTAGTTTTAGTAAATAATTACTCTAATCCCATGAAAACATTAGCATTAATATTCGCTTTAGTGGTGACTGTGCACCTAGGGTTTTCTCAAAAAGTTATCACCCCACAAAAGCCGATCAAGTATCCTTATTTTGAATCGAAAGAGGATTCTACCGCCTATGTTCTCATCAACAAAAATTTTCGAGAAGCTTTTGCAAGCAAGAGCCCTACTGATAAAAATACTATTGACAGCCTTTCAAATGTTTATTCTACTCTACAGAAGAAAGTTCTTTCTTTTCGAACCTATTATCAACCAAGCGAGGAATTTACTCCGTGGGAAAAGGTAGTGGAGCAAAACCTATTCGATGAAGTGAAACTGATAAGTTTTTATTCGAGCGCGTACACAAAATTGCCTGATTTATTAATCACCTGTAAAAATGTGGAAGCCATCGAACTCGTTAATACATCCATCAAAAAGATACCAAAAAAACTAGCTCACCTCACGGGACTAAAAACCATTTTGATTTATGATTCGCGCACTGATTTCAAAATAGCTAAAAACAGTTCCCTTCAAACAGTAATTGTAAGAGGGGGAATGCAACAACGTAATTTCGCGAGGTTAAAGAATTTAGAGAAGCTGGATCTTTCATCCTGTAACCTAACCAGCGTCCCCAGGAAGTTACATAAGAATACACACCTCAAAAACCTTCTGTTAAATGAGAACTCAATTGATCTTTCCGCAACAAAGTTCAAAAATAACTATCGCGTGGAGAAGATTGAGATGAAGGAAAATAAGCTTACTGAGATACCTGATATGATCGCAAAGTTTCCAAACTTAAAAAGTCTCGTATTCAACGGAAATGAGATAGTTCAAGTATCACCAGCCATTGCTCAGTTAACAAAGCTTGAGCAACTCTCATTCTACAAAAACAAGTTAAAGGCAATTCCTGAAGGAGTTTATTCACTTTCAAATCTAAAAGAAATCGACTTATACTATAATGAAATAGAGCGGATAGATGAGCGAATTTCTAATCTACAAAATCTGGAAGTGCTCTATCTTTCTAACAATAGCTTATTATCCATCCCTGAAAGCCTAAGTTCGTTGCCAAAGCTTGAACAACTCTACTTGTCCAACAATCAATTGAGTGACCTTCCGGCAAGCCTTGCTAGTCTTGAAAAGCTGAAGGTGCTGCGAATCAATAATAACCTTTTATTGCAGGCCAAAGATTTAGCCAAACTAGCTAGGCTTGAGAACTTAGATATTTCCTCTAATCAAATCTCTGAGCTACCTAACGGAATTGAACAACTCGCTTCTCTGAAACTCTTAGTAATGGTAAATAATCCATGGGATGAAACCTCACGCGAAAATTTACAAACTTTGACAAAACACTTACGCGCGCGGGAAATAGTTGTTCAAGTTGAAGAAATAGAGGAATAGAGATAACTCTATTTCCTCTTGCGTGGTTTAGCTTTTTTTGGTTTATCCTTATCTGCTTCTGTCATTAATTCCACCTTTGCTTTTTGAAGTTCCTCTTTTTGAGATTGATTTACAACTGGATAATTTATTTTTAATGTTGCAAATTTCTCTTCAATGATAGTAGCAATAGCAAGGCGGGTAAACCATTTGTCATCTGCCGGAATCACATACCAAGGCGCATAATCGGTAGAGGTTGCACTCAATGCTTCCTCATAGGCTTTTTGATAATCATCCCAAAAGGCACGCTCTTTTAAATCTGATAACGAGAACTTCCAATTCTTACTGGTGTCATCAATGCGTTCCAAAAATCTTTTCTTCTGTTCCTTTTTAGAAACATTGAGAAAGAACTTCAGAATGATAGTACCATTATCCGAAAGGTTCTTTTCAAACCTTCTGATCTGCTTATAGCGCTTTTCCCAAAACTTATCATTGATATCTTTTGTAGACTCAACCCCTGGAATTCGCTCATTAAGAATCCATTCAGGATGCACTTTCGTGACCAACACATTTTCATAATGAGACCGGTTATGTATCGCAATTTCACCACGAGCTGGCAGTGCAAGCTCGTGCCTCCAAAAATAATCGTGGTCTAATTCATGAGAAGTTGGCGCTTTGAAGCTATACACTTTTACCCCTAAGGGATTAAATCCAGACATAATGTGCTTAACAGCCCCATCTTTTCCTGCTGCATCCATTGCCTGAAAAATAATAAGAACACTGTAGCGATTATGGGCATAAAGCATATCCTGCACTTCTGCCAGTTGTTTTCGACTGCTATCCAATAGCAATTCGGCATCGGACTTATTTAAGGCTTTTCCCGTGTAATCTGTATCAAAGTCCTTGAGTTTTATATTCTTTTCAGGGGTGACCCGATACTTTTTAGACTGAATTATGCTTTTATCTGATATCATGATATCTATTGGGTTAAGACTCTAAGCTAAGGAATACCAACCAACTAGAATATGATTTTTGTCTGTTTTAGAAAAAAAATTACTTCGCTGTTCATTTTAACATGATAATTATTAAATTGAACAAGCTTCAAAATCTTAACCAACAGATCTTGAAAAAATCAGCACTCATACTTCTATTATTCTGTGGCACCTTCTATCCATTAAGTGCCCAAGATGAAGATGCGATTAAAAGTGTAATTGCTCAGGAAACCTCTGCCTTCATGAATGTTGATTATAAACGTTGGGCAGATACCTGGGCGAAAGTCCCCTACGCTTACCGATCATACTCTGATGCCACCACAACAACGTATGCAGAAGGATGGGAAGAGTTGAACAAAACATTTGCTGATTATTTTAAAACGGCCAAGCCAGCTAATTCAGAAATAATAAATGACTGGCTCGAAATTAGAATTTTTGAAAATGGGGCATATGTTCACTTTACTCAAAGTATAAAGGACCATATAGACGTTGAGGAAACCAGCCAGATACGAGTGTTGGAAAAGAAAGATGGAAAATGGAAAATCGTTTATCTGGAAGCAATTGCTAAAAATGCAGCTATCAATTAAATACTAATACTCGACTAATTTTCAAACTAACCATCTACCCATGAAAAATAAATATTTACTCCTAACAGGATTGTTATCCATAATGATTTCATCACTGTTTGCGCAAGACGCAAAGGAAGTTGCCGCAATTAAATCCGTTATTGAAAAGGAGACTCTATCTTTCTTTAGTGTCAATCGAAAAGACTGGGAAGACAGTTGGCTTCAATCTCCTTATGCCTATTGGTCCTATTCAGATTCAACAGGTACAAGTTTTATTGAAGGCTGGGCAGGAATAAAGAAATCTTTTGATGAGTATTTTACAACGCACAAGGCAAGTCGACAAATAGATGTTGCACACCAATCTGCTGCGGTTAAAATCGATCGTACGTATCAAAGTGTAAGAGTGTACGGGAATGGTGCCTACGTGCGCTACACGCAAAACGTCAAGGATGACATCGATCGGGATGAAACATCGCAGGTTCGGATTCTGGAGAAGAAAGATGGGAAGTGGAAAATAGTGTGCGTGGGTGCTATCGCTTCCTACCCCAAAGAGTAATCTCTTAATATTGACCCGATCGTAAGAGAACAAGCGTGCAGGCTTGCAAAGCTTCTGCACCAGTTTCTTTTATTAATTTTTCAAACCTGTCATTCTCTGTGCCGGGGTTAAAGATTACTCGCTTTGGTTTTAAGCTAAGAATATACTCATAATGTTCAGGTTGATGCTGCGGCCCAATATAAAGTGTAACGGTATCTACATCATTAATTACAGGACGATTGTAGATAGGAAGTATTTTTTCTCCATACACCTCCCCTTGCTTTATTCCAACAGGAACAATCGTATGATTATACTCCTTTAGCATTCCAGCTGCCAGATACGCATAGCGCGATGGATTCGTAGTTGCCCCAATGATTACTGTTTTCTTACTCATGCTTACTTAAACTCAAATATTTTTTAACTACTGCCTCAGCACAACGCTCACCATCCATTGCAGCGGAAACAATGCCGCCCGCATAGCCTGCTCCTTCCCCACATGGAAAAAGCCGTTTGGTTTGAACGTGTTCCAACGTTTCTTTATCCCTCGGAATGCGAACTGGAGACGATGTTCTACTCTCAACACCAACTATCTGTGCTTCGTTCGTTAAATAGCCGCGCATTTTAGTTCCAAAATTTTTAAATCCTTGTTGCAGGCTCTTGGTAATAAATTCGGGAAGTACATCCTTCAAATCAATCGACTTTAACCCGGGCTGATAGGATGTGTCCAATAGAGACCCTGAAACTTTTCCATTTACAAAATCCACCAGTCGCTGAGCTGGGGCTGTTTGTGTGCCCCCAGCCAAATCGCACGCTCTCTTTTCTATCTCAGCTTGAAAACGCATTCCCGCCAAGGGACCAAATCTTTGATACTCCTTGTAGTCTGATTCTTCTACTGAAACAACAATGCCTGAGTTGGAATATTTTGAATCTCTACGTGATGGACTCATTCCATTTACAACTACTTCACCTTGCTGCGTTGCAGCTGGAACGATAAACCCACCCGGACACATACAAAACGAAAAGACACCTCGCTCCTTACCGTTTACACTGGCCTGATGAACTAAAGCATAAGACGAAGCCGGAAGAAATTCATCGCGCTCTGTTGGACAATGATATTGAATCTGATCAATCAAGTTTTGGTTATGCTCTACACGAACACCCAGTGCAAATGGTTTAGCTTCAATTAAAATTTTTCTATCATGCAGCAACTGAAAAATATCACGGGCAGAATGTCCGGTTGCTAAAATTACTCCACTTGATTCAACCCGATTTCCTGCCTGAGTAATTATTCCTTTTACCTCTTCCTCTGATAAAATGAAATCTGTGACTCTGGTGTCGAAATGAATTTCGCCACCTGCGTTTAAGATACTCTCGCGAAGTTGAGCAACTAATTGAGGTAATTTATTTGTACCAATATGAGGATGTGCATCAAAGAGAATAGCTTCAGAAGCGCCATGCGCTACTAGTATTTCTAAAATTCGCCTTACATCGCCACGCTTCTTAGATCGTGTATAAAGCTTGCCATCAGAGTAAGTACCTGCTCCGCCTTCCCCAAAACAATAATTGGAGTCTGGGTTTACAAGATGTTGTTTATTGATGGCTGCAATATCGCGTCTGCGGGTTTTCACATCTTTGCCACGTTCGAACAGCACTGGCTTTATACCTAATTCGATCAGCCGGATAGCTGCAAACAAACCTGCCGGGCCGGCACCGACAATAATGACTGATTTTGATTTTGATACGTTGGGATAATTTTTCTGATAGGTTATTCCTTTAGTTGCTTCTGCTGCAGGCATAGTCTCTACCAAGACCTTTACAACTACTTTTCTTCCTCTTGCATCAATGGATCGCTTGAGCGGATTTATAAATACACTTCCATCATCCGGTAACTTCAGTTTTGAAAAAAGTGTGCCTTTAAATGTGGTCTCATCAAAAGCCTCTTGCGGGCTCAATTGTAATTCTATTGTCTTCTTCATAAGGAAAGGTATTTATCCCTTCAATTTTAATTTTAAAAGCTAGCTGTGAACTGAGTTGCTATCGTCTTCCATCAAATGAGAATGAATACCCAAAGTTTAACCCAAACCGAAATGATTGGGATAAGTTTTTCTGATTAACTGTCTCGAATACGGTTTCGAAAATAGGTTCTACATCAAAGATACGATAGCCAATGCCATACCCTATAAATCCATCAATGGTAAATCCATCGCCATCATTTTTTTGCATGAGTCTACCTCCTAACAGCACACCATATTCTGCGCGCTGTTCAGAAGCACTTGCCGTTAAAGTGCTACCAGGTGCCAGTGGAAAGTCGATATTAGAAAAATAACCAAGGTTGGTGAAACGAATTTCATGAGCGAAATACCACATCCCGGTTTTAATGGGGTTATAAAACTTTTGCTTTACAGAGATTGCATAACCCCGGTTGAATACTTCATCTTTAGGCACATCTGAGTCGGCTGTATAAAAGGGATTGCGAATTGCTTCGAACCCAAATTCATGTCCAAGTCGTTCCTCATTGTAGAACTCGATCCCAAACGGCATGAAACCAATAAATGAAAACGCAGGATTTCCCTGAACGATTACACCTCTATACTCCGAATACTGAGGATGGAAATAGTAAAATCCTTTTTTTCTAGCAACGGTTGCGTTTGCCTTACTCTGGGCTTTGGCCAACGAATTTATTTCATTAGCCAATTTATTGTTATCATAAATAGGTTTATAGTAACCTGATAGCTTTCCATCCTCTTCATAGAGCTCCCAGGTGCCCACACGTAAATCATTTTCAATAGTGCCTTTTGTTTGAAGAGAGCCGGAAGGAAAATATCCTGTATACATTCCCTTGCCATCAATAAACGCACACTCGCCTTCCAGTTTTCCATCTTCAAAATAATAACTCCAAAGACCTTCGTTTCTATCATTTTTAATGAGACCCTTGACTTTCAATTTTCCAGAGGGATAATACTCACGATATTCACCACTGCCTGATTGATATGTTGCCTCACTTTTCAGTTTTCCTCCTGGTTCGTTTACGTTCCAGTATCCATTTTTTCTGCCACCCACAAATTGGCCAGAAGAACTAATTGTTCCATCTTCAAAATAATATTTCCATTCACCAGCTGGTTCATCGATTTCATATTTTCCTTCAGAAGAAATTTTTCCGGAAGGGTAATAATTCTTCCACTCGCCATTCCTTCTTCCACTGATATAATCCCCTTCGCTTTCTAACACACCATCCTCAGCAAAGTATCGCCAATGCCCTGCATTTCGCGCGCCTGCCCGTGGGCCTTCCGCAAGAACTTTTCCAGAGTGGTAGTATTCGGTATATCGACCATGATCATCCGAATATTCTATTTCTCCACGAAGCACACCATCTTCAAAAAAAGTCTTCCAAACTCCTTCCCGCTTGTTATCCGCATACTCACCACTTTCTTTGAGATCGCCACTTTCATAATAAATTTTCCAAAGCCCCTCTCTCAATTTATTATTAATGATTCCCTCCATACTTTTCTTGCCATTTTCATAAAAGTATTGCCACAAGCCGTAGTTAGAGTTTTGGCGAAGGATACCCCGCATTTTTATGTTTCCAGTCTCATAATAGAAATCCCAAACTCCCGAAGTCTCATTATTTACAAATTGTCCTTTAGATTCCATGTGTCCCGTGAGGAAGTATGACACATAAGAACCATGCAGTACATTTTGAATTGTATCCTTAACCTGATAGACTTCTTTTATGTTTTGCTTGCCAGCATCATGATAGGTGTAGCGAGTAACCCCTTGCGCAAAGAGAGTAACCGGTGCTACAAGCAAACCAATGATTATAATGTTCTTCATAGAAAAACAGCAACCCGAAGTTACTTAAACTTCGAGAGATTATTACGAGAAAGCTTTAGCAACAGCAGCCTTACCCCACTCCTCTTTTTCTTGCTCAGTCCATAATTCTGGATAAAACATGATACGCTGGAAACGCGGGGGTAAATATTTCTGCCAATTAGTTCCACCAGTAGCTTTAATATCATCTGGATCGCGATGCAGATATCTTCCAGCAGAGCGTAAATGGGCTAATGGCCACAGTATATTAGAGAGCATATCCAATTCCCGAAGTCGTTTGATTACTTCTTTTGACGTTGGGAATTTCTCTTGATAGATTTTGCGCAGATTTTTAGTGCGATACTTCATCCCAGTATCCATAAAAGTCTTCATGTACTTTTCTTCAAACTGTTGAAGCGTAAGAGTCTTTTTACCGGATGCTAATTCGGTGGCACCACTTCGCCAATACAGATTATCTACTTGCTGTTCAATGTCGCTATACTCTAACATAGATTCCCGAAACTCAACATGAACCAGGTTTACCATATCGGTGCAACAAATCTCAATTAATCGATACTGTGCAGACTGAAATCCGGATGCAGGAAGAAGGGACATTCTGAATTTTAAGAACTGATCCTTTTCCATACCATCAACCATTACAGAAAAAGAATTTTCCAAAAGTTGAAAGTATCGAATGATTCGATCCAAGCGGGCAATAAAAAATTGTTCTTCAATGTTTTCTTTCTCAGCAATCTGTTCAATCTCCCAAAGAATCAGATTGAAGTACAATTCAGTAATCTGATGATACAAAATAAAAACCTTTTCGTCCGGAAACTGTGTTTTTGGATTTTGAAGACTTAACAAGGTATCCAGATGGATATAATCCCAATAAGTCAAGTAATCTGAATAAAGTAAGCCATCAAGATAGGACGATAAATCCTGGCCCATCACTGCATACTTTTGTTGGAGCTTTTTTAGCTGGTCAATGAGAGCCGGATCCAAAGAAGATTTGTCCATAGAATTGTCAATACTTCCGTAAATTTGCCCCATTCAAAAGAATATCCCAAATTATGTCTACCAACCCTGCAAAATCAACTGTAAAAAAATCACTTAAGCAAGATCAATACGAGAATCCTGATTTCTATTTGCTTGATGATTTACTAACAGAAGAGCACAAACTCATCCGAAGTTCTATCCGTGATTTTGTTAAACGCGAAATTTCACCATACATAGAAGATTGGGCGCAACAGGCAATTTTTCCTTACGACATTGTAAAAAAGTTTGGAGACATCGGAGCATTCGGCCCAACCATTCCGCAAGAGTATGGCGGTGGTGGTCTAGATTACATTTCGTACGGAATCATTATGCAAGAGATTGAACGTGGTGATTCAGGTATGCGAAGTACTGCATCCGTTCAAGGCTCTTTAGTGATGTACCCTATCTATAAGTTTGGAAGTGAGGAGCAACGTAAAAAATATTTACCTAAACTGGCTAGTGGCGAATGGTTGGGTTGCTTTGGATTAACCGAACCCGATCATGGTTCGAATCCTAGTGGCATGGTGACCAATTTTAAAGATATGGGTGATCATTATCTTTTGAATGGTGCCAAGATGTGGATTTCAAATTCGCCTAAAGCTGATGTAGCCGTTGTATGGGCAAAAAATGAAGCCGGAAGAATTCATGGATTAATTGTTGAGCGTGGCATGGCAGGATTTACCACGCCTGAAACGCATGGCAAATGGTCTCTACGCGCAAGTACAACCGGTGAATTGGTTTTTGATAATGTAAAAGTTCCTAAAGAGAATTTATTGCCAGGCAAAAATGGATTAGGTGCCCCGATGATGTGTTTGGATTCAGCTCGCTTTGGAATAGCCTGGGGTGCATTGGGTGCCGCGATGGATTGCTATGACTCCGCAAGGCGATATTCAATTGAGCGCATTCAATTCGGAAAGCCGATTGGATCCTTTCAATTGATTCAAAAGAAATTAGCTGAAATGTTAACAGAGATTACTAAAACTCAATTACTCAATTGGAGATTAGGTGTTTTGATGAATGAAGGCAAAGCAACCACAGCACAGATTTCATTGGCGAAACGAAACAGTGTAAACTTGGCACTTGAAATTGCCCGTGAAGCTCGTCAGATACATGGCGGCATGGGCATAACAGGAGAGTATCCGATCATGCGTCACATGATGAACTTAGAATCGGTTGTTACCTACGAAGGTACACATGATATTCATTTGCTGATTCTAGGAAATCATATTACTGGAATACCAGCGTTTTCATAAATGAAAGTAACGACTATCCTTGGCGCTCGCCCACAATTTGTAAAAGCAGCTGTTGTTTCGCGTGAGTTAAAGAAATCAGGAATCCATGAAGTTATCATTCACACCGGTCAGCACTTTGATAGCAATATGAGCCAAGTGTTCTTTGATGAAATGGAGATACCAACTCCGGATTATAATCTTGAAATCAGCGGACTTAATCATGGCGCCATGACGGGCCGCATGCTTGAGAAGATTGAAGAAGTTCTTCTGAAAGAAAAACCAGATTATGTATTAGTGTATGGCGATACTAATTCAACATTAGCTGGAGCTCTGGCGGCTTCGAAATTACATATTCCTGTAGCTCATGTAGAAGCAGGACTTAGAAGTTTCGAAATGAAGATGCCAGAAGAAGTCAATCGAATACTTACCGACAGAATAAGCTCGATACTTTTCTGTCCTACATCCACAGCAATAAAAAATCTTGAAGCTGAGGGATATAGTAAGATTGATTGCAAAATCATTTTATCAGGCGATGTAATGTATGATGCCGTTCAATATTATCAGTCGAAAATAGAAACGAACTCAACAGTTATACAAAAAGAAAACCTAGCTGACAAGCCATTCATTCTTGCCACTTTGCACCGGGCAGAAAACACAAATGATCCTGCACGCTTAAAAGAGATTTGTGATGCTTTCAATGAAATCAATCAGGAAGTAAAAATTGTTTTACCACTACATCCCAGAACTAAATCATTTCTCTCCACACAAGGAATAAAACTAAACGCGCATCTCATTGACCCGGTTGGTTATTTCGATATGCTTGCCTTATTAAAAAATTGCAGCATGGTAATGACCGACAGTGGTGGCCTGCAAAAAGAAGCGTATTTCTTTAGTAAATTTTGCATCACCCTACGGGATCAAACCGAATGGGTTGAATTGGTAGATGTTGGAGCTAACACACTTGTTGGTGCAAGTAAACAAAAGATAGTAGATCAGTTTAAAGCAAATTTCAATAAGACACTTCAGATAAAAGAAGGTCTGTATGGTGATGGTCATGCATCTGCCATCATTGCAAAATATCTCGCTAACTGATGGTGTAGATACTTGAATTCATTTCCCGCAGATAACGCGGATTTACACAGAATTTATTTAAAGGCGTCTGCGAATATCTCCGTAATCTGCGGAAAAAAATAGTTTGAATAAATCCCGTTACCAATTCTTAATCTTCAATGTATCCACTAAGTGTAATCCGCTGAACTGGATTGCGCGGATCATTTGAATAAATGGTTACCCCTTTATTCTGAGTTCCTACACGCCCTTCAGTAAGCAGGTTGATTTGGAATTGTGCAGTCTCACCAGGCTTCAATGATTTTTTATTCGTGGTAGCTATTACGCAAGTGCAATTACTTTGAATGCTTCTGATCTCGAGGTTCGTCTTTCCTTTGTTTTGAAAAAGTACTGAGTTTTCAACTTTTGAACCTTTGCGAACACGCGCAAAATCAATCGCATAATTTGAGATTACTAATGCAGGAGCTTTGGCCAAAACCTCAGGACTAGCAGTGGGAAAAAATTCTTCCAAAGTAGTGTAAATGGAAAATGACTTGATTGGGTTCTGAGTATCAGTTGTGTGAAGATTTATCTTATCTGAAAGAAATCCGTATTCGTTTCGCTTTGCTGCATCGTAGGTGATTTTTATTAAACCCATTGCGCCAGCGTTAAGTGAATCTGGGGTTACTATTTTAGTATAGGCAGGTGCATCTACGTGGGTGAATTTAATTACAGATTCACTAGCATTGAGCACTTCAAACTCTTGGGTTTCTGCTGGTTTGTTAGGATAAAGCTTGCCGAGATTAAAGGAACTATTTTTCAAACGAAGTCCTCCGTTTGCAGCAGTTAGTGTAGTTACCGTGTTCGAACGTTTGTCAACCACCATTCCTTTAATTTGAAGAACAATTGGATTGCGATCTACATCAGTAGTTACCGTTAATGTTTTATTAAAATACCCAGGTCGACCCTTAGGATCGAAACTTGCTTTGATAAACCCATTCTTACCTACCGCGATAGGTTCCCTGGACCAACCGGGTGTTGTGCATCCACATGATGCTTGCACCGACAATATCTTGACCGGGCGAACAGCGTTATTTGTAAAAGTGAATTCATAAGTCGCTGCCCCATTGGCTTCAATAATTTCTCCAAAGTCGTGTATCTTTTCATTGAATTGAAGGGGCTCGGACAACTGTCCATAGGCCTTCATGCATCCCACAAGAACTAAAAAAGAAAAAACTCTAAACTTCATACCACAAAGGTACTTCTTACTCACAACTTTTGAAATTCTTTCATTTTCTTTGCAGTTATGGCAAGAATATTAACAGGAATACAAAGTAGTGGAAAGCCACATTTAGGAAATTTATTGGGAGCAATCATACCTGCCATTCGGCTTTCGCAAGAAGCGGGTAATGAGTCATTTTTTTTTATTGCTGATCTTCACTCCTTAACTACTATTAAAGACGCTAAGCAACGAGTGGCTAATGTGCAGGCTGTAGCCGCGGCTTGGCTTGCCTTTGGTTTTGATGTGGAAAAAAATCTCTTATATCGCCAAAGCAGAATACCTGAAGTGTGCGAACTAACGTGGTATTTGAATTGCCTCACCCCTTTTCCCATGCTTGCCAATGCGCATTCATTTAAGGATAAGTCAGACAAATTATCGGATGTTAATGCTGGATTGTTTACTTATCCTGTTTTGATGACAGCAGACATTATTTTATACGATGCCAACTTTGTTCCTGTAGGAAAAGATCAGCGCCAGCATTTAGAAATGGCGCGCGACATAGCGAGTGCTTTTAATAATCAATACGGAGAAACCTTCGTGCTTCCCGAAGCCAAGATTGAGGAAAATGTGATGACGGTACCGGGTACGGACGGACAAAAGATGAGCAAGTCTTATGGAAACATCATAGACATTTTTGTAAGCGATAAAGATCTGAGAAAGCAAATCATGAGTATCGTTACGGATAGCACTCCTGTGGAAGCACCTAAAAATCCTGATACCGATAATGTTTTTGCTATCTACAAACTAATTGCCACCCAACCACAAACCGAAACACTCAGACAAAAATACCTGGCCGGCAATTTTGGATATGGTCATGCAAAACAAGAATTGTATGAACTTATCGTTGAAAAATATTCGAAAGAGCGAGAAGCTTTCAATTTCTACATGAGCAACCCTGAAGAATTGGAAAGAAAGCTAAAAGTAAGCGAGGAGAAGGCAACAGTGATTGCACGAAACCTACTAAGTAAAGTTCGATCTAAACTTGGCTATTGATCCTAATACTTAAGTTCCATTTCTACTTAGCTGTCCAAACAACTTTTTGTTGGCCGTTGCCTTCATTCAAAATTATCCGAAGCGGACCCGGAACAATTACTAATTTAGTTTCCTTACCTGGCATGGAGTCAACTTCCACATAAACTCCTTCTTTAGGGCCTACCGAAAATTCTTTCTTCGCACTTACAATATACGATTTAGCAAAATAGGCGATCGGATATAAGACATCGGTGTCTGGACAAAACTCGTCATGTATATCTTGCAGGACATCTTCCAGGTATTCTCCAAACTTTACCTGAATAGAATCTTCCAAGTCATGAAGTTCTTCTTCCAGATCATCATATTTAGGATTGTTATAATCAATTTTACTTAACTCATTTCTACGAGTTGCAATTTCTTGTATTGCTGTATCAAGATCCTTTACTTCCATATCAATGCTATTTTATGTCAAGTTTATGGAAATGAGGGCTAAATTAAAACTCAAAGATTGATTAATTTTGCCGATCCAAAGTTACCTCATTATGACACAGGATTTTCTACCCATCAACGGAACCGACCATATTGAATTTTATGTAGGGAATGCCAAGCAAGCTTCTTTGTATTATCAACATTGCTTAGGATTTGAATTGATTGCCTATGCAGGTCCTGAAACAGGCTTAAAGGATAGATGCTCGTATGTGCTCAAGCAGGACAAAATAAGATTTGTTTTAACTACCAGTCTGCAACCAGATTCTATTATCTCGAGTCACGTTAAAAAACATGGCGATGGCGTAAAAGTACTTGCACTTTGGGTTGATGACGCTACTAAATCATTTAATGAAACAACTTCGCGTGGAGCGGAGCCCATTGAGGAACCAAGAAAAATCAAAGATGAATTTGGTGAGATTACTGTGGCTTCCATCCAAACTTATGGAGAAACCATTCACACATTTGTAGAACGAAAAAATTATAAAGGCATTTTTATACCTGGTTTTGTTCCCGTAAAAAGTAATGTTCAGGTAAATCCTATCGGATTAAAATACATTGACCATTGTGTGGGGAATGTAGAGCTAGGGCAAATGAATCGTTGGGTTGACTTTTACGAAAAGGTGATGGGCTTTAAGCTATTAATCTCCTTCGATGATAAAGACATTTCAACTGAATACAGCGCGTTGATGTCGAAAGTAGTTTCTAATGGAAATGGATATATCAAATTTCCGATTAATGAACCCGCAGCCGGAAAGAAAAAATCACAAATAGAAGAGTACTTAGATTTTTATCACAGTGCAGGAGTTCAACACATTGCTATTGCAACTGACGATATCATTTTTACAGTTGGTGAGTTGCGTAAGCGCGGTGTTGAATTTCTCCGAGTGCCTGATACTTATTATGATGATGTACTTGATCGAGTAGGCAAGATCAATGAAGATCTTCAAGCACTGAAAAAATTAAACATTCTTATCGATCGCGATGAAGAAGGTTATTTGCTTCAAATTTTTACCAAGCCAATTCAAGATCGCCCTACCCTCTTTTTTGAAATCATAGAACGAAATGGAGCCAAATCGTTTGGTAAGGGTAACTTTAAAGCACTCTTCGAAGCCATTGAATTAGAACAGGGCTTACGTGGCAACCTATAATACCATTTAACTTTATTAATATTACTGATGGATTTACTTGCGCAATCAATAACCAGAGCCAATGCGTGGCTTAATAGTTCTGTTGTTGATACTGATTCGAAAGATTCAATTAAAAAATTACTAGCAGATGGTAATTCTAAAAAATTAATTGATAGTTTTTATAAAGAATTAGAATTTGGAACAGGTGGGTTGCGCGGCATTATGGGCGTGGGCTCAAACTGCATGAATAAATATACACTGGGTGCCGCTACACAAGGCCTTGCTAATTATTTAAAGAAATCTCTTCCCGGTAAGGAAATTAAAGTAGCCATCGCTTACGATTGTAGAAATAACAGTGCGCTGTTCGCCCAAGTTACTGCCGATGTTTTTTCTGCCAATGGAATTTTTGTTTACCTGTTTCCTGAACTAAGACCTACTCCACTTCTATCTTTTGCTATTCGTCATCTTCAATGCGATTCTGGAGTTGTAATTACAGCATCTCATAATCCTAAAGAATATAATGGATACAAGGCTTACTGGTCAGATGGTGCCCAACTCGTTCCACCCCACGATGAAAATGTAATTAAAGAGGTTAACTCCATCGGTGGATTTGAAAATATTAACTTTCAAAGTGATGCTTCAAAAATTAGCAGAATCAGTAAAGAAGTTGAAGACGCTTATTACGAAAACGTTAAACGTTTAATCCCTGCCAAGGAAAGCATTAAACGACAACATGCAATTCCACTGGTGTACTCAAGTCTTCATGGAGCAGGTATTACTATGGTGCCTGAGTGCCTATCGCAATTAGGGTTTACCAATCTCATCTTGGTAGATGAGCAATCAAAACCAGACGGCAATTTCCCAACCGTTCAATCTCCTAATCCGGAAGAGCAATCAGCCATGGAACTTGCCCTTAAAAAAGCTAAAGAAGTAAATGCCGAATTGGTGATGGCAACGGATCCTGATACAGATAGAGTTGGAATTGGTATTAAGGATAAATCGGGTAATTATTTTTTACTGAATGGAAATCAAGCCTTTAGTTTGATGATGTGGTTCATTATCAAAAACTTAAGTGATAACGAAAAGAAAAACGGATACATTGCAAAAACAATTGTAACAACAGAATTGGTTGATACCATTGCATCTAAGATGGGTATTGAATGCTTTAACACTCTTACAGGATTCAAATACATTGCCGAGTTGATGGGTAAGATGGAAGGAAAGAAAACATTTGTTGCTGCAGGCGAAGAGAGCTACGGTTACATGGTGGGTGATTTTGTTCGCGATAAAGATGCGGTATCAGCGTGTGCATTTTTTGCTGCTTTGGCAGCTTCTGCTAAAGATGAAGGTCAAACACTTTATGACTGGTTAGTTCAAATGTATGTTGACTTTGGGTTCTATAAAGAAGGGTTAGTGAACCTGGTAAAGAAGGGAGCAGAAGGCGAACTGGAAATAAAGAAGATGATGGAGAAATTTAGAAGCTCACCTCCTACTGAAATTGCAGGAAAGAAAATAGTCCGTATTCTTGATTACAAAACAAGTATCGAAAAAAGTGTGATTAACAATGCTGAGGTTGCCATAACATTACCTAAATCAGATGTTATTCAGTTTTATTTGGAGGATGGAACTAAAATTTCTGTTCGCCCATCAGGCACAGAGCCAAAGATTAAGTTCTATATAAGTGTAAATACACAACTTAAATCACCAAAAGAGTTTGACTTGGTTAATCAGCAATTAAATAATGTGATCAAAGCAATTCAAGTAGAACTAACTTAATGAGTTTATTTGTGGCTTAGCTTTTTGGATCGGGAGAAATAAGAAATAACAAATGATCATTATTAATCCAAAATCAAATAGACCTAAAAACACTATAATTGAAACATGAAAGATGCATCCAAGTATAAGTAGTATTGGACGAAGTCTTTTAAACCAGATCAACAAAGCAAATCCTATTTCAAATAGGATAACACTCCACCCAAGCAGCAAACATTCCGTTTTATTTAAAACCCAAATTAAATTTGGATTTTGAAAAAATGTAAGATGATTTATCGAATACATGGCAGCCCCTGATCTCCAGGCTTCGCTTAATAGCTTATCATATCCCGATTGAAAATAAATAAAAGCAACCTGAATTTGAGCTAGTATTCTTACAGCACCTGCAATCGATTCGAGCATATTCACAATAGAATACTCTTTACAATCAGAAGGGATTTCCATAAAAAGAGTTAGCAACAAAAGTAAGTTCAACACCAAGTCAGAGCCATTAATTATTGGTAGTGTTAACCTACTCAGGCAAACCGAAAACCAAAGGATACTAAATGAAATGTAAAGAGAATGGCGGAAAACAATTCCAACTAAAAGCAATAACAAAAACGGGATGATAAAAAAATAAGTGCCAAATTCAGTCAACAAGATTGGACCAAAAAGCACCTTCGCTAATCCTGTTAGTTTAATAGGAGTATACTGACTTACATCCTCCAGAATTGAACTAATGAATATGATTTTAAAAATCAGAAAAAGATACAATCCAATTCTACAAAATCGAATCCAGAAAAGATTTCTTTCTGAATAGTTTAGATAATTAATCAGATGATTAATCGCTGAATTCAAAACTCAAAAGTTTGAAGTGTGTCCATTGACATTTGAAACATCTTAACCCTTTGTCGCAAGAAGATTGCTTGTATGGAGTCACTCATTTGGGGTATATAGTGCGATTTATAATACAGCTGAAAGACCTCCTTAAATTCAGTATTTTTTAATGAATCTTTATTAAAAATAATCTGCTGATACAAAGTTCTATCAAGCCTGTTACGGTAAAGCAAACTGGGATTACTTGTTGATCGGAAATTCTGGTAATTCTTGCGCACAGGATCTTTTGGCTCCGACCAATCAGAGTTTTTTTCCTTCCAACGCAATGTGAGATAATAAGTATCTGTTATGCGATCCCCAGAAAAGAAGGGACCTGGGATCAAGTAACTTGAATAAATTTTATGAAGGAATGTGTTTTTTAAAGTCGAAGGGAAGAAAATAATAAAACATGAAATCAAAACATGAATAATGATGCCAATGGCAATTATCCGCTTAAAATTGATTGCACTTATCATAAATGATATTTAGAACAACTCCTGCACACTAATTAATTTGAAGCGTATTATCTTTGCACCAAATTATGAAGAAAGTAGCATTCTATACGCTGGGCTGCAAACTCAATTACTCCGAAACCTCCACCATTTCAAGAAAATTTGAAGAGAAGGGGTATCTAAAAGTTGATTTTACCGATCAACCCGACATCTTTATTATTAACACCTGCTCAGTTACTGAGAATGCTGATAAGAAATGTCGCAAAATTGTGCGGGAAGCACGAGCGATTGCTCCAGATGCGTATGTTGCCATTATTGGCTGTTATGCTCAACTTAAGCCAAAGGAAATTTCTGAAATTCCAGGTGTAGATGCGGTGTTAGGTGCTGCTGAAAAATTTCAATTAGTTGAATTGTTAGATGGTTTCGTTCGTCCTGAAAAACCAACCGTTTTTGCATCGGATATTAAAGCCACAGATACATTTAACACATCCTACTCAATAAATGATCGCACACGGACTTTTTTAAAAGTACAAGACGGTTGTGATTACTCATGTTCATTTTGCACAATACCCCTTGCACGTGGCTCAAGCCGAAGTGATAGTATTGTTAATTTGGTTAAGCATGCCAATGAAATAGCAGCAACAGGCGTAAAAGAAATTGTTCTCACGGGTGTTAATACCGGAGATTTTGGCTTGCGGAATGGGATTCGGGAAGAAAGATTCATTGATCTGATTAAAGAATTAGATAGCATTGAAAAAATTGAACGCCTGAGAATTTCCTCTATTGAACCGAATTTGCTTACAGACGAAATCATTGAGTTTGTTAGTGAGTCAAAAAGATTCGTTCCTCATTTTCATATTCCCTTACAATCCGGATCAAACGCAATTTTAAAACAAATGCGTAGAAGGTATCAGCGTGAGTTATACACAAGTCGCGTTGAGAAAATCAAGTCGTTAATGCCAAATTGCTGTATTGGTGTAGATGTAATTGTTGGCTTCCCAGGTGAAACGCAGGAACAATTCTTAGAAACATACCAATTCTTAAATGAGTTGGATATCTCCTACTTACACGTATTTACTTATTCAGAGCGAGAAAACACGTTGGCAGCAACCTTACCTGATTCCGTGCCGATGCACATCAGGAATGAACGCTCACGTATGCTTCATATCTTATCTGATAAAAAGCGTAGAGCATTTTACGAAAACAATCTTACCAGATCCTTCACTGTTCTATTTGAGAACGATGTCGAAGATGGCTTAATGCATGGATTTACCGAAAACTATATTCGGGTAGCAGCTAAATATGATCCCCTATTAATTAATGAAACTAAATTAGTTACATTAACTTCAATCAATCAAAAAGGAAATGTTGAGGTAGAAGAGTCGGTTGAAAGTGGACAGTTAGCACTGCACAATTAATTGATCATTCTGATCACCCTACCATCTTGCCATCCTTAATTTCCAACTTACGATCGGTCATGGCTGCGAACTCCTGATTGTGGGTAACAATCACAAAAGTTTGTCCGAAATCATTTCGAAGTTTAAAAAATAGTTCGTGTAGATCTTTGGCGTTATTTGAATCCAGATTTCCACTGGGTTCATCAGCAAAAATCAGAACTGGATCATTTATTAAAGCTCGAGCTACAGCTACCCGCTGTTGTTCACCACCCGAAAGTTCTGACGGTTTATGTTGAGCCCTGTCTTTTAGTCCAAGAGTATCTAATAACTCTAAGGCTCTGTTTTTTAATCTACCCTCATTTGCGCGAGCGATGAACCCGGGGATCATCACATTTTCCAGAGCCGAGAACTCGGGAAGGAGATTATGAAACTGAAAGACAAATCCTAAGTTTTTATTCCTAAAATCAGCCAAATCTCTCGAATTTTGGGAGAATATGTCCTTACCATTAAGATTAACCTTCCCCTCTTCAGGTTTATCAAGAGTACCTAATATATGAAGCAAGGTACTTTTGCCAGCACCTGATGCGCCAACAATCGAGATCACCTCACCTTTAGCTATTTCAATATCAACACCTCTTAATACTTGAAGCGCACCATACGCTTTTGTCAACCCTTCTGCTCTTAACATGAGTATTTATTAATTTCTTGAATTAAAGGTTTAAAAAAAGTAGCTTGCTTCCAAAATTAAGACGTATGAACATCCACGAATATCAGGCTAAAGAAATTCTTAAAAAATTCGGAGTTGCCGTACAGCGCGGTATTGTTGCAGATACTCCTGACAAAGCAGTAGCTGCGGCTAAGGAAATCGGGGCTGAAACAGGCTCAAAGTGGTTCGTGATTAAATCTCAAATTCATGCGGGTGGTCGTGGAAAAGGAACCGTAAAGGAAACTGGCTCTAAGGGAGTTGTGTTAGCAAAAAGTATTGATGAGGTCTTTGAAAAATCAAAGGCCATTTTGGGAGGCACCTTAGTTACCATCCAAACAGGTGCCGCTGGAAAAAAGGTAAACAAAGTATTGATCGCTGAAGATGTCTATTACCCAGGTGAAAATGAGCCAAAGGAATACTACATGAGTATCTTATTGGATCGAGCTACCAGCAAGCCTGTAATCATGGCTTCTACCGAAGGTGGCATGAATATAGAAGAGGTTGCTGAAACACACCCTGAAAAAATTGTAAAAGAGTGGATCGATCCTACTATTGGATTACAACCCTTTCAGGCACGTAAGATTGCATTTTCATTAGGCTTGGAAGGAAATGCCTTTAAAGAGATGGTAAAATTTGTAAACTCTCTTTATGCAGCATATATCGGTCTGGATGCTTCCATGTTTGAAATAAATCCTGTACTTAAAACTTCTGATAATAAAATCCTTGCTGTGGATGGCAAAGTAAATCTTGACGATAATGCACTTTACCGCCATAAGGATTTAGAAGAATTACGAGATATCTCTGAAGAAGATCCTCTTGAGGTAGAAGCTGGTAAATCAGGTTTAAACTATGTTAAGTTAGACGGAAACGTTGGTTGCATGGTAAATGGAGCAGGACTTGCTATGGCCACCATGGACATTATTAAGCTATCAGGTGGTGAGCCGGCCAATTTCCTGGATGTGGGTGGTGGTGCCAATGCCGAGACTGTAGAAGCAGGATTTAGAATTATCCTTAAAGATCCTAACGTAAAAGCGATTCTAATCAACATTTTTGGGGGTATTGTTCGGTGCGACCGGGTGGCTAGTGGAGTAGTTGAAGCCTATAAAAAAGTAGGCAATATTCCTGTTCCTATC
Source organism: Cyclobacteriaceae bacterium (assembly GCA_041742535.1). Lineage (GTDB taxonomy): Bacteria > Bacteroidota > Bacteroidia > Cytophagales > Cyclobacteriaceae > ELB16-189. The sequence goes on along the minus strand of JBGSIM010000094.1, from coordinate 157,371 downwards.
ATTGTACGACTTCAGGGAACAAATGCCGAAGAAGGAGCCAAAATCATCCAGGAATCAGGATTAAAGGTGTTTTCTGCTATACTACTTAAAGATGCGGCTCAGAAAATAACGGATGTGCTTGCTTAGGGTTGGTTTACTTGGTGGAAAATCTCTAAATTAGTGGTTTAAAGGTATCCTATGAGGAATTTGTTTGCATTAATAGTACTCATACTCATTGCTAATATCTCTTTTTCGCAGAGTTTTTATGCGATAAGGAAAGATAGAGCGGCAATTTTAGTAGTTGGAACTGGTACATCAACCTATTTTGGAGAATTAGCAAATCCTGGCGACTATATTGATGCCAAACCAAACATTAATGCCGGATTGCAATATTATTTCACTCCTAGAATTAGCGCTCGTGCTGAAGTAACTTGGTTTACGCTAGAAGGTGATGATTCAAAGGCAGATGATGGTAGCCGTAAAAAGAGAAATTTATCGTTCAAATCCAATAATGTTGAGGTTGGATTTACAGGAGCTGTAAATCTTTTTCCAAACGGAAATAGGTACTATCGAAGACCGTATTTTAATGTGTATGGTTTTGGAGGAGTTGGATTTATCTATTTTAATCCAAAAGCTGAGTACCAAGGGGAAAAATATGCTTTGCAGCCTCTTAACACTGAAGGCGCTGACTATAGCCGAATTGGCTTAGTAATTCCTTTTGGGTTAGGTGCAAGATTAAAAGCAGGACCTAATTTTAATATCGCTATTGAAGGAGGATATCGAAAAACTTTCACCGATTATTTAGATGATGCCAGTACTGTCCACCTCGGCCCAGCAGCATTTTCTGATCCAATAGCTGCCGCATTATCAGATAGGCGACCAGAACTAGGCTTAGCTTCCGCTCCAGCAGGCACCCAACGAGGTAACCCTAGTGACGATGATGGATATTTCTTACTTAATTTAAAAATTGAGTATTACCTTCCTTGGGACTTTGGTGGAAATGGTAGCGGAAGAACATACAGCAAAAAACGAAGTTCATTCTATAGGTACAATAAAAAGGGAGGCTTTAAGAGGTAACTCTCAAATTCTTGCCTTATCTAGAATTTCATATCTTGAGTAATTGCTCCTGAACTCAGGTATCAACTCCTTCATCAAGGCTACCATTTTCAGTTCATTTCTGTCGTTGACAAGATCAAAAAATAGCTCTATGTATTTATTAATTTCTTCGTACGAATAAGCCTCTACCTTTCCAATTAATATTTTGTGGTGATGAGTAGGTATTGTATCCTCTGATTGATTTAGTAACTCCTCATAAAGCTTTTCACCTTCACGTAATCCTGAGAAAACAATCTCAATATCCTTGCCTGGCTGCATGCCCGATAAAAGAATCATCTTTCTAGCCAAGTCTATTATTTTTATTGGCTTACCCATATCAAAAATAAATATCTCACCGCCTTTACCCATGGTTCCTGCCTCCATAACTAACTGACAAGCCTCGGGTATGGTCATAAAAAAACGTGTGACTTCAGGATGCGTAACTGTCACTGGTCCACCAATTGATATTTGACTTTTGAAAAGCGGTATTACAGATCCATTTGAACCAAGCACATTTCCAAAACGCGTGGTAACAAATGCTGTAGTAAAACTTCCTTCGTCATGCAGCTTTTTGTTTAACGCCTGAACATAAACTTCAGCTATTCGTTTAGAACAGCCCATAACATTTGTCGGATTCACTGCCTTGTCAGTTGAGATCATAACAAACTTTCGAACCTTATGCTTGATTGCCAGATCAGCCAAATTTTTGGTACCCAAAATATTGCATTGAATTGCCTCACTTGGATTTCCTTCCATTAATGGAACATGCTTGTAGGCAGCTGCATGGTAAATGATCTCTGGCCTATTCTCCTCAAAAATTGAGGATATGCGTTGCACATTGGTAATGTCAGCCAAATAAGGAATTACTCTTACACTAGACCTACCTTTTATTTCACGTTCAATTTCGTAAAGCGGAGATTCTGCTTGGTCAATCAGGATAATTCTCTCAGGCGAATAAGAGGCAATCTGCCGAACTAATTCACTTCCAATTGATCCCGCGGCACCAGTAATGCAAATCCGCTTACCCTTAATATCATTTATGATGGATGGATTATTTAATTGAATCGCCTCTCTGCCCAACAATTCTTCAATGTTAATCTCACGTATCTGACTTATGCTTAACTCTCCTCCTACCCATTTCTCTACAGGAGGCACTGTTCTAACTTTTACCTTATTTCGCAAACATGCATCAACTAATTCATTCTTTCTTTCCAAGGAAATATCGCGCACCGTTATTATTAATTCATCAATACTCAATTCATCAAAATAATGATCAAGGTTATCCTTTCGTGCATCGTAGATTTTAGTACCATCTACCACTTTGCCAATTTTATTGGCATTATCTTCCATAAATCCCACAATCTGCATCCGCGGTGTTGAGTCAATTACATGTCGTGTAATTATCCCTGTTTGGCCAGCACCAAATATTAGCACCCTTGCTTTTTTGATTATGGCATTTCGGTAATAGGTGAAAATATACTTTACCAACAACCTATAATTGAACAGAAAAAGAAATGAGGAGAGTAGGCTAATAAAAACAACTGAGAGTGGAATAATATAAGATCCACCTGTAAAACGGGTAACCAAATTAATAGCTATAACCAGTGCAACATTAAGAAGCAGCATAAAAAAAATACGTACCCCATCCTGTAAGCCAGTATATCTTATTATCCCACGATAACTACCTGTTGCAATTATGGATAAAAACCCACACGTAGTATAAATGACAATACCCTGCTGAAAATGATTTACCTCTAAATCTGAAATAGAAAAATTGAACCTTAGGAGATAACCTGTGAGGATTGAAAATAAAATAAAAAAACAGTCAATAAGTACGATAACCCAGCGTGGAAGAATTTTGAGTCTTCTAAGAAGTGCTGGAAAGCTAGCCACAGTGTTATCTAATTAATTTGATTTTTTACGTGTTAAAAATTTCTTTACACCCAGAAGACCGCCCAAGGCAATCAATACCTCAATTCCAGAGATAGGAACAGTGGGATCAACCTCTCCAGCTGGATTGCCGGGTTGTGCAGCTGCAATTATCACCGTCAAAAGACAGAAACAAATTAAAACACCTATTCTATAGACAGATTTGAATCTCATCGCTTCATGATCTTATGAGTGGATACTGATTTATCGATGCTTATTAACTTAACTATATACAATCCTGGTGGATAAGGATTCATATCGAATGAAACACTTTTGTCTTCGCTTCTCACCGCTTGAGTTTTTAGCAACACGCCTGTATTTGAAATTAAACTAATTAAAGCAATATTTTTACCTGAAGCATCAACTATTAATTCTGTGGTTACCGGGTTGGGGTAAAATCTTACATTATCCGTTCCACTCTCTATACCTGTCACAACAAACTCATAAGAATCAACTGTCTTACATGATCCAATTGAAACTTCGACTTTGTATACACCTGATTGATCCGCAGTTATACTTTGTGTATTGCCTCCATCAATTGCAACATCATTAAAATACCAAACGTTACCCGCTGAATACGTTGACGTTAGAATACCATATTCAGGTTCTGAAATAACGATATCATCAAACTGAACAATCTCAGCTCTAACTTGTTCTCGCTCACCCTCACAGCCAAACGAATTGACAGCTGTTACATAGTAGGTTTTCGACTTATCTAACACTGGAGTTGTGTAAGTATTAGAATTAGCTCCATTAATTGGCTCAACCGAATCCATTGATTCATACCACTTATAAGAACCATTATCAGGAGCTCCGGATGCGGTCAATGATACTGACCCTGATTGACACGATGATCCGTTTGTTACTGACTCAATTGAATATAATCTATCCACGCTCACCTCCACCAAATTCAACAGCGGAGAAGCATCACATGATTCCCGCTTGGCAAAAATAGTAACCGTATTGGAGCCACTTGATAATTTTGATTCATCAATATCAATCGCCATCGTGCTTCCTGAACCAATAACCTCTTCCGAAATTGTTGTGCCATCCAAAGATGCATAATAAGAAACGTTTGATTCCGTATTAGGCAAATAAATAGTGTATTCACTTCCCAAGCATAAAGTATTTACTGCTGCCGGCACTATTGTAGTATCAACTTCTTTTGAGAAGGTAACTATAAATCGATCACCTGATGAAACAACATCATTTGTTATTCCGAACTCGTAAACCGATTGAGTTCTGGCATTAATTGTTGTGCCTGTTAACTTGTCCATTAAGGAGATTTGAATATAATCCTCAAAGGAATCAAATTGTGAAAGTTCTAATTGATATGTACCCACAGGTGCATCCGAAATATCTAACTGAACGTGTGATGAACATGAAAATGCCGATAGTGAATTAATTGAATACTTTGTATCACCGACAATCGAGGCCAAATTAAATGTCGCATTCTTTAATTTATACGCATCAAAAGCAGGATCAAAACTATCTGTAGCTTCATCAGAATACCTAACTACAATCTCGTCATGCACACCACCTTTCTTAAGTTTCAGCCTCAACACATTAGGAAGAACCCCTTCTCTGAAAAAAGTCGTTTGCGTGCCAGCCGCTTTGATTGCCTCAGTAGTTTCTAAAACCGGAGTGCCTCCAGTACCCTTAACCCAGAAGGCCTGACCTGAACTAATATTATTACTTCCACCATTGGCCCCCATCCCACCAACATATGATGCCATTAAGCCTGTAGCATTATCCCGCATATAAATTGCATCATCAATATTAATCTTTGTCCAACCACCCGCATCCCAATCTATGGTAGATGGATAAGGATTTCCAACCAGATTCCAACCATCATTCGCTAAAGTACCAGAAGAGTTAAAACTTACTGGAAGCGTTCTGTCGCCAGAAATTATTGGTCCTCTTAATTGATATAAGGCTGACCCCGCGGATGAAACGGGTGCTACATTACCCCGAATGAAAATCGCGTAGCCTACACCAACTGCAAAAGTTTCCGAATTTAAGGCATCCGGAAAATCTACGTACCCTGCATTTAAGTCCCCTGTAATAACAGTTTCATCATAACTAAACATAGATTGATTAGTTCCACACCCTGAACAAGGACTTGTGCCGGTAAAGGTTCCTGTTACAGGAATGAAGTTTTGAATCTGAGACACAGGTGCCGATTGAACCGGAGAAGAAATATATCTGTAAATACGTCCGCTGTTAGGGCCTTCAATGGACATATATCGTTGAACAGTTACATTTCCTGTTACCGAGGCTCCTGCCGGCAAGGCTGCAATTGAAGCATCCTGTGTAGGCGAATCACCTGCTGAAAGTAAAGTGAATACAGAATTGCTGGTGCCATCTGCATCAAATTGGGCGCTTGCAGCCAATGTTAATACTCCACGAAGGTTTTGGTTTGATTCAATCGATACTCCAGTGGTATTAGAAATAGTAATGTTATTAAAATCCGTTGTAGTAGTTCCAGAAATAGTTTGTAATGAACTTCCTCCGAATGATACTGTACCAGCACTGCTGTTGAACGTACCATTGTTAATGAAATTACCGTTTACTGAATGTGTAAAATCACCGGATGTAAAGGTTGCGCCTGACTCAACCGTTAGAATGCCCCCGATCGCCAGACCGATTACTCCGGTTGTAGAAGCTGTTCCACCCATGGTAAGGTTACCTGCAATCGAAGTCGTGCCAACCTGCAGAGTCTTAATTCCACTACCCGACAAGCCTAAGTTTACATAATTTATGTTCTTAACAGTTTGACCTGTGCCTGTATAGTTTACTGTATTAGTACCTGCTGTGGCCGTCATGTTTGTGATTGTGCTTGCACCTCCGATGTTCAAGGTAGCACTTGTGCCTTGTGTAATCGTTCCAATACCAGACAAAGCTGTTCCTGTTGTGATGCTTCCATTATTAAGTAAGAATGCTCCACTATTTACCGTCAATGTACCACTCACCGTTACTGTTCCGTTATTTGTTAATGTCACACCTCCATTACTTACAGTTAAGTTATTTATCGTAAATGGGGTTGTCCCTGAAAGAATTTGAGAATTTGTATTGAAGGTGTGTGTTCCTGTACCTGCTGTGAACGCACCATTGTTAGTGATACCGCCACGGAAAACTACACTTTCAGCCGTGTTGGTCCATGTTCCATTTGGATTGATTGTAACCGAACCAGCGAAAGTCTTCGTGCCAGTCGTAGACGTAATAGACAAAATACCACTTGTGCCTCCGCCTACTGTAGTACTTCCGTTAACGAGTAGCGTTGAACCTTCTACATTAAAGGCAGTGTTATCTCCTACCACTAGATTACCATTGATAATTGTATTAGTCAATGTTGAAAGTGTTTTCGCGCCAGAGCCTGACAATATTATATTGCCGTAGGTTGTGTGTGCCTCCACTACTTGATCTGCTCCGTTATATTCCACGGTGCCTGCTGGCATTACCAACGTTCCATTTGTAGATGAAAACATGGAACTTCCAACCTGAAGAAGCCCCGCTCCTGTAAATTGTATGGTGCTACTTGCTCCTATGCCCGTGATAGCTCCACTAACTGTAGCCGTACCAGTTGAGATTGTCATTTGATGACCTGCTCCGCCTGGTGTAGAGGTAAACGCAACACTCCCCGCACTTAGCGTACCAGCACCCACAGCTAATATGTTCGTACCTGAGGTCACTGTTTGCGGGATGGTCACTTCTCCCAACACCGTTAAGCTGTTGCTCGTATTGATCGTTAATGTATTTGTGACAGAAGTACCAGCATCAAAATTCAACGCAGCACAGGTCTCTGTTCCGGCTACGCTAACTGAAAAACCATCTCCAATGAACACATAGTCTCCTGCCCCGGGAGTACCTGCTGCTGCTGCCCCTCCGAATCCTGTATTGGACCAAGTTGTATTAACATTCCATGCAGTACTTGCAATTGAATAATAAGTATTACCCCCTACCGAAATGGTTATCTCCCCGGAACTACTAATTAGAAAGAATATATCATTCTGATTAGTAGCCGATGAACCTGAACTACCCCAAGTGCCAATGGCTGACTGTAAGGCACCATCTAGTACTATTCTATTTGCTGTATGGGTAATTATAGACCCCAGATCTGCAACTACTCCTGCATTAATGGAAAGAATATCAGAAATTGCAGTAGAGACTCCAAAAACCTTAGTACCTGATCCGGCTAACGTCAAATCATTAAACGTTGTGCTTACCCCTATAATGTTCTGAGCGGCACCATTCAAATTTATCGTGCTCCCTGTTCCCGTAAAAGTTCCATTATTAATCCAGTCACCAGCTACATTATGTGTAAAGTTTCCGGAGGTAAAGGTAGTGCCTGAGCCGATATCTAGATTGCCCCCAATCGTCAGACCGATGACTCCTGTTGTCGAAACTGTTCCACTCAAAGTAAGGTTTCCTGTTATATCTGTGGTACCAGCAAGTAATACCTTGGTTCCACTACCTGATAAGCCCAAGTTTTCATAATTAACATTTTTAACGATTTGGGCTGCCCCAGTATAATTTACGGTATTGCCAGTTGCCGAAGCAATCATATTATTAATACCCGAAGTACCCCCTATGTTTAGGATTGCATTATTACCTTGGGTGATCGTACCTGTGCCTGACAAGTCTGTTCCAACTGCTATAGTTTCATTATTTAGCAAGGATGCCGATCCTCCATTTACGGCTAACGTATTATTGACCGTTACTATTCCATCATTGGTGAGTGTAGCACCTCCATTTACTGTAAGATTTTCTATCACAAATGGGTTTAACCCAGAAAGAGTTTGAGGGTTTGAATTGAAAGTTTGAGTTCCAGTACCCGCTGAAAAAATACCATTGTTAGTGATGCCACCTCGAAAGGTGACAGACTCTGATGTGTTGCTCCACGTACCGTTAGCAACAATTGTCACCAAGCCATTAAAGGTCTTTGCACCTGCATTGGCAGTAAGTGATAGTGTCCCGGACGCACCGCCACCCACAGTGGTTGTGCCTGTTACTGTCAAGGTTACTCCTCCTACTATGAAATTTGTATTATCGCCAACTACCAAATTACCTCCGATTGTTGTCGTTGCCGCCAGCGTCTTGTCACCGCTGCCCGATAAGGTCAAATTATTATAGGAAAGTGCTTCTATCGTCTGAGCCGAGCCGTTGTATTCCATTGTGCCTGAACCGGCAGTTAGTGTTCCATTGGTTGAAGAGAAAATTGAGCCTGCTAACTGAAGAAGACCTGTGTTAGTAAATTCTATATTGCTGCTCGCGCCTGAGCCATTTATATTGCCACTCACAATAGCGGTACCTGTTGAAATCGTCAGCCGGTGACCTGTCCCCCCCGGTGAACCATTAGTAAAGGCAATACTGCCGGCCTGCAAATTTCCGGCACCCACATCTAAAATATTTGAGCCCGAAGTAATGGTCTGCGGAATCGTAACAGCTCCGGATACCGTTAGCGTATTACCCAAGTTAATGGTAAGTGTATTGGTCACACTGGTACCAGCATCGAAAGAAAGATTCGAACATACTGCATCGGCAGCTACGGTTACTGTAAATCCGCCACCAATTACTGCGAAATTAGATGCACCAGGAAAAGTACCATCGTTCGTGGGATCACCATGCCCCACCGTAGACCAAGAGCTAGCTACGTTCCAATCACCATTGGCCCTTAAATAATATGTAAAGTCTCCAGTGGCAACAGTTATCAAACCTGTGTTTGCTGCAAAAAATGTTGTATTAATATTGGTTGCTCCTGATCCGGTACCACCATACGTGCCACTTACCTGCAGCGCTCCGCCCAACATCAGTATGTTTGATGTATGGGTAGTGAAAGTACCTAAATCAGCAACCACACCATTGCCTACCGAAAATGTACCGCTAATAATCGTGGCCAAACCAAACACCTTGGTGCCACTACCAGTAAATGATAAATTATTGAATGGTGTAGCCGATGAACCGCCAATTGTTTGGCCCGCACCATTCAATACGATGGTACTACCAGTCTGTACAAAAGTTGCTCCATTGTTGGTCCAATTACCACCCACATTGTGGGTAAAGGCTCCACCCGTAAAGCTTGTACCACTACCGAGTGTTACATTGCCTGTAATGGTTAATCCTGCCACCGCAGTCTTTGCGGCAGCCCCTGACAATCCTAAGTTAACATAGTTAATACTCTTAATTGTCTGCGCTGGAGCATCACCGATATAGTTCACTGTGTTGCCGGTTGCCGTGGCACTCATGTTGGTGATACCCGAAGTACCTCCTATGTTTAAGGTTGCATTATTACCTTGGGTGATCGTACCTGTGCCTGACAAGTCTGTTCCAATTGAGATAGTTTCATTATTTAGCAAGGATGCCGATCCTCCATTTACGGCTAACGTATTATTGACCGTTACTATTCCATCATTGGTGAGTGTAGCGCCTCCATTTACTGTAAGATTTTCTATCACAAATGGGTTTAACCCAGAAAGAGTTTGAGGGTTTGAATTGAAAGTTTGAGTTCCTGTACCCGCTGAAAAAGTGCCATTGTTTGTAATGCCCCCATTATAGGTAACAGCCTCTGAGGTATTACTCCACGTGCCGTTAGCAACAATTGTTACCAGGCCACTGAATGTCTTTGTACCTGCATTGGCAGTAATTGATAGTGTCCCGGACGCACCGCCACCCACCGTGGTTGTGCCTGTTACTGTCAAGGTTACCCCTCCTACTATGAAATTTGTATTATCGCCAACTACCAAATCACCTCCGATTGTTGTCGTTGCCGCCAGCGTCTTGTCACCGCTGCCCGATAAGGTCAGATTATTATAGGAAAGTGCTTGTATCGTCTGAGCCGAGCCATTGTATTCAATTGTGCCTGAACCGGCAGCTAGTGTTCCGTTGGTTGAATTAAACATTGCCCCACCTACCTGCAACACCCCAGTTCCGCTGAAGTTTACCGTGCTGCTCGCTCCAATACCTGTAACATCGCCATTGATGGTAGCATTACCCGTGGATATTGATAACTGATGTCCGCTTCCGCCACCAGCTGTGAAGTCCAGATTCGGGGAGATCAGGTTTCCACCTGCTACGCTCAGTATATTAGAACCTGAGTTCGACTGCGGTATAGTTAACGAAGTAGCTATCGTAAGGCTTCCTGAGTTAATACTCAACGTGCCTTCACTATTCTCATCAAACAACAGCACATCACATTGTTGGGTACCTGTAATCACTACATTCTGTCCGTCTCCGATGATAACATAATCACCTGCGCCCGGGGAACTTGATGCCGCGGAGCCTCCAAATCCCAAGGTAGACCAGGTTGTTGGTAAATTCCAGTTTGTACTTGCAATGGAGTAATATGTAAATCCGCCATTGGCTACCGTTATCAGGCCTGTACCATTAAAGAAGGTATCACTTTGGTTAGTAGCCGCAGGTGAGGAAGAAGTACTGCCCCATGTACCTGATCCTTGTAAGGCTCCTCCTAATATCAATGTGTTGGAAGTAAACGTATTTGCATTACTAAGATTAGCAATGGCTCCGGTTGCGATCGACACTTCACCATTGATTGTGGTGGATACGCCAAACGTTTTTATGCCGGTGCCACTTAGTTGAAGGTCATTAAAGGTGGTTGTGTTGCCACTGATGTTCTGGGCTGCGCCATTCAAATTGATAATGCTTCCCGCGCTAGAAAAGGATCCGTTGTTGATCCAATCACCACCCACATTGTGATTAAAGCCACCAGCTGTAAATGTAGTACCTGAACCAATGTTAACATTTCCTCCTATTGTTAGATCGGAAGCTCCAGCTGCAGAAACTGTTCCACTTAAAATCAGATTGCCTGTGATTGCTGTCGTACCTGCTTGTAACGTCTTTGCTCCGCTACCAGATAACCCAAGATTATAGTAATCATTACTATTAACTGTCTGTGCACTTCCTGTATAATTTACTGTATTGCCAGTTGCCGTGGCAATCATATTATTGATAGTGCTTATGCTTCCAATATTTAAGGTTGCTCCATTACCCTGTTGAATGCCGTCAGTACCTATTAAATCCGTTACTGTAAGTGTACCTGAATTGGTAACAAAGAAATTTCCAGCCCCTTGTATTCTTACGCGCGGAATTGACAAAATTCCTGACAAAGTTTGAGCTGCGCTAAATGTGTGTAACGAGCTGCTATTTGCTAAAAAACTACCACTATTATCTATTCCACCTCCGAATGTAATCGGCTCGTTTACCAGTTCAAACCATGATCCCGTCACAGTAACCAGGCCTCCAAAAGTTTTGGTTCCACTAGTATTTGCAATAAAGAGGCTTCCGCTAACGCTAGTTGTCCCTGATACGTCCAACCCTTCATTTATGGTGAGAAGACTCCCTGAAGCAACACTAAGAGTTGCACATGCCGCTGCTGCGCCTGTAATAACAACGCTTGATCCACTACCTCCTATAAACACATTATCCCCTGCAATAGGAAAAGTGCCGGTATTGGTTGGGTTATCAAAAGCTACAGTTGACCAGGTAGATGCTGAATTCCAGTCGGTTGAAGAAGCTCTTGAATAATAGGTAGTTTGGGCATCTGCGATATGAGCCGATAAAACAAGTATTGTTGTTGCCACCAGCAATCGGGAAAGAGCCACAATTTTTTTCTCCATGCTAAAAGAATTAGACCTAAAAAATATCTGCAAAGTCGATAAAAATTTAATGACCATATTTTTCATAGAACGATTGAAATATATGTTAATAGGCAAACACCTTCTGAAATCCGTGATAAAGGACTATTACCAGATTTCATAATTGTTTGTGATTTATAGAGCACAAGACTAAACGGAAATAAAAACAAGGAACCAACCAATCCAAAGAAATTCATTGCACTTTATCTTTTCTTAAACAATATTATCTTAACCACACAATCCCATTTTACCTTAAATTTAAATGGTTAAACACAAAAATATACAAAATAAAGAACATTATCCTCTTAAATCTCTCAGATCGCACCTTTGTAACCCAAACCCCCCATCATTTCATCAATCACCTTTTGCTGTGTCTTATCAGATAGATTTGCTCCAGACGGCAAACAAACCACTTCTTTAAAAAGCGCCTCAGCAGTGCCATTCAAAAACTTCGGAGATTTCGCTAGATGTTTCATTCTGTGCAATGGATTCCACCCAACTCTAATCTCAATTCCTTGATTATCAGCTAATTTAACAAAACGTTTCAAATGAGTTTGGTGGGTATAGCGAAATGCCGATAACCACCTACTGGCAATATGACCATCTAATTCCTTAGCCCATGTTAGTCCTTGAATTTTAGAAAGTTGCCTGGAGTATTGTTCAAAAACATGCTGTCTTTTTGTTACGCTTGCCCTATCTTGTTCCAGTTGTAAGAGACCATAGGCAGCGGTGAGTGAACTCATCCTATAATTATATCCAACCTCATCAAACAAATAGTAGGATTTTGGCAACCGCGCATGTGATGTCAGTAGCCTAACTCTTTTTTCCAATTTCGTGTTCCGTGTTGTAACCAATCCGCCTCCAAAAGCAGTAACCGCTTTATTGTTGTTAAACGAAAAGACACCAATGTCTCCTATAACCCCGCAAGGTTTTCCGTTTATGGAGGCGCCCCAGGCTTCGGCAGCATCTTCAATAACGGGAACCGCATATTGACGCGAAAGCTTCATGATCTTATCCATATCAGCTGGTACCCCGTAATTGTGAACTATAATGATTGCTTTTATCCGCTTTGGGCGTTTATCAAATTTTCTAAGGGCTTCCTCCAATAAATCCGGGCAAAGATTCCAGGTTCTTTCTTCAGCATCAATCCAAACTGGCTTTGCTCCCAAGTACAAAACCGGATTTACTGCCGCTACATACGAAAATGTAGGTACGGCAACATAATCGCCCACACCAATATCCAATGATGCTAGCGCAAGGTGCAGGGCGCCTGTGCCTGAGGATACCGCCACCGCAGGCTTATTCATAAGTCGGGATGAAGCCAATGCTTCGAAATCAGTTATCATATCTTCGTGGTTTCGGTCTTGATACTTAACCAAGATGGTATTAAGACCGGCCACGTCAATCGAATTATATGATAGGGGTTCCTTAGGCACGATTGCTTGTTACTTTCTGATAATAAAAGCCTATCATCAAGATAAGCATAAGAAGCGGATTCACTATGATTCGGTGTATCTGCGATAAAAGCGGTGATGACAGTTCTGATGGCCCCTCAAGCGTTAACTTCACCGCCAAATAGATGGGTAAGATGACCAATAACTCAATACAGAAAATCAGAAATGCTGCTTTCAAATATTTTGGTTCCTTAAAGAAAAACCAAATGATTACCATGCAAGCAAGATCGTTTAAAATTAATCTTACACATCGATTAAAAATAAAAATAGCATTTGAACCTTTTATTGATACAATATCAGGAAGCAGCTGATTCCAGAGATTTGCATAACTACCGCGCTGAAACAGATACACCATAACAAGCACAAGCAATGCAAATCCTAAAAGAAAATAACGCTTCATTTTTTTGAGGAAGAAATAAGGCTCTTGAAAGAAAATCCACTCACTTTTTCCATCCACCACCACCACAATACAAACACTACCAGATAAATGACAGCTGTAAATAAATATTTATGAACATAATAAAAATAGTGCTGCCAATATTCAGCAACATAAAAAAGCAAGACTACCCGGGTAAGATTTGCTAAATAAATTAAGAACAATCCAAAAGGAAGGAACCAAACAAGACTTTTGAAACTTCCGCGATAGGCAAACAGAAATGAGAGAAACACAATCATTACATTAATGCCATTACATCCTTCAAAAACACTTATCACTGTTCTTGATTCTTTTACAACCATTACTGTAGGTGCCCCTGACTTTGGTTGTGTGCTTGTTTGTTCACCGAACAAATTCAAAATATAGGAAGTCTGATTAGTAACAAGATTTGTTGCCCAATCGGCTTGACCTATGTAGGAAGATATCCACCAACCATACAGTAAATTCAAGCTAATATAAAGCCCAAGAAAGGTTGCTAAAAAACGAAAGGCTGGAATGAATTCTTTCACCTATAAATTATTTTCGTGCGGGAATTCCTTTAACTGTACTTGCAGGCTCTACATCTTTAGTTACAATTGCTCCTGCACCTACTCTGGCTGAAGCACCAATACTTAAGTGTTGTAAAACAGAAGCACCAGTTCCTATTAAAACTGATTTACCAATAGAAACAAACCCGGAAAGATGAACACCTGGCATAATGCATGAAAATTTTCCAATTGAAACATCATGCCCTATTGTTGAATTTAAATTTATTAAAACATGATCACCTGTTTTAACATCTACTGTTAGATGACAACCTGCAGTAATAATTGTTCCTTTGCCTAACTCAACCTCAAGACCAAGTGAAGCTGAAGGGTGTACTAAAACAGGGTAAGTAATCTTAAAGTTTGCGATCCGGTTTACAATTTTTGATTTCACCATGGGATCGCCAATGGCAATTACCACCTGAAGGTCGTAATCGATCTTATTTAATGCGTCTATATTTCCTAAAACCAAATGACCAACTATTTTTTTTCCTACAGGAAGTGCATCATCATAATACCCAATCACATTCCATGTAAGTTGAAGCTGATTTATTTGATGAATGAGCACAGCAATTTCCTTACCCAACCCTCCTGCTCCTACTATAGCAATATCTTTCACGCTCATCCGGTAAATTTTTTCTCAGTTAGTGAAGTGTCTTTTTTAAAAGTAAATAATAAAACGATGGTCTTAACCAGAATCATTACATCCAATTTAAAAGAAAGGTGATTTACATAAAATAAGTCTAACTCAAATTTCCTCTCCCACGAAATATCATTCTTTCCAGAAACCTGTGCCCTACCTGTAATTCCCGGCAGCACATCGTGTCTCTTTTTTTGTTCTTCTGAAAATAAAGGAAGGTATTCCAATGGTAATGGTCTTGGGCCAATTATAGACATCTCCCCTTTTAAAACATTCCATAGTTGAGGTAATTCATCCAAGTTGGTAAGTCGCAGAAAACTACCCCAGCCAAACTTCCTTCTTTCTAATGACAAACTCTCATCCACAGCAAGTGTTCTGAATTTATACATTGAAAATGAATTTCCATTTTTTCCAATACGAACTGATTTGTAGAGAATCTGAAATTCAAAAAGAATAGTATAACCAATTAAAATAAGACAAATAAATAGTGATACAGGCAATAGCGAAATAAAGATTAGTATCCAATCAAGCATTCGTTTTCCATATCGATTATAAAAGCCCATGTTATTTTCGAAAAATGGAGAAAATTGTTTTGAATATGATTTTTACATCCAACCAAAATGATTGATCTCTGATGTATTCCAGATTCAATCTCAATTTTATTGGCATAATTTCTTCAATGTAAAACTGAATGGGATCTTCCTTTCCTGCCAGCAATTCATTTTCATTTCTGAATTCTATTGAAGCATAGTCAGTTATGCCTGGCTTCACTTCAATCACCCTTCTTTGCTCATCTGTATACATATCCACAAATTTTTTCAATTCGGGTCTGGGTCCAACAAGACTCATGGTGCCGATGGATACATTTATCAATTGCGGTAACTCGTCAAGCTTATATTTTCTCAAGTAAAATCCAATTTTTGTAATGCGTGGATCACGCTCACCAATTGTGATTGCTTGCCCCTTATCTGATTCGATTCCCATTGTTCGGAACTTAAAGAGTTTAAAAAGTTTTCCATCCTTCCCTACTCGCTCCTGTTTGTAGAATACACTCCCTCTGGAATCAAGCTTAATTAATACTCCGATTAAAATGAAGAATGGCGCAAGGAGAATTAATCCAATAATTGATATGAATAGATCAAGAGCAGTCTTAGCCATTCACCACTTGTTGATAGGATTTTACTACTTGCTGAACAATGTATTCAATCTTCTCTTTATCTAATTCCGGATAAATTGGTAGAGAAATCTCACGTGCATAAGAATCATATGCAATAGGATACTGATTAATTGAATACCCTCGATCTTTAAAAACTGTAAGTAATGGTAGCGGTTGAAAATGCACATTCACAGAAACCCCCGAAGCGCTAATCAATTCAATCATTTTATCACGCTGTGCTTCTGTTATTTCCTTTATCCGCAAAGCAAACAAATGATAGGATGATACCTTTTCCTTATTGCTTTGAGGTGGAAGTTGCGCCCATTCATATTCTGAAAATTGATTTACGTAGGACTCAAACACTCTCTTGCGCTCTAATAATATTTGAGTAGAATATTTTCTTAGTTGTGCTAACCCAATTGCCGCACAGACATCCGGCATATTCATTTTAAAGCCGGGATATACGATGTCGTATTTCCAGCCTGCTCCATTTGTTTTTGAAAATGCATCCTTCGTTTGACCATTGAGTGACCAAAGCTTAAGGGTTTTATATACCTCAATTTTATTAAACGATGATGGCAGGTTTATACACATTGCTCCACCCTCTGCTGTCGTAACATTTTTTACGGCATGAAAAGAGAACACGGTGAAGTCGGCCCAATGACCCATAGATTTACCATGATAAGTAGCACCAATAGAGTGAGCAGCATCCGAAAGCACCATAATGCGCCCGAGTTTCTTCTGGTTTTCAGTCTTTGGAATAAACTGAGTCCTTACCTCATCTTCTTTAACAAGTTCGTTGATACTCTTATAGTCACACGGCCAGCCTGCAATATCCACGGGAATGATCGCCTTTGTTTTAGGAGATATCTTATCACGTAACTGAGCAACATCGACATTAAAATCAGAACCACAATCAACCATAACAGGTGTTGCTCCTAAATGCATCACGACAAGGGCAGTTGCTGCATAGGTATAGGCAGGGATAATAACCTCATCTCCTCTGGTTACTCCGTACCAATGCAAAAGTAACATGAGTCCTGAAGTAGCCGAGTTACAGCAAGCAACATATTCCAACCCCACCTCTTGTGCAACTAATTTTTCTAACTCCAACACCTTTGGCCCAGAAGTTATCCACCCGCTATTCAGTGCATCAAGCACTTCGGCTCGAACATCATCATCAATATAGGGTGGTGAGAAAGGGATTTTCATTAATGCAATTTTGCTCTAAAAATATGGATAGCCAATGGCTTGGGCAATATCGTTGTTTACCAAACTTGATAAGACTTTAAGAATACAGTTCAATTACTTTTTTGATAATTCGGGTTGAGGTCATTCCATCCCAGAGTTCAGGTATTTTTCCTGTTTTCCACTCTTTTTTTATCAAGGATGCCAGAGCGATTGGTATTTGGTCGTAGTGATCACCTATTAATAGGTTCGTACCCTGAGTTACAGTTTCTGGTCGCTCAGTTGTAGTTCTTAATGTAATGCAAGGCTTATGCAAATAGGTAGTCTCCTCCTGAATTCCACCACTATCTGTGACCACTCCCATTGCATTCTTTACTAAAAACAAAAATTCTAAATAGCCAAACGGTTCGCAGGTATGAATCGAATCGGGTACTTTCACATTCGCAAGCATTTTTTTTGTTCGAGGATGAACCGGAAATAACACGGGCACATTTTTAGCCGATTGATGAATTAAATTTAAAAGACTCTCAAGGTTTTTAGGATCATCCACATTAGAGGGTCGGTGCAATGTGAGAACAAGATATTTTTCCTTCTTTAAATTGAGACTTGAAAAAACTGCCGGTTCTTTAAACTTAGGCTCTTGTGCTATGAGCGTGTCTATCATAGTATTGCCAACCCAGAATATTTGTTTTGGATCAATACCTTCTCTCATCAGGTTTTCACCTGCCAGAATGGTGGTGGTGAAAAAATAATCAGAAATTGAATCGGTTACTAACCGGTTAATTTCCTCAGGCATCAACCGATCTCCTGATCGAATGCCTGCTTCAACATGTGCGACATCAACATGCAGTTTCTTTGCTACAATAGAACAGGCCAATGTTGAATTTACATCTCCAACAACCACTACTAAGTTTGGTCTATTCTCAACAAGCTCTTTTTCAAAGCTTATCATTACAGAAGCGGTTTGTTCTGCTTGTGTTCCTGAGCCTGCCTTTAAATTAACATGGGGATTTGGAATCCCTAAATCGCGAAAGAAAGATTGACTCATAGCATCGTCATAATGCTGACCGGTATGTACCAAACGATATTCAATAGCAGCACCTTTATCTTTGGCCGCCTCCAATGCTTTTATGATGGGTGATATCTTAATAAAATTAGGACGAGCTCCTGCAATCAACGTTACTTTAATACTCATTTATTTTAGGATTATGGCGCACTTTAATTCTGATAAGTAAAATCAACTGTTAGAACTTCCTTTGAATTAACACAACGAAAGCATAATTTTTAAAAATTAAGACCCTTCAGAAACTTGTTAAATTCAAAAATCTGTATTTTCCTATCAAAGTTTTGGCTTGCAGTTTGCCTATTACGTTCTCGGATTATTAAATATTCTGCATCCGTCAAATTTAGAAATTCCATTATAGATAGCTTCAAAGCATTCCAATTCATTGGACTACTAACCCAACCAGCCTTTGTATTTTTTATGATAACTGCACCCTCTCCCGCACCTGAGAATATAATTGGTAATCCAGCAGCCATTGCTTCATAAATTTTTGAAGGAACAGCACCATAAATGTTTTTTATAAGTGGAATCATGGTACAGCCGTACAAACCTAATACTTCTGGGATCTTGTCTCGATTTAATATACCATGGTATGTAATTCCACGCAGTGGGTTCTTTTTCAGAAAATCAAGAATTTTATTCAGTTCCGTCCCTGTACCATAGATATGAAATTCAGTATTCAGCTCCTTGAAATCAATATTTTGACAAATTGAAAGAATACCCTGAGCAACCCCCAGTAGACCAGCATACACAATGTGGTTTCGTCTTGTCGAATCAAAATTTGTATTCATAAACCGAGCTGTGTCAACTCCATTTCGAAACAAATAGGGTTTATTTGGAGTAGCATCTTCTATATAGTCAACAATCTCTTGTGATTGACCGGTGCATATTGTTGCCTTGCGATATAGGAATGACTCAAGAGCAATCAATCTCTTATAAATAAATCCATCTGAAATTGCACCTAGTTCTTTAGCGCTTAACGGCCAGAGGTCAGAAACATTCATGATAAGGCTTGTGTGTGCCAATTTACTGATGACCCAACCAGTAAAAGCTAAGGTTAGTGGCGGACTTTCAACGAGCAAGTAGTCGGGCTTGGCTTTTCTTACGGTATACCAGGAAAAAAAGGAGGTTATCGAAAATGATAGCATGCTCAAAATACGTGGCAACACCCGCGATGAATTAGAAGGATACATGCAGTATCTATGAATTGTCATCCCTGAGATATTCTCCTTCAAATAAAGTTTACCCCTGTGCGACTGAAAAATTTTACCTGTAGGATAGTTGGGCATTGCCGTAACAATGTCAACTTCCCAACCAAGCAATCTCAGCTCCATCGCTAACTCATACAAGCGGTTTTGTGGTGCACCCATTTCGGGATAGAAATACTGTGTTAGAATGATCAGTTTCAATCTCGAATTTTTAAAGCCATAAATTCTTCGCAGTCGATCTCTGGCATCCAACCTCCAATAAGTCGATTATTAATTATGCTCTTTAATATGGGATGCATAATAAAAAACTGGATACCATTGTCTCGCTTTTGACTAGTTCTTAAATTATAATAATACTGAAAGTTCGATAGCACTTCTACTATTGAAACAACTTCTATTACTACACTCTTACCTCGGAGAGACGAAAGATTACTCTCCCGAACTATCTCAATTGGAAATCGCTTCAAAATTGGCCCAGTATCAATCCCTGAATCTATAAGGTGCACTGTTACTTCAGGTTTTACATTATAAAAAAGGGCCCACTCCAGGCAGTTCATTCCTCGGAAATATGGCAGAGGCCCACTATGCGCATTCAAAACACCATATCGTGAAGTCCCTATAAATTCCTTTCTTAAAATTCCTCCGCCCGAATAAATAATCAAATCAACCTTATTAGCTTTTATGGCAGCAATAGACTTTTCTTCATTTAAGGATGCCACCCACTTTACCTGAGCGCCTATTTTTTTACATATTTCATTTGTTGATTTAAAATCAATCTTTCTCTCTGCTAAAAAACTATTAATTGGTTTCACTTCATCAACAAAACGATTACTTGAATTCCCAATGAAAACATTTTTGAATTTTTCCCATGCATCCTTCCACCCATACATTCGAAGCAACTGTTTTAATCTTCTTACTGTAAAAGTCTTTACTTGCAACAGCAGTACTACCTCTACCTCCGAAATACGATTTATCTCATGCACCAACGCAATTGCGTGTTTGCTTGCTACGTAACCCGAAGTGATTGCTACCCTAAGCTTTTCCAACGTTTATAGCTTTTTTAAGATTTGATTTTCAAGAATAAGAGCATCCGTTAAAAATTTAACCGCCCAGTTTGGATAGCGGAAGGCCATATATCTTCCATAGATTGGTACTGATCCCGCTACTGCACCTTTTAAATTTGAATTTAATGAGGATTTTATCTGATATTTTGTAACAATGTCAATTGCCTTGATGGCGGAATTCAAAAATCTTGCATCTCCAGTTTTTTGAAAAATCTTCAACCAAATAATGGCCATCTGAACATTTCCTGTAAGGCATTGATACCAGCTCACTCCTTTGAAGCTCGAGTAGTAAGCACCATGAAGTTTTTTCTGAACTTCAAATTGGCGCATGACTTTTTCCGCAAATAGGTAGCCAACATTCCATAATTCTTCGTCTTTCAAAATGAAAGAGCTCTCAAGAAATCCCCTGATGGTGTAAGCTAACGTATGTAAAAAAACATAAGATCCAGGCTTAAACCCAGCCCCATCAATAAATCCATTAGGTAATTGACGGGTTTTAATGTTTAGTAAATTATTAATTGCTGCTTCCTTAAATTTATCATCATGAGTTCGTGAATATACTTTGAGTATTGGCCAGGCTACCCGAGTATAATAAGAAGGTGAAAAGTCCGCTACATAATTAAATCGTTTCCAAGTTCCGTCAATTTCTTGATTCGCTATCAACCAACTCGCTGCGCGAGTCGCACTTTCTAAATAACGAATGTCCTGTTCGTGATCAAACAAACTAGTTAAGCCTAAAATAATCTGACCAGTATTGAAGATACTTTTCTCAAGAGTTTTATTTGAATAATAAATATTACCCGGAAACGCACCATCTTCAAATTGAATCGACAACAACCACTCCCCCATTCGGTGCGCCTTTTCTTTTAATGCACTATACTCTGGAAATTCTTGTGTGGCACTCAGAAACGTTGGTATTATGTATCCGGTTGTTTCAGGATAAGGGCCTGACCAGCCACGAAGCCCATTGAAAAGGATCGAGTAATTTGCCCGAGAACCACCGGTATTCTTATCAATGCTTTTTACTAACCAATTAAGGGAAAGTTCCAATGCTTCCTTTCTAGCTGCTTCACCAACTATCATTTTACTGCCTCGTTATATACGTTCATAATTTTCAAAGCCACATCGTCAGAGGTAAGTTGCTGTCGAATGAGTTCATCATAACCATTTGTTCTTTCATTGGCTCTCAGTACAAATTCTACTTTAGCACTGATCAATTCTTGATTATAACTATCTACTACAAAAGCATTTTTTACTGACCACAATCGTTCCATTACATCACCTACGTGCACGGTAACTATAGGTAGATTACATGCCATGGCTTCTTTAATAATATTAGGAGACCCTTCATGTAAGGAGGTTAACAATAGGCAGTCCGCACCATTCATCATTTCAGCGACTTCTCCTGCGCTTCTATCTAAAATAAACTCCATACTAACATTCCCCAATTTCTCTTTAACAGTGTCAATAACTTCAGTTGCCAATGGTAAATTCTTAACCAAAACATTATTAGCTCTGCTAGGTGTAAACAAAATGTAAAAAGCGTCTTCTCTCCATCCTAACCGTTTTTTTGCCTCCTGTTTATTTGCAGGAAAAAATATTTTAGTATCAACACCGTTAGGAATTACCTTTGTTTTTTTATGAAAATTTGGTGGAAGACTCATCAAAAGTGTTTGACTCTTCACAATAATTCTATCGCAATCATTTGCTGCCCAAAGCCCCATTTGTCTTGTAATCCAATTACGAAGCAACCAAACCCATCCTTTGCCAGACGATCCTAATAGATCAGATCCTCCAAAAGAAATTACAAGGGGCTTCCCTCGCTTTGCGAAATGCGCTATCAACGAGGTAAGTGATCCGTACTGAGCATGCACCACATCGACTTGTTTACATATCCTTCTTAATTCAAAAATTTTCCTTAAAACGAAAAAAGGATTCAATGAGTAGATTACTTCAATTACAAAACTATTTAGCAAGGGTTTTAAAGAATTAATTTGATTAGCTACAAGGGGGGGGTAATACAAATCTCCATTTGGATTAATGCGCCCTGTGGTCACATACAAAACATTAAACTTGCCATCAAGCTCCCGTTTCATCGCAAATTTTTCTGCAAAGGTAACTTTTTACCCAGTGCTGAGATAAATACTAAGCCATATAAAAAACCAGGCATAGCCAACCGCATGGCAGAGTGAAACATGGTAAAGAAGACTATAAATAGTATGGAAAATAAAATAGGGTACATTTCTCTATTATGATTAAGTATATATCTCAAAGGAAATAATAATAATATTAATAATGCACCTACACCAAAGATTCCATGTTCAGCAAGAGTTCTTGAGTACTCCGAATGTGTATTGGCAATCCCTTTGCCTTTAATTGCGACTTCACGAACCATACCTGGCCCGATGCCAAGAATAGGATTTTGGCGAAATAATTCAAGCTCGTGACCCAAGATAAGGAGCCTACCCGAAGTAATATCCTTTTGCACTCCTGTTCTATAGTTAATCCCCTGATAGCGGTACTGCAAGCGATTTTCGGAAACATCATTCACATAATTCCACGTAAGCAAAAAAATTATTAAACCTGCCAAAGAATAGATGAAAGTTTTCGATACAGACCAAATTTTTCTTCCAAATAAAACATTCAAAACAACCAATAAAGTGAGAGCAACTACTCCTCCAATCATACCACCTCGAGAAAAAGTTACTAAACCGCGAATTATAAAAATTAACAATAACAATATATCTCCTGCAATAAAACCAGTTATTGATTTCCTGTAATACAAACTTGCACCGATTAACAATATGCCCAACCCCATCATAATAGAGATTTGATTTGGCCCAAAGCCGGCACTGGCTTGAAAATTCGATTGCGTCCCATACTCGATCTCTGTAAGTTCTGGAGTTACCAGAAAAAGATAGGTAACAACACTTATCATAGGCCAAACCATTGTTTTCATTATTCGAAAAAAAGAAATAGATGAATAAGGGCGTCTGTAGAAATAGATGGCTGAAATAATTAATGTCAATGGCCCCGAAAGATTGAAAGAAACATCTCTTCGGAAATGCAAAAAATCAGGAAAGTCTGTAACAGCCAATGAAGGTAGAAGCAAGAAACCATAAATTAATATAGCTACTGGATATGGCTTTCTCAATCCTTCTACCACTTGCCCAATTATTAATATAAAAATTACAGCATACTTGCCTGCCTCCCAAACAAGTGACCCCCCGGTCATTCGTAACAAGATCTCAAGCCCAACGACATAAGCCGCCCAATAGCAAGCTTCATCGTTTGCATTTCTTGTGTACAGAATTTGAATTATTGCAAATGATATAATGACTAATCCAAAATAAAATGAAGATTCTCTATTTTGGGCTATGGCAAATCCAAGAATTATATGAAACAAAGTTAATGATATAGAGATTGATCTTGACATTACAACTTCTATAGCTTTAGCTTATCAACACATATTTTTCTAATGCCATTTTTGAAATTATCTGCCGTTAGTCTATCTGATTCTTTCATTCCGGCTTTGACGACCTGAGGCAAAGTCGTTTGAAGATTTTTAATGTCAAGACATTTTTGAGCAAATGATTTTGGATCGGGGTTGAATAAAAAACCATTTTCGCTGTCCTTAATTATTTCAGGCAGTAGTCCAGCATTTACGCAAAGAGGAATTGATCCTACCACCCAGGCTTCGGCCACAACCTTGGGCCAGCCCTCTTTTTCTCCCGGCATTATAACCATATCGGCCATCTTAAGCATCCTCATCGCACTAAGATAATCCTGCTTACCTTCAAAAATAATTCTATCTTGTATGGATAAATCTTTTGCCATTTTTTTTAAGCGTTCAAGTTCAGGACCGTCCCCGATAAGGTGGCACTCCCAATTCCATTCGGGGCGAATCTTAAATAATTCACCTAACCCTTGAATAGCCAAATCAAAACCTTTTACTGGAGTTAGCCTACCTAAGGTGTAGAAATGAAATAAAGTAGATTTCTTTTCACTTTGCAAAACCGGCAGCGCACGAAGTTCATCAATCTCTGAAGTGGAAAGTACTAATGGGAAAAAACTAATCAAATGTTGCTGATTAGATCGTCCATATACCAGCACATAGTGAGGCGCCCTAAGAAAATTTCGTATAAAAAAACGCTCTGCTATTGAAGGGATTCGCTCACCCTTAAAGCTACCGAAGAATCCTGCAAATTTGGTAATACTTTTTTTCCTTAAAAGGAAAACCCAGAAATGAGCAATTAATGAAAAATGGCCTGGACTTCTAATTAGAAGTATATCATGAGACAGAATAAAAAAAAACATTTGAATGAATACAACTGGAAATTGAACCATTCGAATTAACGGAGCAAATCTAAAAACACGTGAATCGTAGTTGACGAAACGAAAGCTTACATTCTCCCTTTGATAAGAGCTCATACTAGCTCCTGAATGAAAAGAAACCAGTGGTGTGAAAACTTTGATAGATTCAAAAAGTTCAGCCCACACCCTCATTTCTCTTACATAGGGCTCGTATGCTCTTACCTGACCCTCAACCATCCAATGGTCAGTTTGAGTAATGGTTCCTAACCTTGCATGAAACCTATCTTTCATTTAAATCTTTAGTTGCCATGAATTTGAAATGAGTTGTCTTGTTGATTCCAAGCCAATATTAAAGATGCAATCAATTATAGAAAGTCCAGGAATAAAGCCATCCCCTCTCTGTGAATAAATAACATTTTCAACTTTAAACTCCTGCCAGTAAACTGAAACACCTGCTGATAACCACTGGTCAGGATTCACATAATTTTTACCGCCCTTTCCTGCGATGTATCCATCAGCATTTAATTCTTTACAAATTTCAATTAATCTCTCATTGGGTTCCTCACTCAAGGGAAGCAACTCTTCTACACGAATTACTTTCCCTGTGTATTCAAGCTTAACAAGTAAGAATTGAAATAATTTAAAGTTCAACAAATCAAGATTAGTCTCACCTGATGAAATAATGTTTAACAGATCAGGAGCGATAGAATTATAATGCGGGGCTTTTTTATAAAACTGTTCAATGGTTTTTACCATTCCGTTCACCCATCTGCCATTCGCTTGATGAACTTGATCAATCTGTATTCCAAAAGGAGCATGAACAGGAATTGTTAACCAGTAAGGCTGAGAGTTGTGTGGGTTCTTGATTCGAGTTCTACTTTGAAAATAATTTTTTCTGTATTGAACATTATGCAGCCAAACAAACACATCACTATTGAAAACTTTATTAAAATAACCAAGCCATGGTAAAAAATGCGGCTGGTGAATACTTATAATCATAGAATCATTCGGATTACCTCAAAACATTCTGCGTATTCCTTACCCACTTGTTTGCCACGGACGCGCGCCAGGTCACCAACAATGTCATTCGAAAAAAACATTCTGCTCTTTTGTGTAGAGTAGGCATTAATTGCTTTCACTTTTGCATCTACCGACTCTTTCGATAACTCGATAAACAAATCCATTTTAAAATCAAAACTATTCCATGGAAGTTCATAACCCAGAATAGAAGAATATTTAAATGCTCTTCTGCCCTCCGCAAAAACAACTTCATGCGATTGATGAATATCCTTACTGTTAGGAATAAAAATAACATCTGGCTTATGTAACTTGTTTAGGTCATAAAAGAACTGCAAAATTTCAAGGCGAACGTCAAATAAATTTCTTGGATCATATTCCTTTAAAATTACATTCTCAGGTTTAATGCCTAAAATCCGTGCGCTTTCGTGAAATTCATTAAGGAGCGTTTTACTTTCAACCAAAGGCGGAAGTGAAAGCCCTATATAAAATACTTTGTTGTTTTTTCCCAACTGGTAAATAGTTCCTCCAGCACCTAGTTCAACATCATCAACATGTGGAGCGATTGCAAAAATCGTTTTATTATTAAGATTCAGCATAACTTAGTATTGTGTTAATTTTAATTCCATACAATGATTGTCGCCTTCATCAATAAAAACAAGAAAGCCTAATTTCTGATAAAATGAAACTACTGAAGTGTTATGCTTTGATACTTTCAACGTAATTCGATTCAATTTTTCTGCCGCAGTCTTTCTTATAATCTTCTCAACAAGTTGTTTGCCAATCCCCATTGCTTGGAGATTCTTGGCTACCGCTAATCGATGAATGTGAATTGACTCCTGTTTTCTAGAGGCGATCACGAATCCTGAGATTTTCTGATCATCACTAGTTGCAAAAAAAGAAAAATCCCATTTATGGGGAAGATAATAAGTGAAGTTATGACTTGTCCATGCTTCTCCAAGTGTTTCTGCATCAATATCAAGTAAATGTTGCATGAGCTCCGGTAATCTCAATAATGTAAGGGGATAGACTCTTGTTTCAATCCTCACTTTTCGCCAATTAAAGTCCTAATACACATTCTTTTCCAGTATTTTTGAATAGACAAAATTAAGCTTATTATAATAAGTATCAGCTGAATAATTTTGATTAAAAAAATCTCTAAGAGCTTGCTTGTATTGTTCCCTTCTATCATATAATATCCGGATTCGATCGGCCCAGTTTTCCAAAGAAAAATTGTCAATTACCATTTCATCAAAAACTCCTCTAATGTCCAATGGAACATGACCTCGATTGATGGTTAAAAAAGGTAAGCCAACACTCATGCATTCCAACAAACACAAGGGGCCTGTCTCAGCAAAGGAACAATGGATTGCCATATCAAATTGTTTTAAAAAAGGAACCACATTATTCTTTGTGCTGTCCAAAGTAATCGAATCGCTCAATTTTAGTTTTTCAATTAAATTTATGATAGATACATGAGTTGCCTTTTCAACAGGTTGGCCATAAATGGTGAGGTGGACTTTAATACCTCGATGCTCATTAAGAAAACGCACTAACCTGATACTGAATTCTAAATTTTTTATAGCTCGAAAATTCGACACCAATACCAATTGGATGCAATCAACATTTAATTTTTCCATACCTGAAGCCAGTTGAAATGGTTCAGCAGAAATTACATTGGGAAGATTAAAACTATGCTCTAGTTTTATTTGATAATTAGTGAGAGCCCATTGAGTTAGTTCTTTGCTAACACCCAGATAATAGATACCCTTAATCCACCATCTCATAATAAACGGATAAACGTTTTTATGAGAGATCAATACTTCTCCCGAATGATCATGAAGAAGTATTTTGGCTTTATAAGGACGCAACAACCATGAAAGGAACACAAATTTTAGCGTGTGCTTCAAATGAACATGAACCACATCATACTTTCGGGCTATCCGGTTTAAATGAAGTAGTGAAGTTAAATCAAAGCGGAAAGCACGGCTTAGAGAATAAAATACTATTTTAGGACTGAGCGTTTCTGCCATAACTCCAGGCTTGATCAATGTAACCACGCCTATCTCATAGCCTCTTTCAATAAATCCATTGGCCGCAAGAATTAACATTTTTTCGGCACCACCGGCAGATAGTTCGTCAATTACATGAAGTACTCTGGTTTTTCCAGCATGTAAGGATTCAATTACAACTCTTGGTTGCTCCATACTTAATAGCCTTGTCGTTTATTGCAACCCTTAATAATCTGAAAGATATTAAAATACGACATGATCTCAGTTTAGAAGTTCTGGAATCTGTGGTTTCGATTTGATTAATTCACTTGCTTGCCGATCACGAGAAGAAATAATATGAAGCGTAGAGGGTAGCATGAATAAACTGTAAAAACCCTTCCCGATTTTCTTAAGCAGATTACCTCGGATACTAAATGTACCCAAAACAGTCAGCACCTTATATTCACGTTGCTGTTCAAGAGTAAAAAATCTTTTATTAAAGTATAGTTCCGTAGTATGAGGTAACCTCCTGTGCGTAATATTAGACCGACTGGATCCATACGTGACCTTTCTCACATTATGCTTTCTCAATCCTCCCTGTGGAGCCCGATGATGAATCACTGATATCTCCGGATTGAGGATCATTTTTGCACCTGAAAGAAAAACCCTTGCTCCCAGATCACCGTCAGCTCGTTGACCCCTATCGTATGCCATATCAAACAATCCTGACTTTGAAAGCACTTTTCTTTTCACCATTCCATTATTGGTAGGAAATACATCAGCCATTCGAATCATTTTATATCGTGCGGGTGCGTATTTACTACCCGGCTCCTGACAAACACCACATGAAACATCCGCTTTGAAATAGGAAAGGCACTTTAAATGATCCTCAATTAACTCAGGATATACTTCATCATCATCATCTAAAAAAAGGATATGATCACCTTTGGAGTTTAGCAATCCAAGATTTCTAGATCGGCATTGCCCAGATTCATCCATATAAAATAACTTTAGGGGGATATTAGATGCATTTAACTCCTTACGAATTTCCTTTCTTGTCTGATCAATAACAATAATTTCAAAGGCTGGCACAGTCTGGTACCTAAGTTGTTCTAGCATTGGAATAAGATAGGAATATCTATCCACGGTCGGTATAAGTATCGTTACTTTCGCTTCAGTATTATACTGGACACTTCTCCAGTCTTTCCATTTTATCTCCTCAATTTTATTAGTTTTTTGATTTTTAATTTTCAGCAAATAAAAAAGAAGAAAGAGAGAAGATGAAAATTTGGTTGTTGCCAATCGAAAACAAGTCCAGCCAGCCCATATAAAACCTTGATGATACTTTACTAATCTAATCTGATCCTTGTTATAAATAGCCTCACGAGTAACTCCTCGCAATCCAAAAACTGAAGTAGAGCGCATCATGGCACCCGCATATAGTTGTTGAAGTCCCCAATTTACCGCAGCCCCTTGCACGGTTAAAAATTTCTCATCCAAAAAACCGTTTCTCAATAATTTTTTATCAATTAGGCAACACTGAAATGAAACCAGCCATGAAGTGTATTCAGAAATATTTTTTGGTGGTTGCAGATTAAAATAGGAAGAAGGAACAGAGTAGCTTAGTAATTCAGGAAATGGAGTTTCGATACCCGTTACTATCCCATAATCATTGTTTATCAGAGAAGGAATAATATGCTGATTTATTACTCCTAATTTTGTATCAAAAAATAATACATACCCCTCAGGCGAATGGGTTATTAATTCCTTAACAAGTAGATTGATCGATGAAATCTCGTATTTGCATTCAACTATATTTCCTGAATCCCAGGAAATTTTTTGATCTCCAAATTTTATTAAATCTATAATCACACCTGCAATTTTTAAAATATTCTTATTTCTAAGACCCGAAAAAATATCAGCTAGCTGGCAACATTGCATCACCTTGTTTTACTCCTTTCAAAAAATCAGGATATTCCATTTCTTTAGGTTGTAATAACAGATGACATCTTCCTCTGTGTGAAATCCGTTCAGGAGATTCCATTTTTATCCCTTCCGCCATATACCATGATGCATAACCTACCTCCTTGCACCAGTTTAATATATTAGTAGCATTTTTTAACATTGAAAGATCTTTATTCGAGTGCATCTCGACCATAATTCGAATAGGCTTTTTAAGTAATGAAGTTGCCCCAAGCAGTACTTCATACTCAGCCCCTTCCACGTCAATTTTGATAAAATCGGGCTCGAAGTTAAGATAAGAAGCTACCTCATTAAGCGAAGTGGTCGTTACCCAAAACCAAGAATTTAAAAGAGCTGCTGTTTTGGCATGATCTGAACTACTACTACCCGCAGAGCCTGTACCAACGGTATAGAACTTTACCTTTTCAGATACCTTATTACTAATAAATCCATTTACGAAATGGCACCGATGTGATAGACCATTGTAAATGATGTTTGATGCCGCTCTTACAAGTGCTTTAGGATTTGCATCTAATAAAACAACTTTTGAAGATTTGTTTGCCAACAGGGCAATTAATGCAGTATAGCCCACATTGGAACCCACATCAAAAACATGATTTGAATTCAGTACAAGCTGATAATACCAGGCATCATCACGATCAACTGTTTTTCGTATTGTCCCGTCATACACCTTAAGCTCTTGACCTAAAAGCACATCATTGACAAGGCGACTTTTAGGAGCAATGTACTTTTGTCTGATTCCTGATATAAATTTTCTCAGTGACATATTTCTCTAATGTTATTACTTGTTATCTAGTTTAAATTTAAGTTATCTTAATAAAATTTTTGCCACGAATCTATGTGATCCTTAAGGCTGAATATGTTACTCACTCGCTTTTTAGCATTACCAGAAATGCGTTGGAGTTCGCTTATTGGCAACTTTAGGATTTTCATCACGATGTCAGCAAGTTTATTTGCATCTCTGGGGGGCACAAGCCATCCGGTTTCATTATTGAGAATATTTTCACCCAATGCCCCAGCATCACTTACAATACACAAACATCCAATAGCCTGCGCTTCCAGAACAGCGTTGCAAAATCCCTCATTCAAACTAGGTTGAAGATAGAGATCACTTTCTCTCATTTTTTTTAGGGTTTCTTTATGAGATAACTTCCCAATAAAAATCACTTTATCTGCAAGACCTAGTTGATTAGCTTCAACCAGTAATTTCTCATACTCAGGGCCCTCACCAACGATAGTATATTGAATATTTAAACCAGCTTCTTTTAATTTCGCCATCGACTGAATTCCATATTCCAAACCTTTTATCCAAGTGAGCCTCGCTACAGTAATAATCTTAATAGGATCACTTACCTCAAAATTCATTTTAGGTTCTAATGGAGTGGAGATTGCAGGAGAAATAATTTGAGCAGGTTTATTAACCGGTAACCCTAAGTTATAAGCTTGCTCCAAAAGATAATGAGATATCGAATGAACCTGATCAACGCGTTGCCATAACAACATGTAGCAACCCGGATTTTTAACCGGATACACATTAATATCATACCCTCTGAAACTTACCGCCATTTTTGCGCCAATTGCTCGTGCTACATTTTCTCGACCAAGGGCTGTTGTTGCAAAGCCAAAATGCAACCAATCCAGTCTAGCAGTAATAATATGGGAATTGAGGTAAATACTTTTAATAATCGCTATTGAGCTTAGACCATTTTCCTTTTCAAAATTCCAAAACCGAACTACAGGCAGCAGTGCACGAAGGAATACAAACGGAACTATAATTGATACACTGAGCGCACTAAGCAACGGAAATTGAAAGACAGGATACGGTCTGATATGTGTACAATCCAATTCCTGATTCCTTTTGCCACGAGCAAATAAAATCACCCTAAATCCATTGTTCGCTAACCCATTAATCTTGGTTTTAAAAAATGTCTCCGAATAACCAGGGGCTGATGATAATACAATTCCTATGCGTATTTTAGACATAAAGATTTCAAGACACGTCTTTTAAATACAATTTATTAAAAAGCGATAGTGTCAATAACATTGAAATGGGATGAGCATTTTGAAGATTTTCTTTTTGAAAATTATTGTAAACCTCATTTGCGATTGACGTTGGAATAAATTTATTAAACTGCTTATCAAAAATATATTCTTTCATATAGTTATCATTTGCTTTGCCTAAAAATTGAATTTCCCAATTTCTTGTAACCAATTTCTGATTAAGAATTTTCTCGCGCATTAATCGCTTTCCTTTAATCCATGCCCGGTAAGGAATCAATTTGAATGAATTAAATTCTTTATAATCGTACAAGCTGCAAGGATAATAACTTTGCCATGGCACAGAGGCAACCTCTTTTGACCTTAGTTTTATATACTCGATCTGAAGTTGTCTACCAGCCAGATATCGTTCTGGAACGGTACAAATCCATTTACACATGTCATCATGATAATAAGGAACGGCAATAGGATGAATATTTTGGAAGAAAATTAAATTGGTTGAGGTCCACCTCGGTGCCCAATGCATTGACTTAAAAGCCCGAATCCTGGCATTGGCATCTTCAATTTTAATCTGAGCAAGCAAAGTTGACACACGCTCATGAAAATAATCACTGAAGTTACCAGTAAGTCCCCAAGTTTTCCAAAGTTCAGTCGCCAATTGAAGACCTCCTCTTTTCAATAACTTTTTGATAATAGAATCAACTTGTTCATTAAAAGGTATTCCAGAATTTACTCCCATCGAGTCAAAGAGCACATCTCCCCAGTGACCTAACATAAATAAATCGCCTTTTTGTTTTAATTGGTCCAAGATCGCAATCTGGCGAGGATTTATGAAGTCAGCATAACAACCATTTAAATTGGCGGCAGATTCGAGATTATTCCATAAGTATCCAGGCTCAATATCATATCCACAAAATGGAAATCTACTCGCAGCAGCAATCTGTTTGCCTATGTTATTTTCCTGAAAACCATTTTGAAATTGATAAGAATAGGAGAATACATTTTCTTGTTCCTTAAGCGCCACAGCAAGTGTGCGACTATCTAGCCCTCCTGAAATCGGCAAAATAACTTTTCTGTCTTTTGTTTGCCTGGCTACTATGCTTTCAAATAGATCCGTAAATTCCGCCAACGCTTGTTTAAAAGTAATGTCTCGTGGGTTGTAATGCCATGAAAAATTTTGCTCGCTGATTGCATTTCCTTCATCATCAAATTGATACGTTCTAGCTGGCTTTAAAGCTTTTCGGTTAACAAAGAAGGTTTCATCGTCAAGAAAAAAACCAGTAGCTGCGAAGCAACAGATTGCCTTAAAATCAAGCGCGTTATCTCCTTGCAACGCATAATACGTAACTGTTGAGGGAATAGTAGGAACTTTGACTTGACCCTTTGAAACAATCATGCAGGTTGATGATAACGTATGTATGGATTACTCCTAAGCCTTTGAAGTGATTTTTTTGCGACCTCAAAGGTAATTTTTAATAGGGATAAATCGCTGATGCGTCTTACCTGTTGGTAGTAAATTCTGGCGCCTTTCCAATCACTCAACCATAAACACGTTACTATTGATCCTAAAAACAATGCGGGCTTGTTTTCCATCGCTTCCTCTTTAACCCAACCCAGTTGCTTATACTCTAAAATGTTCACCCCCTTTCCAGTTTGAATATCATCAACTCCCTTTTCAATCCGCTGTCGCGCCAATGCCCGTGGAACCTGGTTGATCAGATTCGTATTTGGATTGAATATTAATGAACCTGGTTCTAGCCCTTTTCCAAAAAGTGGTTTTGTGATCGTAATACATGGCCCAAATTTTTCCATTACTCTTAACCAAAGATCCACATCCAATCCCGAGCGTTGAAAGGTACGATAGCCACCAACAGATGTCACCTTCTCCTTTGTAATCATCACCGAAGGATCTGTAAAGATACGATTGCCCTGCATGAGGTTATCCCAGGTCTCATGCACATATAAACTTTCATGCTTTTTTCTATCCGCGTACATTTTCCCTCCCGGTGTAATCCGGTATCGTGCTACTCCGCAAAATGATGCTTTCGGGTGAAGCTCTAGCGTCTTCAATTGTTCTTGCAATCGCGTAGGAGCCGAAACATCATCTGCATCCATACGGGCAATATATTTCCCTTTTGCGTGTGCGATCCCCTCGTTCATTGCTGAAGGGTATCCGCTATTCTTACTAAGCCGAATTAGTTTAATTCTTTTATCGGTAATGCTGTTTAATTCATCAATCGTGCGATCAGTTGATGCGTCATCCACGACAATTAATTCCCAGTCTTTGAAAGTTTGATAAAGAATGCTTTGTACAGAACTCCGTATAGTAGCAGATGAATTAAAACAAGGCATTATTACCGAAATTTTGGGCTGCATCTACTTTCTATCAGATGTTGGAAAAATCATAGCATAAAGCATGTTCACTATTATTTTAACTTGCAACTTTAATAATTTGATGGATGGAAACCGAAGAAAGGTCTTAATTCCAAATTTAAAAGCTCTCCAATTTTCACCCAATTGTCTTAGAAGAACGATCCAATAAATATACTCCTCTTTAGTCATCCAATTTTTAATTGGAGAGGGTGCTATCCTTACATTTTCTAAAACAACTAATGGATTCCTTTTATTAAAATTATCTATTGCCTTTAGATACAACTCTCTAATAGGCAATAGAACATTAACATAATCCATCTGCTCAGCAACTCTTTTTCGCGCATTCATCGCCAACTGTTTAGCCAATGACTTATCATGCAATATCAAACCTGTCTTTGCTACTAAATCCTGATGGTTACCTTTTTCAATCAGGTATCCCGTTTCTCCATTTTCAATTAATTCAAGGGACAACCCCACCCCAGTACTGATGCATGGTACGCCACAGCTCATAGCTTCCAGCAAGGTAACAGGGCCACCTTCAATACGTGAAGTTATCCAGTAACAATCGAGAGCATTGTAAAGCTCAATTATTTTTTCGTGAGGATCCAAGTAAGGAAACCACTTATACGATACGCCTCGCCTTTTTAATAATTGCACCAATGTTTTCCATCCAGGCCCAACCAACAGTACTGCAACGTGGGGTTCTTTTTCAATTAGCATTGTAAGAGCCGCTTCAAACGTATCGATGCCTTTACGATCAAAATCAGAAAGCTGGCGCTTAGCAAAAAAACCAATCACAAAAGAATCAGTTGGAAACCCTAGTCTACGCTTAGTTAACAACTTTTTTTTAACTGTCGCTGGTTTAAATTTTCTGGTGTTTACTCCATTACTAACAAGCATCAATCGATCCTTGCTAATTCCTTTACTTAAAATATAATCTTCCCATTCCTTAGATAATGTCATTATCATATCGCCACCCACGTTATGCTCCGTTCTTTTCCAATCAATTACATGATGAATTGTTGTGACCACTGGTTTTTTTTCCGAAAAGTACGGAAGTACAAAACGAGAGGCATGCGGACAAAGTACATGAATTACATCAAACTGATTAAACCATTTAGGCTCTCTCTTTATTATTTCCGCAGCCACTTTCCCCGAACAGATGGAACCTTCCAATTCAGGTACGTGCTTCAAAATAGACTGAGCAATAGTACCGGTAACCCAAAAAATGGTATCTGGTATTAATAAAACTCTTAGTTTTAAATCAGCGCCCCTCACTAGTTAATTAATAAGATTCATCGCATTAGTAAAATCATTAACCATGCGTTGTGATGAAAATTTTTTGTGACTTAATCGAATAGCATTTTCCTTTAACTCCATTCTTAATTGAGTATCATTAACCATTCGAAAAATACCATCTTTCAACTGGCTAGCCTGCAATGGGGTATCTAAAATAAATCCGGTCACACCGTGGTCTACAATTTCCGAAATCCCACCAATGCCACTTGTAATAACTGGCAGTCCACTGGCTAAAGCTTCAATGAGTGATAATGGAGAACCCTCTGGCTCAATACTTGTAAAAAGAAAAATATCAGCAACCGCAAACAATTCATGCACCTCTTTATGTGGTGTATAACCTAATTCCACTATGTGCATTTTGCTTCTCAATTCAAGAATTTTATCTTTTACTTCGCACACATAAGGTGTAGGATCATTTTTAAAAAAATCAGCCCCCCCTGAAATGACAAGTTGAACGCGATCACTGATCTCTTCATCCAACTGCTGGAGCGCCTCCAGTAACAGATGAAGACCTTTACGGGGAATAATTCGACCTGCAAACAAGAGTGTTACTCGTTCTTCAAGGAGACCATATTTATTTTTCCATCCAATTCTTTCATTGGGATAAGTTTTAAACTGATTTAAGTTTATTCCATTTTGAATAGTTCTTGTCTCTAGTCTTTTACCGGGCAAAGCCTCCTCCGCTTTTATTTTGAATGCTTCCTCACCAAAACGAGACACAAAAATATGAGCATCTATCTGTTCAATTACTTTTTTTAAAACATCAGAGGGGCAGTTTTGATCTTCACTGCTATGATGATAACTAATTACTTTGACTCTGGGAAACCATCGCTTCAACTCGATGAGCCAATTCATTTTAGTAGAATGAACCACCAAGGTGTCAATTGGTTTTCGTAAACTCAAAAGATAAATACCCACCAACAAATCAGCATAACGAGTTGAATTAATATAGTGCAAGCGTTTCACAGCAACTAATATCTTTCTTACCGCCCTAAATATAAACTTATGATTATTAACTATGTGAAATTTATGCTTATCAAAAAATACTCCATTCAATTTAGGACTATACAATGAAATAACTGTATATAATGAAGAGTCAATGTGTCTAACTGTATCATTAATTACTATTGATTGTGCTCCATCATTTACAGGGGGCACCGGGTACTCTGGCTGAGTAATAATAAGGACATTATTTTTACGTGTAAGTCCCAAAATATTAAGAGTATGAGTTTAAAAAAAATCGAATAGAGAAAAATATCTTCAACAGTTTACTATTTAAGTGACTTATTAGCTTTTTATTCTGAGCATCTACAAATTGCTTAATACCAATCTCATTCTTGCTTTTTACAAGATATTTTTTTAACAAACTACAATATAAATTAGCAGATTTAATAGAAACTCGTCTTTCCGTATATTCAGAAATCAATTTTTCAGAATCATGCTTTGAGACCACAGTTTCGGAAAGGAAGGCTTGATTGCGATTTGCAATTTCCAGATGAGCGACCTTCATTTGAATTGAATTATAGGTGGTCATACTTTTATCATGCCTTCTATATTGGATCAAAATCTGATCATGGTTAGCACCGTCACCATGCTTTAAAATTTCTGACCAGAATTGATAATCTTCGGCACCCCAGAGATTGTGATACTTGATTGAATGTCGTAATACAGTATCTCTCCTGAACATTACAGATGAATGAATAAAAGGATTTTTAAAAATAATTTTCCAATTGATTTCCAGAGGCAATAAAGCTTGTTTCCAAATAAAGAGTTTCTCATCCGTACTTGAAATAACCTGGGCATAACTTCCAAAAACTTCGATTTTCTGATTAAGCTCAAGAAAATCAACCTGAGTTTGAATTCGCTCTGGCAGACATATATCGTCTGCATCCAATCGAGCAATGTATTTTCCACGAGCCAGCAGAATTCCCTTATTCAAAGAGGCTGCCATGCCTAAATTCTTTTGATTTATTTCAATGCGCACACGTTGATCTTGTAATGTTTGAAGATAATTCAAAGAACCATCTGTAGATCCGTCCTCAATTATGAGCAATTCAAGATTTGTAAATGTTTGCTTTAGAACGCTTAAAACAGAATTGGGTAAATACGGCATTCCATTATAAACGCTCATCAAAACGGTAACCGTAGGATTCATAGAGGTTTACGACCATACCCCAAAGAACTAACTTCGCCAGAGTCTATCAAGAGTTTTTGTTTGAGCACTTCGGCCCAAAATTGAATTACACCAGTCCACATTCCCTTAATATCATGAAAAGCAATGATACCACCCGGTTTAACAAAAGGATAGAAAGCATAAAAATCAGCTTTTACGTCCTCATATTCATGGGAACCGTCAATAAAGAGAATGTCAATTGGGCGATGCCATTCCTTTACCACTTCTAGGGAGTGCATTTTTAAAGGAGTTACATAATCACTGAGCCCGCATGAATTAATATTCTGATTGAATACTTCCAGGAAATCACCAGTACCATAAATATTATTGTCCCCTTCAAAAAGGTCAATAGCATATATATGTTTATTGGTACCAACACAGCCAAACCCAAAGCTAACTGTAGATCTGCCTTTAAAGCTACCTATTTCGACAATAACTGAACCATTGGCAGCTGCCTTAGCTGTTTTGAAAAACCAACGTTCCTGCTGAGGAGATTTTAGAAATCCGTCTACCTTATCTATCTTTTTGAAATGCTGTTTAAAGGCCCATTCATCAGTATCCATTAATGAAAGTATCTTTTTTTTTACCTTCCATAATTTTCCATTCAAACTCATGTCTTGTTAATTAATTGCTTTTAAAGTAGATCAAATTTTCTGGATACAATATCGGTAACTTATCCATTTGCTAGTACTATTGTCATCTGCTATATCTATTATTTTAACCCTGTATTGATTAACCATATCTACTACATCCTCTCGTTTAACACCATACATTTCCATGACAGGTTCATCTTTGACTTTTCGAACAGTGTATCTTATAATCAAAGACTTAAGTTTCCTTTTAATTCTTGAACCTATCGATGGCTTTTTATTTTTTTTCAACCTCCTCTCACTTGGGAGTTGGAACACAGCAACACCACCCACACTTAATATTCTTATAAACTCCTGTAAATACTTCATTGAGTACTTTGGCTCCATATGCTGAAGGACAATATTTGTATAAACAAAGTCAAATGAATTATCGCTAAATAATTCAAGATTATCTGAATCATTAACGATGTATCTACAACGATCTCCCCATGAATTATAACGATTTGCATGCTCAATCATTGAAGGAGCAATATCCACCCCTGTGACATGAGTAAATTCTTTTGCAAGCGCTTGCGTAAGCCTTCCTACTCCACATCCAAAATCAAGAGCATGACCATTCTTGACTTGAATATTTTTTGATTTTAAATATTCAAATACACTTTTAATTTCAAGATCACCCGTTTTAAAAAATTCAGAAGGTTCCCATTGATTGTTCTTTTTGTCGGACCAAGTCAGTACTCCCCATAAAGGATCTTTCTTTCCCCATTCATTCCAATTTTCTTTAAGTCTTTGTATATCCATAACATTAATTCCAAATACCTTTTACCAAAAATTGTGGCTGTTCCCGTGTTAGCTTTGAGCTTTTTATACCAGTACCGAAAAAATCTCCTTCAACCACCTCAAGATAACCAACCCCTGCAATTAGACGATCCAAGAGATTGCCAGCTTGCATAATTTGTGCTTTTATTAAATATCTACCTTCGGGTAAAGGTAAAGATTCAATCCAACATTTAACCTCAACATCACCTTCCTCAGAATTATAAAACTTATTTACATATGAACTATATAGAATAAAAAGCAATTGGTTATCATCTTCACGATGCACTGAGAATCCGATATCAATGTCCTTCATTGGTCGGTTCAAACTTATTGTAAAACTCAAAATAACATTATCACCTGTCTTTACCAGATCAACTTTACCATGATCTTCATCTTCAATCCAGTAGGAGGTTATGCGCGCCAAACCTGAACCCACTCGCTTTGAATCTATGGACAGAAACATATTGTCCTGTGGCCTAAAAAGTGAAATATACTGGCGCACAGTATCTTTGACAGATCCTAAATATGCGGTCCTTCCACGATCTAATAACAAACCCATCGTGCATAAATTTTCTACAGCGGCCATATTATGGCTCACAAAAAGTACAGTGCGACCATTTCCTGCAACCTCATTCATTTTTCCTAAACATTTGCGTTGAAAACCAATGTCACCTACTGATAATACTTCATCAATTATTAGTATCTCTGGTTCGAGGTTTGCCGCAACAGCAAAACCCAGTCTTACCTTCATCCCGCTAGAGTAGAATTTAACAGGTGTATCAATGTATTGCTCAACGCCACTAAAATCAACAATCTCATCAAATTTTCTATCAATCTCTCTTTTAGTCATGCCAAGAATCGTTCCATTCATATAGACATTTTCGCGGCCGGTCAGGTCTGGATGAAAACCTGTACCTACCTCCAGAAGTGATGATACTCGTCCTTGTAATTTGATTTCACCAGTCGTTGGTTCTGTAATGCGACTTAATAATTTTAATAAAGTACTTTTACCAGCGCCATTATGACCTATAATACCAAGTACCTCCCCTTTCTTTACTTCAAAATTAATTTCGCGTAAAGCCCAAAATACGGTATCATCTTCTTGATTAAACTGAGTAAGACTTTTTAACCTTCGATAATTTTTAAAGGGAGCTTTAAGAGAATGAAAAACCGATTGAACCAAGGAATCGTTATTGGCCTCTTTTGACCCAATCCGAAACCGTTTACTCAAATTGCGGACAGAAATTACAACGTCATCCATATAAAAGGTTCATCTAAATTTATTTCAAAATGGAATTTCGTATCCAGCTTCAATCATTGCCTTTGTACACGTGGCTTTAAAAGTATTCTTCTGAATATCAGTCCAGTTCTTATAGGGCTCTGTCCTTTCTTTAAAGATTTTTTGCGGATCAACAGGTTGGTCTTTCTGATCTAGTGGATGAACAACATTCTCCTTCAGGAAACGAACTGAATTTTCATCAAACTGAAGTCCTAAGTGACTAAAAACTACTCTTAATACGCCCTCTGGATTATTTACAAAATCTTCAAATCTGATAGATATAGAACGCTTGTCATTCAATAGATATTTGTACCTAAATATTCTTGAGGCCCAAAATTCACATTTTTCCTCAAAGCTAAGTCCATCGAAAGCATCAAACTTTGTCATAGAGTGCACAACTTCAATTCCATTTCTGAAGATGTAAACAAACTTTAAATTTGGAAACAACCAATTTAGGCCCATTGACTCGTTCTCATTCGGGAATGATTTAGATCCCCAGTATTTAATAATTTTTAAGGAACTTCCCTGTATAGATTTCTTTAATGAATAACGTAGTGCACTATCTTCTCCCCACACAGAATCAAAACAGAGTTTTTTTAAATTATAATAAAATTCCTTAACAGGAATTTTAGTTGAGTATTGATAGTACTTCTTAATCCTTCCATATTGGTATTCATAAGCTATCTCTCCAATGTGATGATGCAAAGGCGCTTCCGGCCGGCTCATAAGTATTGCAGGATGTTCAGATAATGCCCTGCACAATGCGGTAGTTCCTGAACGACCGCATCCAACAACAAAACAAGGGCTATCAATAAAATTATTCGCTACTTTTTCCCCTAATATTTTTTTAAATGGAAGGATTGAATATAATTCTTTATACATCTCTGAACTAAATATTTTTAAGTGTTAGAACATTCTGAAATCATAACTCAATCTTAAATCAGGCCACATCAGCAAAATTCTTTTCCATTCTCCTAAAGTAGAAAGCCCCACCAACAAAAAAGATAACGGAAACAATTGCTCCATTAATAATAAAGTTCCATGGCATGGGTTGCGTGTTTAAGAAGATAGACCTGAATCCTTCAATAACACCTACCATGGGATTAAGAGCGTACCAAACTTGAAATTTTTCAGGAACATTAGAAGTAGGATAAACGACAGGTGCCAGATACATGAGCAGTTGCACTACAAATGAAAGCGCATGTTTAACATCGCGGTACTGAACAGCCATGGCAGCCAAGCCCATTCCTAAGCCCAATGAAGTGAGTAGAAGAATCAAAAGAAGTATAGGCAAGAATACAATTGACCATGAAAGTCCAAATCCATAAATTAGGAGTATTACTATTAATAGTAAAAATGTAATTCCAAAATCTAAAAATTTAGAAAATGCGGCAGAAAGTGGCAGAACCAGGCGCGGAAAATAGACTTTGGTAATAAGGTTGGAGTTTGAAATCAGACTGTTTGATGATTCATTTAGCGTATTTGAGAAATAAGTCCACGGTACTAAGGCCGTCAAACTAAAAATAAAATAGGGAACACCTTCCGAATTTATCCGAGCAAGATTCCCAAAAACAATAGTAAAAATGAGTGTGGAAATCAATGGCTGAATTACGGCCCATCCTATACCTAATACTGATTGAGCATATTTTGCCTTTATTCCTCTAACAACTAAAAAATACAAAAGATCTTTGTACTGGATGATTTCTTTAATATTGATAAATTTCCAACCCGAGCTAGGCCGGATAAATGTAGTCTGATTCATTACCTCCTGTTACTTATCATCATCATAATACGACTCTCCCTTACTCCTGTATCCATACGAATACCCATAATGGTAAGCATATCCCTGTCCATAGCCATAGCCGAGTCCAGATTTATAGATATCATTTAAGAGGATACTCAAATTTTTAAGTTTCCCAGAACGATAGTACTCATCTATACTTCTGACAAATTCTTTTGGTGAGTAATTTTGTCGCAAAACGAAAACCGTATGATTAACAAATTTTGAAATTACAAATGCATCAGTAACCAATGCCAAGGGAGGGGTATCTATAATAACATAATCAAATTGCTCAATTCCTTTTGCAACAAATGTCTCAAAACGCTCTGTCAAAAGGAGTTCAGAGGGATTTGGTGGAACTGGTCCCCCACTTATGAAGAAAAGGTTAGGGATTTCTGTATCCTGAATTACATCGTTAAACTCGGAAATACCTGATAAGTATGTACTAAGTCCAACTGTATTATCTCGCCTAAAATCTTCAAAGATTTTAGGTCTACGCATATCGGCACCAACAATTAGCGTACGTTTACCAGAAAGAGCAAAAACAGTAGCAAGGTTAATGGTTGTAAATGTTTTTCCTTCCCCACTTATCGAACTACTAACCATGAAAACCTGTTTTGTCTTGTTACCAGTGAAAAAATTTAAATTAGAACGAAGGGCACGAAACGACTCTGCTACTCCTGATTTAGGTCTATCTATAACTGTAAGATTATTCCCAGAAATATTATGACCAACCCCACCAATAAAGGGAATTGACGTTGACTTATCAATGTCCTCTTTTGATTGAACTTTATTATTAACTAATTCAAAAAGGATAAAAATCAATAAGGGAATCACAAGCCCAAGCAATCCAGCTATTAAATAATTTCTTAAAGGTTTGGGAGAAATCTGCCCTCCTTTCATAGGAGGATTGATTGAAATAACATCACTTGTATTAGCAGCTTTTGAGATTCCTGCTTCGGATAGTTTTTGCATTAAAAAAACATACAAATTCTCAAGAAGTGAGTAATTTCTTTGAACGGCAATCAACTGACGCTCAGAAGCGGGCAATAATTCTGACTGTTTTTCAATCTCATGTATCTGTTTGTTTAAAAAATCTAATTTTATTCCATCTGTTGACTTTAACGTTTTTAAGGATTCAAAAACATTCGCTTTAATTTCACTAATTCGATCCATTTTTTCCTTAACCAATGGATTTTTAACTCGCTCGGAATTAACATAAAGTTTAATTTCCAATTGAAGGTCAACCATTTTTGTGAGCAAAGAACTAATCACTGGATCTTGCAATCCAACAGAGGAAGGTAGAATAATCATATCCAGGTTATCATTCCCTGATTGAAGGTATTCTTCAAGATACTTGTAATAGTTTTGTCGAATCTGCAATTCTGCTTTCTGAATCTCAAAAGTTTCAGCTTTCTCTAACAAACGCTGAGCAGACACACTCATATCTTTGACGCGGCCACTATTACCAAAGCGCTCCAGTTGGTATTCCACTAATCT
This sequence comes from Cyclobacteriaceae bacterium, assembly GCA_041742535.1. Classification (GTDB taxonomy): domain Bacteria; phylum Bacteroidota; class Bacteroidia; order Cytophagales; family Cyclobacteriaceae; genus ELB16-189. The sequence goes on along the minus strand of JBGSIM010000094.1, from coordinate 113,868 downwards.
TAATGAATCTTTTATGCCAATTAATTGACCACGAATAAAATCAATAGTCCGGACTGCTGCTTCATTCTTATTTCTTAAATCACGTTCCTGATAAGCTGCAACCAAACCATTTAAAAAATCAATATCTTTTTCAGGATTTGTTCCTGTTAATCCCAAGTTAATTACCCCTGACCCCAGTTCAGCCCAATCAACCTTTAATCGATTGACATAACCAGCGGCTACCGTTTTTGGATTTTGGATAACGAGAAGAAATGGCTCTCCAATATACGCTTTAAGATTTTTATTCTTGAGACTACTGATACAAAATTCAAATTCCTCAAATTGAATTGAATCATTTAATGAAAATAGCATTGGGGATTTTGTTACTTCGCTTGAGAAGGATGTTAAGGAATAATGTGACTCATCTGTAAGAGTAAAAATAAATCTACCCGTTTTGGCATCATTTGGATTTCTCCAATGAGTTGCAACAGGTATATAATTATACGCTTCTGTAGTCATGAAATATCCTTCCCTATAAAAAACAAAATTGAAATTTAAATTTTTTACAACCTCTTCAATTAATGGATAGGATCTTATTATATAAGGCTCATTTAAATAATTCCTATATGGGTCTATTAAGGCATTTTTATAAAGCAATTCAGCTCCCCCTGTTTCTTGTGTTTCGCGTATCAGAATAGATGAAGAAACTGGAAACACCCGCTCGCTATACCGGGTTTGGTAAAACGCAGTAATCAATGCCAGACTCAATGAAATTACAATCACATACCAAAAGCGAATAGCCCTGGCCAGCACCCGTTTAAAATCCAACGTAAAACCCTGTGGTTGACTTTTTTCTTCCGAGTCAAAAAAATTATCGGCCATTTAATTAGTTGTTGAATTAATGAGGGTAATCGTTATCAAGAGAAGTGAAAGAGAAGAAATAATTAAAGATAAATTCTTACCAAAATACGTTTGATACGGTCGTTGACGTAGCGCGGGAACAATAAGGATATCATTCTGATAAACATAGTACTCAGGTGAATTGATGAAATCTTCATCTAACAAATTCAAATAGCTAACTTGAGCTTTCCCATCAATTTGTCTAATAAGTTTAATATTTCTTTTATCGGCAAAGTCCGTAAGTCCACCAGCTAAACCGATTGCCTCAATATAATTGACCCTATTATTTGCCAATATAATAGTGCCCTCCTGCCTTGCTTCTCCAAGAATTGTGAACCGGAAGTTGATTAGCCGAACTTTTACCACAGGGGATTCCAAATACTGATCAGCCAGTAGTTGTAATCTTGATTGAATTTCATATATAGTAAAACCAGCCACTTTTACTTTACCAATCACGGGGTAGTTAATTTCTCCTTGTGGGTCAACTAATTCACCAATTAGAATTGAATTACCTTGACTAAGATTCTGATTTTGCTGCTGGCCCGCCATGCCTTGATTAAAAATATCATACTCCTCGGGGGTTAAACTTTCAAACCGAACAGAAATATTATCTTCTGGTTGGATTCGGTATTCAAAATTTTGAAGATCATAAGATCGTATTATAGTATCTTTCGGTAAATCCTGTACGTTCACATCATCCTTCTGAAGATAGACGTACTTCTTATTCGTTACACACGAACTAAAAAGAATTGACAAGGCAAGTAAATAGAAAAATAAGCGCATCAGTTTTGTCTCTGAAGTTTCCAAAAATTATGAATCGAAATCAAAAAATCTTTCATCTCTTTTAACGGCACCATATTAGGACCATCGCTTAATGCCTTTTCGGGATTAGGATGTGTTTCAATAAAAAATCCATCTACACCTGCAGCTGCAGCAGCCTTGGCAAGGTACGGTGCAAACTGACGATCGCCTCCACTTTTGCCACCTAATCCACCCGGGCGCTGAATACTATGGGTAACATCAAAAACAACTGGTGTATAAGAGCGCATGATGGGCAGCGACCGTATGTCCACTACCAGGTTGTGATATCCGAAACTAGAACCTCGCTCTGTTAAAAACACATTGTTGTTGCCCTCACCCCTTACTTTATCAACCGCATACTTCATGTCTTCAGGCGCCATAAATTGACCTTTCTTTACTTTCACAGGCTTACCTGTTTTTGCAGCAGCTACTAACAAGTCTGTTTGGCGACAAAGAAAGGCAGGAATCTGCAACACATCCACCACAGCCGCTACTTCCTCACATTGATTTGATTCATGCACATCGGTTACAACCGGTACTTTCAAATCATTTCGTACCATCGATAAAATTTCCAGTCCCATGTCCATGGATGGACCACGATAAGAACCTGAAGACGTTCGGTTGGCTTTATCGTAAGAAGCTTTGAAAACATAATCAATCCCTAACTCTTCACAAATTGCCTTCACATGCTTGCCTGTCTCCATACAAATGTCATAACTCTCGGCAGCACACGGACCCGCAAAGAGCACCATGCGATCACCGCCTAGCGTAATCTTATCTGTAATCGAAACTTTGTCCTTAAATATTTCCACTGTTATCGTTATTGATGCTACACAATTATAATTTATTACCTACCAGACTGTTATCAAAACCATGGAGGGATTCTCTGGCTAGTGTGTGAAAATAGTTGGCGGTTATAAGCACTGGATCAAAACTACCAAGAAAATTAACCTCATTAAGTTTGGTAAGGTTAAAATTGAAAAAATACTGGCTAACTTCAATTTCATAAACACTGGCATCCTTTCTCTTAGCATCGTCAATAATATTTTCCCAATTGAAAGCGTACCTAAAGCTAAGGAATAAAATATCCACGAAATCTTTAGCGGCTAATCTGCTTAAAGCAGTGACTTTATTGGATAACACATTTTGCCATGTGTCTAAGTTAATTCCAGATGGGGCTTTACTTTTTTTTCCCACAGTATATTTCACATCATTAACAAATTCTATTTTTAGAATGGTTTCGCCTTCATAAACATAAAAACGTACATACGAGTCTTGCCTGTTCGAAAGTTCAACTTTCGGAATTTCACGTTTAACCGCCTCCATTATTTTTTCCACTTGCTGATGGAAATCAGGTATTGCATTGGTAAAAAAATCCAAATCGTCTGAATATCTATGATGAAGAATATATCTACTCAATAAAGTGCCGCCCGTTAAATAAAATGGAGATTCAACCGCGCCCATTAAGCCCATCACTTTATCCTGCAATGGATACAATTGCTGATTATAAAAGTGACTGGACATACTTATACTTTTCTCTCAAGTTTCGTGGAAATAAGCCTCTGATAATATCATCATCAAGCGCTTCCTTAAGTTTATCTGCTGGTATGATATGCCTGGCTTTGTGCCAGTTAAACCCATTAATAATTTTCATGTAAAGGTTTTTCCTGAAATGCTGGTGTTCAGGTTTCCCGCCTCCTTTTAACAATTCAAGAAGTTCTTCATCAGGAATTGGGGTATCCCAATTAATCAGTCTAATGTACTCCAGCCGCTCTTTATCCGAATACATCGCTAACCTTTTAATATCTTATCCAAAACTCTTTTCGCTGCCAACACCAAATCGCTGATATCCCTTGCCACACCTTGCCCCCCCTTCGATTCAGTAACTATGTCCACCCTACTCTTGATATAATCTCTTGCATCAGCAGGACAAGCCGCTAAGCCACACGCATCCAAAATTTTCAAGTCGTTAATATCATCACCTATATACGCAACCTCTTTCTTCTTCAGTTTGTGAAACTGAATCAGTTTTTCAAACACAACATACTTGTCCATGATTCCCTGGTGACAAAAGTCGAGTTTTAATTCAGCAGCCCGGTTACTCACAATTTTGGATTCGCGGCCTGTAATAATGCCTACCAGAATCCCGGCCTTCTTCAAATGACTAATGATGTACCCGTCTTTCACATTAAACTCTTTGCTTTCGCGACCGGTATCATCATAAATGATTTTTCCATCCGTAAGCACGCCATCCACATCAAAAAAAATGGCCTTGATTTGGGCCGCTTTCTTTATTTGTTCCTTTGTATACTTTGTTAGTACTTCTTTTACAGGCATTTACTGCGAAAATTCTCAATAAAAGGCTAAAATTAGGAAAAAAATTAGATACTGGTTACTAGATCCAAGATGCTAGCACATTTGTTTCAAGAAACCAGTAACAAGAAACCAGATCAATATCTATGAAACTACTTAAAGTTGGATTGCCTTTTGTCATTACCGTTGCTCTCATTTATTTCTTAAATAATAGCTGGACTATTGGTGGACCAATTCCCGCACTAGGAAAATTCCTTAATCCCTTTAGTGGTTTTTGGCAAAACGCTGAAACTAAAAGTATCGATAACCAAATCTTGAACCTAAAAGGATTAAAAGATGAAGTAACCATTCAATACGATAGTTTGTTGATTCCACACGTGTTTGCAAAGAATGATGAAGATCTCTACCTCGCACAAGGGTACATCACTGCAAAGAACCGTTTGTGGCAAATGGAATTCCAGACACATGCTGCGGCTGGAAGAATTTCAGAAATAATTGGGGAAGCTGCTCTTGATTACGATCGCACACAACGCAGGCGCGGAATGGTGTTCGCTGCTGAGAATGCTCTGAAATCTATGGAAGCAGATCCAATAGCAAAAGCAATGGTGGATAGTTATACGCGAGGTATCAATCAATACATCGAATCCTTGAACTATAAAAATCTCCCCCTGGAGTACAAGTTATTAAACTACACACCAGAGCCCTGGACAAATCTTAAGTGTGGATTGCTCTTGAAAAATATGGCTCTCACGCTAAATATTGGCGACAAGGATATTGAGATGACCAATGCCTTGCATTTGTTTGGTAAAGAAATGCTTGATTTACTCTGGCCGGATGATGAGAAAATGGGCGACCCCATTGTTGATAATACAGGTAATTGGAAATTCACCCCGATCACTCTTGACAGTACTCCCCTTGCACTACCCGATGAATTAATAAACTTAAAACCTTTTGAAAAACCTACGAAGGATATTGGCAGTAATAACTGGGCAGTGAGTGGGCGTAAGACAAACACTGGCTCTCCTATTCTATGTAACGACCCACATCTAAACTTATCACTACCTTCTATTTGGTATGTCATTCACATGCAAGCACCAGGTGTAAATGTGATGGGTGCCTCCTTACCGGGATCACCTGCTGTAATCAGTGGCTTCAACGATTCAATTGCCTGGGGTGTAACCAACGCTCAACGCGATTTGGTGGATTGGTATAAAATCGAATTTAAAGATGAGAACAAAAACGAATACAAAAGTGATGACGCCTGGAAATCCACACGAAAAGTAATTGAAAAAATTACAGTTAAAGGAGGTAAACCATTTTACGATACTGTAACCTACACGCATCACGGACCCGTGTTATATGATGAAAGTTTTCATAATGATGATGAGTTGAAATCATATGCCTTTCGTTGGGTAGCACACGATCCTTCGGAAGAGGTTTTGACATTCTACAAATTAAATCGAGGGAAGAATCATAGCGATTATATGGATGCATTGAATCACTATGGATCGCCTGCGCAGAATTTTGTTTTTGCCAGTGTGAGTGGTGATGTGGCCATGCGCATTCAAGGAAAGTTTCCGGTGCGCAGAAAGGAAGAAGGCAAGTTTGTATTGGATGGCACAAAGACCTCCAACGAGTGGCAAGCTTTTATTCCAAATGATCAAAATGTGATGTATAAAAATCCTGCACGAGGATTTGTGAGTTCCGCCAATCAATATCCAGCGGACGAAAGCTATCCTTACTATATAACAGCTACCAGCTATGAAGCCTATCGCAATCGTAGAATCAACAAGCTTTTATCTGAGATGACGGATATCACACCTCGTGATATGATGGAGATGCAATTCGATAATTATAATCTAAAAGCTTCCGAAAGCTTGCCCATGTTTTTATCCCTTTTAGATACTACCTCTTTCACAGCTCCGCAATCAAAAGCATACCGGATATTAAAAGTCTGGGATTTTGAAAATACCATCAACTCCGAAGGGGCTTCGTATTATGAAGCCTGGTGGACAACTACTTACTCAATGGTTTGGGATGAGATAAAAACTTCAAAAGTTTCACTTCAATACCCAACCAGTTATACTACAATTAAACTGATTAAAGAAAATCCTGAACTTTCCTTCTTTGATGTGATTGGAACTCCCGCCAAGGAAACAGCCAAAGAAGTTGTCCAACAATCCTTTGTTAAAGGAGTTGAGATAATTGAAAACTGGAAAACAGAACACAATCAAGAACCTAGTTGGGCGGATTATAAAGATACATTTATCGGTCACTTGCTGCAAGGCTTACCCGCTTTTAGCTATCATGTTGAACATGGTGGAAACAGCAGCATTATTAACGCATCAACTCATCGCAACGGACCGAGTTGGCGCATGGTAGTAAGTCTAGAAAAGATAAAACTTCGTGCATGGGGTGTTTATCCTGGTGGGCAATCTGGTAATCCGGGAAGTCCGTTTTATAATAATCTTCTAAACTCCTGGGCAACCGGAAAATATTATGAGTTCCAATTTGATCCTGAACCTTCAAAAATGAAATCTGTATTGGCAACACTTACGTTAAAACCAGTAGCTCTATGAAATTTATCATCCAATTATTAATTACAACTGCAGTCTGTTTCATCCTGCAATCATTTTTACCATGGTGGACGATGGCTGTTGGTGCTTTTACGGTTGCATACCTGATGGGTAACAAAGGCTTCCCTTCCTTCCTCGCTGGTTTTTTAGGTGTGGCTGTGCTCTGGATTGGTATGGCTTTTTATATAGATGCACTAACTCATTCCATTCTCACCGAAAAAATAAATCGATTATTACCCATCAATGCTTTCTTAGCTACGCTGATTGTTGGTGGATTGGTAGGTGGATTTGCATCCTTAACAGGATCGATGATGCGATCTAAATAAAATATTTCTTGAAGTAAGTTTGTGAAAATCAACCCGCTGTAAAACAAGAAAACCCCTCATTGCTGAGAGGTTTTTTGTCGGGGCGGCCAGATTCGAACTGACGATCTCCTGGTCCCAAACCAGGCGCGATACCGGGCTACGCTACGCCCCGAACATTAAATGAGGCGCGAAGATATAAAAACATCTTCAACAACCAAGTGATCCCAGCTGGAGTCGAACCAGCAACCTGCTGCTTAGAAGGCAGCTGCTCTATCCAGTTGAGCTATGAGACCGAGCGGAGGGGGGGGGATTCGAACCCCCGGTACGGTTTAACCCGCACGACAGTTTAGCAAACTGCTGGTTTAAGCCTCTCACCCACCTCTCCTTTCAACATTCTTCTTTAAGAATAATCGGAGTTGTTCCTAAAAAAGGAGTGCAAATATAATGTCATAAAAATAGTAATCCGCCTCCTTTTACCTTTTTTTTGCGCATTCAAGTAACTAATCATGACTATCCAAATTCTTTCTGATTATACTACATTAAGTAAAGCCACCGCAGATTTAATTATTGATTACATCCGCGTAAAACCAAACTCACTCATTTGTCTTGCTTCAGGCCACACCCCTATTGGAGTATTTAAGGAATTAGAAAAAGCCATACATTCAAAAGAAATTGACTTAAGCACATGTAAATTTCTTAGTCTGGACGAATGGATAGGAATTGATCCAAAAGACCCTGGCTCTTGTTTATCGATGCTTCAAAAAGATTTTTTCATTCCTCTTGGTATTGGTCAGAGCCAAATAGAATTCTTCAATGTGGAAACGAGTGACCTGCTAAAAGAATGTGATCGAATCAATGCTATGATTGAGAAAAACGGTGGGTTGGATATTATGCTTGTAGGAGTTGGCACCAATGGTCACATCGGTATGAACGAACCAGGAACCTCCTTCGAGAGTTATGCGCACATAGGTGAACTTGCCGAAGAAACGAAGCTAGTAGGTCAAAAATATTTTGAGAAAGAAACTTCACTTTCAACTGGAATTACACTGGGATTAAAACATCTGCGTGAAGCAAAACTGCCTATTGTGATGGCCAGCGGGAAAAAGAAAGCCGCAATTATCACTAAAGGACTCAAGACAATTGCCACTGAAGAAATTCCGTTAAGTGTTGTAAACCTGATTGCTGAGGGTTACATCATGCTCGATCAGGATGCAGCAAGTCTATTTGATCTTTAACATCAAATTTAGTAAACGTGTCCTACATCTTTAAGATGTAGGACACGTAACATATGTTTTCTTAAATTTGCAGGGAGGTTTTTACTATGACATTGTTTCGCGAATTCGGGTGGGTTGAAGGTGTTTTCATTGGAGTGTTCTTACTAGGGTATGGATTATACCTGGCTCGCATTATAAAAATTAGCCGATCTCTCAACACACCCTATTCAACTGTCTTTATCAAATTATTTTTACGAAGTGCAATTCTAATACTTCTTATTGTTTCTATTCTTGGCCCCACGTTTGGCGATTCAAAGCGCGAAATCAAATCAGTGGGCAAGGATATTATGTTTTGTGTGGATCTTTCAAAATCGATGGATGCATTTGATGTGCAGCCCACGCGACTTGAAAAGATTAAATTCGAGATGAAGAAAATCGTAGCTGCGTTTAGCTCCGATAGGGTTGGTGTAATTATTTTTTCATCAGAAGCTTTTATGCAATGTCCGCTCACGTATGATCAGAATGCGTTAAATCTTTTTATCGAGACAATGAATACAAATCTGGTTCCTGCAAGCGGAACTGATTTTAGCCCACCTTTAAAAATGGCGGTGTCAAAATTGGATGATCAGGAAGGGCCTAGCGACCAGCAAAAATCCAAAGTGATCATTTTAATTAGCGATGGTGAAGACTTTGGTGAAGAAACCGAAAACATCATTAAAGAAGTAGATGATCGCGATATTAAATTATTTACGTTAGGCGTTGGCACCGAAGAAGGAAGTCAGATTGGAACTGCCAAAGGATACAAGACGAATAGACAAGGAAATACAGTGGTTTCAAAACTCAATCCTGCCTCCTTAAAAAATTTAGCAAGCAAAACTGATGGTCAATATTTTGAAATCAATGAGTCGCGGAATGATGTAAATAAATTGATTAACTCAATTAATAAAATTGAAGGCCAGGTACGTGATGCTCGTCTGGTGGATGTGTCGGCAAATCGCTATTTTTACTTTTTGTTAGCAGCCTTAATTCTGCTGGCGTTGGATGTGTTGGTAAGTGTGAAGACCGTAAGTATATAAAAGTCTTGAGTAAAGAGTATCAAGTCTTTAGAAATAAGAAGATATGAGAGTTCTGATTTTTATTTTAATGGCTTTAACGATTGATCCAGGAGATATCGGAAAAATCAATTCCTTGAAATCGGAAGCCAAAGCAGCCTATAAGAAAGGAGATTTCGAAACTGCGATTTCGAAATACAGAAGCTTGGTTGATTCACTTGGCGTGGATGAAGACGAGATTCGTCTAAATCTTGCAAACGCCTATTTCGAATCAAACGACACGGTTAATACTGCAATCAGTTATCAACCCCTCACTCAAAGTAAAGCTGCGTCCATTCGATCTGTTGCTCATCAGCAGTTAGGAGTACTATCCAATCGACAAAACAAGTATGAAGAAGCACTAGCAAGTTTTAAGCAAGCCTTAAAAGCAGATCCTACAAATGAAGATGCGCGGTACAATTATGAGATGGTGAAGAAGAAATTGAACGAGCAGAAAAAGAAGGAAGAAGAGCAAAAGAAAAACGATCCTAACAAAGACGAGAAAAATAAAGATCAGAAAGACCAAAACAAGGATCAGAAAGATCAGAAGCAAGATCAGGATAAAGAAAAAAAGGAGAGCGAAAGCAAAGACCAAAAGGATCAGAAAGATCAAAAGGATCAGCAGGAGAAAAACGAAAAAGAAAAGCAGGAGAAAGAGAGCAAAGAGAAGAAAGAAAAAGAAGATCAGCAGGAGAATAAAGAGAAAAAGGAAACTCCCCCTTCTGTTTCTGATAAGCTAAAGCAAATGGAGATGAGCGAAGAGAAAGCTCAGATGATTTTAGAAGCCATGAAGAATCAGGAAATTCAATACCTGCAACAGAATAAACGAAAGGCTACAAAGCCTAAAGATAAAGGCAAACCGGATTGGTAAAAAAGTCTACAGTTTGTCAGTCGACAGTCAACTGTGCGAAGAATTTTAAATTAAAGACATGAAAGAGGTATATATTGTATCAGCTGCTCGCACACCGATTGGAAGTTTTGGTGGAAGTCTTGCAAGTCTATCTGCCACACAACTTGGTTCAGTTGCAATTAAGGGCGCCATCAGTAAAGCGGGCATTGATCCTAAATTGATACAAGAAGTTTTCTTTGGCAATGTGATTTCATCTGGCCTTGGTCAGGCACCTGCTACACAAGTTGCTGTTGGGGCAGATTTAGGATATGAAATTCCATGCACCTTAGTGAATAAAGTATGTGCATCCGGTATGAAGGCAATTATGCTTGGCGCACAATCGATCATGCTTGGTCACAATGATGTTGTAGTTGCAGCCGGTGCAGAAAGCATGACGAACATTCCATACTATTTATTGAAGGCTCGCTATGGATATAAATATGGTAATGGAGAATTACTAGATGGATTAACATACGATGGATTGACCGATGTTTATAATCGTTGTGCCATGGGTGTATGTGCTGATAATACAGCAAAGGAAATGAGCATCAGCCGACAGGATCAGGATGCATACGCAATCAATTCATACAAGCGTGCTGCGGCCGCCTGGGCTGCTGGAAAATTTAAAGAAGAAGTGGTTCCTGTTGAGATTACGGGTCGCAAAGGGGACGTAACAATCTTTGCAGAAGACGAAGAGTATAAAAATGTGAACTTTGATAAAATCCCAGGCTTAAAACCTGTGTTCACAAAAGAAGGTACAGTCACAGCTGCCAATGCATCAACCATTAATGATGGTGGCGCAGCTGTAATTTTAATGAGTAAGGAGAAGGCAAAAGAATTAGGCCTTACTCCCATCGCAAAAATCAGAGGCTTTGCTGATGCCGCTCAAGATCCGATGTGGTTTACCACTACCCCATCGCTGGCAATCCCGAAAGCAATGAAACTTGCCGGGGTTAATAAAAAAGATGTGGATTATTATGAAATTAACGAAGCCTTTTCTGCTGTTGCACTTGCTAACAATAAACTGTTAGAGATTAATCTCGACACCGTGAATGTAAATGGCGGAGCGGTTGCACTGGGGCATCCATTAGGTGCATCCGGTGCCCGAATTACCATTACGCTTGCCAACATCTTAAAGCAAAATAATGCCACTATTGGGGTAGCGGGAATTTGCAATGGTGGTGGTGGGGCATCAGCTATCGTTATCGAGAAATTATAATCAAACAACATTCGTTTCAAGTGAACGTTTTAGTTTAACTCTAACCGAATTTAGCTAAGAATGTATCGTTTTGTCTTTTTTATTTTCCTTCTTTCCTCCTTTAGCGCTTCTGCGCAGAAAATAGTTAAGACCTTTTACGATCCCATGCATTTACAATTGCATGAGGAATATGCTGTGCTTAATCTGGATGGGCAGACCCTTGAAGGAAAATACCGTAGTTTCTTTCAAAATGGAAAACTACAATTAGAGGGCACTTTCAAAAATGGAGTTCGGTGGGGAACGTTTTATGAGTATCATGGCAATGGCACGCTCATTCGTAAAATAAATTATGAAGATGGTATGCGCCATGGCGTTGTGGAGGTATATGACGAACAAGGCCGATCAATACAGCGCGGATTCTATGAGAACAATAAACTCGTTGATAGTATCAAATCGTATTTCCCAACAGGCATTCTAAAGCAAGAGAGTCTGTTTGTAAAAGGAAAACCCGATGGGTTCATAAAGGAATATTTTCCCTCAGGCAAACTTCAAAAAGAGATTGCCTATAAAAATCAAAAGCCTAATGGAATCACCAAGACGTACTATGAAAGTGGTGTGTTAGAGAGCGAAACCAATTACAAGGATGGATTTATAAGTGGATTTTACAGATTGTATTATCCCAACTCTCAGCTCGAGCTAACGTATTCTATAAAAGATGGTGAAAAAGTTGGCGACTTTATTCACTATGATTCGGAAGGACACAAGTTGTTAGAGGGTCATTTCATGAACGCCCGCTTGCATGGCGATAATATTGGTTACTATTCAAATGGCTCGCTGCGTCATAAATATCAATTCAAGTCAGGGGCAAAAGTGGGAACCAACATAGACTATTATGCCAATGGAAAGATTCACGCCAAGCAACAATTTGCACTGAATGGAAGAGACAGCAAACTCACAGAATATTCACCTGAAGAAAAAATACAATTTGAAAAATCTTTCCACAATGGAAAACCACATGGCACCTGGTTGTTCTATGCAGCCGATGGGAAAACCCTTACCCTTAAGGAAAATTATGAAGAGGGAGGTTTGCATGGGATCCGAACTATTTATCACAGCAATGGACAAAAGATGGTTGAAGAAACCTGGAAGTTTAATCTGATAACCGGGCCTGTTAAAAATTATTATGAGGATGGCACACTACTTTCTGAATGTGAATATCGCGCCAGTCGCCAACACGGTGCTTATAAAAAGTACTACCCCAACGGCAAAATTCAAGAGCAGGGTGAGTACGTGGCCAACAAGAAGCACAAAGAGTGGCAGGAATTCGATGAGCAGGGAAATCTGATCAAAACCCAAATCTTTAGAGCAGGCATATTAATCGAGGAGAAATAAAGCGTATTTGTTGCGAGGTACTGACTTCGTTACCTATTTTGCGCCCTCCATTCTCATGCTATGAACGCCATAAAAGAAACAAACTTTCAGTTTAAAAATCAGACAGGATTTTATAGAGGCAAGGTTCGGGATGTCTATTATTTTGGAGATACCATGGCTATGGTTGCCTCTGATAGAATCTCAGCATTCGATGTGGTGTTGCCAAGAGCTATTCCTGACAAAGGACGCGTGCTAAATCAAATCGCGGCTTTCAATCTCGCTGCAACCAAACAAGTTGTTCCTAACTGGGTCATTAAAACTCCCGACCCCAATGTAACCATTGGGTTTAAGTGCGAACCGTTTGCTGTTGAGATGGTTGTTCGAGGATATTTAGCAGGCCATGCCGCACGGGAATACAAAGCTGGTAAGAGAGTAGTGTGTGGAGTTCTACTTCCAGAAGGATTGAAAGAGAATGACAAACTTCCAACACCCATCATCACTCCCACTACCAAGGCGCATATTGGGCACGATGAAGACATTTCGCGTGAAGCAATTTTAGAGCGTGGTATCGTTAGCGAAGCTGACTACAAACAATTAGAAGACTACACCTTAAAACTTTTTGCGCTGGGTACCGAGATGGCCGCCAAGCGAGGTTTAATTCTAGTAGATACCAAATATGAATTTGGAAAACACAACGGCACCATTTACTTGATTGACGAAGTGCATACTCCTGATTCCTCCCGTTATTTTTATCAAGAGGGTTATGCTGAAAGGCAACAAAAAGGTGAAGCGCAAAAACAACTCTCAAAAGAATTCGTACGCCAATGGCTGATCGAAAATGGATTTCAAGGAAAAGAGGGACAGCAAGTACCTGAAATGACCGACAAAATTGTTCAATCAATCTCCGAGCGCTATCAGGAATTATACGAACAAATGACCGGTGAAACACTTGCTCCGGTTGATTATGGAACTCTTAATCAACGAATTGAGCAAAGTATCGTTAATTACATAAATTAACTTAATTTTAGGCGGCTAAAGCATATTTATGAAGTACTCGATAGACAAACAAGAAAAATACACCATGTTGCGTCTCAACGAAGAGAAGCTGGATTCGAACATTGCTCCTCAACTGAAATCGCAGATGGTAACGTTGCACGCTGAGGGTGTTAGAAACATTATCCTGGATCTTTCGGAAGTAAAATATACAGACTCTTCAGGTTTAAGCGCACTTTTAGTAGGAAACAGAATCCTACAAGAAGATGATGGCATTTTTATCCTTTCCGGCTTATCAGATCATACCTTAAAACTTATTAAGATTTCGCAATTAGATAGCGTACTTCATATCCTTCCTACAGTACAAGAAGGTGTTGATGCAGTATTTATGCACGAGATTGAAAAAGATATGAAAGACGAGGATTAATATTCTCGCTCATTCAACCTCAAGCAGCCTGAAACACAGGCTGTTTTTGTTTCTGGCATTTTAATAAATTCTTTGTTACTTGAAGCCTAAGCCTAATCTCGTTGAGTGTTAAATTAACCATCCTGGGCTCGAGCGGAGCCATCCCTGCTTTCGGCAGATTTCCTACATCACAACATCTCACTGTTCAAAATAGAAATTTTCTGATTGATGCGGGTGAAGGCGTTCAGATGCAATTAACACGCTACCAAATTCCAATTCACAAAATTGATTGCATTTTCATTAGCCATTTGCATGGCGATCATTACTTGGGATTGATGGGGTTACTCTTTTCCATGCATCTTCAAAGAAGAGCAAATGACCTTCATCTATATAGTCAGCGGGGATTAGATGAGATCATTCTTCTTCAATTAAAGTACTCAAAATCAGTTCTGAACTACCAGATTCATTTTCATGAGTATGATCCATGTCAAGAAACAATCATTTATGAAGACAGTGCGGTGACCATTGAAACCATTCCATTAATTCATAAATTGCCTTGCGCTGGTTTTCTTTTCCGCGAAAAAACTAAACCTGTTAATCTGAACAAACAAAAACTCAAACCCGGTATGTTAATTCAACATATTGCTCAATTAAAAAAAGGCACTGATGTTTACGATGATCACGGAAAGCTTCTCTACTTAAATTCAGATTTTACATTACCGCCACCACCCTCTTACTCCTATGCCTTTTGTAGCGATACCGCCTGGAATGAAAAGATGATTGAGCAAATTAAGGGTGTAAATATTTTGTACCATGAAACTACCTTTATGGATGCAGAAAAGGACAAAGCTCACGAAACAAAACATAGCACCACCCTTGAAGCCGCTACCATGGCGAAACATGCTGAAGTTGATCGACTAATTATCGGTCATTTTTCTGCGCGTTACCGCGAACTTGAGCCACTTTTAAATGAAGCGAAAACAATTTTCCAAAATACCAGTTTAGCAGAAGAAGGAATCTCTTTTGAAATACCTACTCATGAACCAAACGCTTGAACAGAAAAAGAATCGTCTCTTCATAGTTCTGTCTGGAATATTCCTGACCAATGCCTTAATGGCTGAGATGATTGGTGTAAAAATATTTTCAGGTGAAGGCACATTAGGATTGCAGCCTGCCGGATTGAATATTTTAGGCTTTACCATGGACTTTAACCTAACAGCCGGTGCTTTAATCTGGCCGGTGGTTTTTATCACATCCGATTTAATCAATGAATATTTTGGAAAACCCGGTGTAAAACGAATCAGTTACTTGGCCGCCTTCTTTATAGCCTATTCTTTTATTGTCATCTTCTTCACCATCAAACTTCCACCAGCACAATGGTGGTTGGATGCGAACAATCAGGACTCAGCCGGAAATTATTTCAATATGGATTTTGCCTTCAATAAAATTTTAGGGCAAGGTCAGCGGATCATTATTGGTTCGCTTGCGGCTTTCCTGTTGGGGCAGTTGGTGGATGTTTTTGTTTTTCAGAAGCTAAGAAAAATTACCGGACAAAAAATGCTCTGGCTCCGCGCCACAGGGTCTACCCTTATCTCCCAATTTATCGACAGTTTTGTAGTCTTGTATATTGCCTTTGCGGGAATCTTCAGCAATCAACAAATCGTTGCCATTGGCATCACCAACTATATTTACAAGTTTACAGTAGCCATTCTTCTCACCCCTCTTATTTATCTGGGTCATTATTTAATCGATAGATATCTGGGTAAAGAAAATGCAGATAAGCTGTCAGAATCTGCCGCTCAGGAAAGTCAATCATTTCTTTGATTGCGTAATAACGTCTAAGACGATTCCGGTGGCGATGGCTGCATTGAGCGATTCTGCTTTACCAATCCGTGGGATTGTAATCTTTTGAGTAATTAATTTTTCCACAGCTTGTGAGATTCCGTTTGACTCATTTCCAATGACTACCAATCCTCCGCCTTCAAATTTCAAGTTGTGCACGTCCGAACCTTCAAGAAAGGACCCGTAAACGGGCAGGTTCGTTTTGCTTAAATAGTGTTCTAATGATGTGTAGAACACTGAAATCCTACAAAACGAACCCATAGTAGCGCTTAACACTTTGGGGTTATAAAAGTCAGCGGTCGCTTCCGAGGCAATTATTTTGGATATTCCATACCAATCCGCTGTGCGTATGATGGTTCCCAAATTTCCAGGGTCACGAATATCATCAAGAACCAAAGCAAATTCTTCCATAATGGGAGTCTCTGCATTCACTTTCATTCTGGCTACAGCCAACGCACCATCATTTGATTGAAAACTTCCTGCGGCAATCAATTCACTATCCGTAGCTTCAACTATTTCAGCACGGATAGTTCCCAGCTTTTTCTCATTTTGTTTAAGGAACTCGTGTGTACCAGCCAACCAAAGTACTTCAAAATCCGAATGCATCAGTTCAACTACACTTTTCGTACCTTCTACAATAAAGGATTGCTCCTGTTTTCGGTATTTCTTTACTTGCAACGACTTGAGATGCTTAATTTTGGCTTTGGAGATCATACGTGAATAAACTAAATAAACGAGTTACCCTATTTTTATTACCCTGGCTGCTAAGCGGCTGTTTGGGCACTCGCTATCTCCAAGAAAATCAAAAGTTATTATACCGCCAAACCATTCAGGCCCCAAAAGGATTTAATAAAGATGGACTTTCTGATTTGTATGTCCAAAAGGTGAACCGGGGCGGCTTTGGCCTTTGGATGTACGACTATGGAAAAAGCAGGTATGACCAACAAAAGTTTATCGACAAGAAAGCAAAAGTTGAACAGAAGTTTGACAAAAAAATAGCTTCAACAAAAAATCAAAAAAAAATAAACTCCTTTCAGTTTAAAAAACAAAAAAAGGTTGATGCACTCAATAAAAAAATCGAGAATGGAAATCATTTTATGCAATGGGGAGAGCCTGTGTCTGTCTTTGACACGGCTAATGTAATTGCTTCTCAAGAAAAATTGACTGACTACTTATTTAATAAAGGATACTTTCAAAACAAGATTACCTATAAGACTAATGAATTTAGGAAAAAAGTTGGTGTTACTTATGTAATTGAACCCGGACGGCCTTACTTCTATGATACCATATTCTATTCAATACCCGATAAAAAAGTGGAAGAGATAATAATCTCTACAAAAGACGAAAGTCTTATCCAAAAAAATGATCAATACGATCAGAATAAACTAAACAAGGAAAGGGAACGAATTGATCTTCAATTAAAGGATTTGGGATATTATGATTTTAGCCGGCAATTTGTTGAGTTTTCGGTTGACACAGCTTATCTGGAACCCTATCAAATTGGCCTACGAATTGAAATTAAGAATCCACCCCGTAGAGACTCGCACAAGGTCTTTCATATAGACTCAATCACCTTTCAAACAGATGCGGCAGTAATCTCTCGCGATACGCTTAAACGAAAATCAGAAGTGCGATATGGAATTACCTTTAATTATTTCAAGAGGGAGTATAGTAAGAGAATACTTGCACAGCGTGTTTTCATTCATACGGATAGTCTTTACAGTCGATCTAAAACTTTCTCCACACAACGTCAGCTAGCCAATTTGGATATTTTCAAATTCATCAACATGAATTATGATTCAGCAGGCGGAAAATTTATTGCCAATATCTTTTGTAGTCCGTTGGATCGATACTCATGGTCTAACGAAGCCGGACTAACCGTGACACAAGGTTACCCTGGACCATATATAAGTACCAGTTTAAAGAAAAGAAATCTATTTAAGGGTCTTGAAATTTTGGAGCTCAATGGTAGGTTTGGATTTGAAGGTGTGGCTTCTGCAATTGACAAGAATAACTTTTATAAAAGCACGGAAGCGGGCATAAATGGTAGCATCCTCTTTCCGCAATTTTTATTTCCTTTCAAAGAAAAAACCGCTTTTCGCATAGCTCAATATAATCCACGCACAAGACTTTTGGGTGGATATTCATACACAAATAGACCTGAATATAAGCGACTGATCACTACCATTTCAGATACCTATACATGGCAGAATAAACAAACCACTCAATATTCATTAACCCTAATAAGCTTAAACATAATTCGCTCCACCCTGGATAGCGCATTCAATGCTTTGCTAACAGACCTGCAACAGAACCAAGGGAATAATTTGAAAAATTCATTCAATCCATCTTTTGTAACCAGCATGACAATGGCTGTTACCTGGAACCCCGACAACTATGGCAATACAGAGCGGAGTTCCCGCTTCTTAAGAATGCAGTTAGAAACAGGTGGCACATTGTTTAATGTAGTTGAACCTACATTTATTACTAATCGGGGGCTTGAACTTTACCAATATGTTCGGTTTAATTTAGATGCACGCAGAAGCAAAATCCTTAATAAAAATACAATACTCGCTTACCGATTTAACACAGGCGCTGGTTACGCCTACAGTCCTAATAAAGTATTGCCTTATGAAAAATATTTCTTTGCAGGAGGAAGCAATAGCGTACGGGCGTGGTTGCCACGGAGATTAGGGTTAGGAACATTGCCACCCAACTTGAGTGAAGACCCAAGTAAAGATGGTCTGTTTGATTACAGTTTTGAAAAACCTGGAGACATTTTAGTTGAAGGAAGTATAGAGCTTAGAACAAAACTTTTCGGCTTTGTTAATGGAGCAATCTTTTTAGATGCAGGAAACGTATGGTCATTCCAACCCATTCAATTAGCAGAAGAGGGGCCAAATAAAGCTACCTGGGAAGGCTCCTCAAATTTTGACAAAAATTTTTATAAACAATTTGGTATAGGTACTGGTGCGGGACTCCGGTTTGATTTCTCATTTTTAGTTCTCCGCTTTGATATGGGTTTAAAAGTATTTGATCCTGGGCGCGAGGAGGGTGATCGGTTTGTGCTACGCAAAATGAAATTCTTTGGTCCGTTTGGAGTAAACCGGGAACCTGTTATTTATAATGTTGGGATTGGATATCCGTTTTAGTCTTTAGTATTGAGTTGTTAGTATTAAGTATGGAGTTATATCAAGTACTCAGAACTAATTTCTTAAGACTACAAACTAAAACTTAAGCAGGTTATTAATTTCAGTTGCCACTTTCTCAGCATTAGGCAGCATCATTTTTTCTAATTCAGAGTTGAGAGGAACGGCAGGAAGGTTAGCGGATCCAAAAGTCCAAACAGGAGCATCCAAATAATTAAAACATTCTTTTGAAATTCTGCCGGCCAAAGATTCGGCAAATGAATTTAGTAAGGGTTCTTCCGTAAGGACAAAAGCCCGACCGTGTTTTTTCACTGAGCCTTCAATCAGCGGCCAGTCAAAAGGATTGAGCGTTCTTAAATCAATAATCTCAACCCGGCCTTCAAAATTTTTAGAAGCCTCTTTTGCCCAATATACTCCCATGCCATAGGTAATGATTACGGCACTGTCGCCTGCTTGAATTTTTTCTTCATCAGCAACCTGAACAATGTTTGCAATACCAAGCGGAAGGATGTAATCTGAATCGGGCTCAATTGTTTTAGCCTCAGCAGTGCCAGCCACCTTACTCCAATACAAACCTTTATGTTCCAACATAACTACAGGATTTGGATCATAGTAAGCGGCTTTCATCAAGCCTTTCATGTCAGCAGCATTGCTTGGATACACAACTTTAATTCCTCGTATAGTTAAAAGCGTTGACTCAATACTTCCCGAGTGATATGGACCACCACTTCCATAAGCACCTATCGGCACACGAATTAGAGATTGAATTGGAAATTTTCCTTTCGATAGGTAACAACTTTTTGATAACTCCTCTACTAGTTGATTTAAAGCCGGCCAAATGTAATCGGCAAACTGAATCTCAACAATTGCCTTCGCTCCTACTGCGCTCATCCCAGCCGTTGAACCAACAATATAGGCTTCCTGAATAGGTGTATTGAACACACGATGATCTCCATACTTCTGCGCAAGCGTTGCCGCTTCACGAAACACACCACCCAATCTTCTTCCTACATCCTGACCATAGAACAATGCTTCTGGATGTTTCTTCATGATTTCATCAACCGCATGTAAAGCCGCATCTACCAGTATAACCTTCTCTCCTTTCTTAGGGGTTCTGGTTCCCTGCTCTTTTATAATTGTGGTAACAGCAAACTCATGCGTATCAAAATCAGTTGGATCAGGATCTGCGGAAGCTAAAGCCCGCTCGTAATCTGATTTTACTTTCTCAATAGCATTGGATTTGATCTCTTTAATTTTCTCTCTTGAATTTTTTAGCTTCAACAGAAATTTCTCTAAAACTAAAATAGGATCTCGTTTTTCATGTGCTGCTAAATCTTCCTGGCGATACCACTCCTTGCGGACCCCTGAAGTATGATGACCTAACAAAGGACATGTTGCATGAATAAGAATAGGCATCCGCTTAGCGCGAACAAATGCAATCGCCTCTTCCATCACCTTAAAACTTTTTATAAAATCTGATCCATCAACTCTCTTTCTTGTAAGTCCTTTAAACCCGGCTGCATACTCATAAGCATCCATAGCACGCATCTCTTTTGCCGATGCGGAGATCCCCCAACCGTTATCTTGTATTAAATAAATGATCGGTAATTTTTTTAATACCGCCATCTGGAAAGCTTCAGCTACCTCGCCTTCTGTAACTGATCCATCCCCTAGCGAACAAAGCACAACTGGTTTGTCTTTTCCTTTAATTAACTTTTGAGATTCGAGGTATGAAATTCCATGCGCCATACCGGTTGCAGGAATTGCCTGCATGCCGGTTGCCGAACTCTGATGTGGAATTATTGGAAATCCTTTTCGTTTTAAAGACGGATGACCATAATAGCTGCGGCCACCTGAAAACGGATCATCGCGCTTTGCCATCAATTGAAGCATCAACTCATAAGGTTGCAAACCCATGCCCAACAACATCGACTCATCACGATAATAAAGGGAGGCATAATCAAACTCCTTCAATTGGAGTCCAGCAGCAAGTTGTATTGCTTCATGTCCACGTGATGTGCTATGCACATACTTACTGCACACATCTCTATTCTCTTCATAGGTTTCAGCCATCCGCTTCGATACCTGCATCAATTCGTAGGCTTTCCATGGCAATTCAGTCTTATTTATTCCTGGTTGTTTCACTTTCTTCTCTCCTATCATCATTCAATCGGTTGAACCGATCAAATATAAATATTTTAATATTTAGTAATTCTTTAAAAATAGTTGTTCCACATACTAAACGAGGCTACTTTACCTGTAAAAAAAGCTCAACTATGAGTCTTTGGAGGACTGTAAGTTATTGGGGAACAAATAAGACGGAGAACCTTCATCAAATGCGCAATGTGGTGCTAACCAATCGGGTCAGCATTCTCATTGCTTGTTTCAGTTTATTGCTATCTATTCTTTCTACAATCTCATTTGGCTTTATCTACTCTTCACAATTGGCAATGGGTTTTGCCTTCATTTTCATTTTACCCCTATTCATAAATAAGGCAGGCTTTCTATTTTCCGGAAGGATCCTTCTATCCGTTGTGCTTAGTTTAGCATCGTTGATCACTTCTATACTTGATAAGTTTGATTATTTTTTGTTGGAAGAATTTCAATATTTTGAGTTCAGACTTACACTACTAGCCGCTACCTTGTTTCCATTTATCTTATTCAAACTAGAAGAAAGAAAATATTGGATATCAGCCTTAGCTATCAATTTCTCCTGTTTAATGTTGTATGACCCAGCTCACGAACTTTTTGGAGTGGGGTATTATCAAATGGGCTTAACCGGACCCAACTATTATTTCTTAAACTACATGGTGGGAGCTTCATTTTGTGTGATTGCAGGCAGTGCCTATTTTATAAAGCGAAGTTTTGAAAAATCAGAAAATGAAAACCAATCACTGATAGAAATTCTCCATCAGGCCAATAGTAACTTGAAAAATCAAAGTCAGTTACTTCAAACTAAACAAAATGAACTTATTCAAGCGAGTGCTTTAATTGAAAAACAGCGGGAATTAATTGCACAGGAAAATACTCATCTGGCAAGTGAACTTCTGGAAAAGAATAGGCAGTTAACAGAAACTAACACAGAATTAATTAATCACAATAACGATCTTCAACAATTTTCTTATACGATTTCACATAATTTGCGTGGCCCAGTAGCCAGTATTGCCGGAATAGTAAGTTTGGTTGACGTAACAGGATTAAATGAGAACAATTTAGTTCTACTTGAACATTTCAAAAATGCATTTAATTCGCTGGATGCAACCATTAAGGATCTAAGCAACATCATTGATATTCGCAACAAGGTTACTCGACTCCGTCAAAAACTAAATCTCGAGGATGAACTTGAACACATCAAATCATTGCTGTTAGATATTTCGGATACTGGAGTAATCATTACAACAGATTTAAAAAATGTACCTGAGGTTTACTCTGTTAAAATAATGATACACAGTATTCTTTATAATCTATTAAGTAACGCGATTAAGTATAGACATCCCGACAGAGTTTGTCAAATAAATATCACAACCTCCATCGAAGATAATTTTATAAAATTAGTAGTTGAAGATAATGGGATTGGAATTGATATGGATCGGTTTGGAGATAAGGTGTTCAGTCTTTATAAAAGATTTCATACTCACATTGAAGGAAAAGGACTGGGACTGTTTCTAGTTAAGCTTCAAACAGAAACCTTGGGTGGTAGAATTGAAGTTAAAAGTGCCCCCAATCAAGGCAGTACTTTTTCCGTTTATCTTAAAATTCCAGAAAATATTGGAGAGCAATTAGTTTTTGAAAACAATGTAGCAAAAGTGTTTTACGATGCTTCTATTGCTTCGCTTTGCTGCATTTGGCAGCGTCCTCACAGTGTAACAGAATTTGAGCAGGTACTTTCACTTTCGTTAGATTTCCTAAAAGCATATCGAACTCCCAATTGGATTTCGGACATCCGAAATGTTCCACAGCGAGATGAAGCCGACTTAAATAAAATTCGAGAAAAGTTCAAAGACGAATACCTAAAGTTGGGAGTAAATAAGATAGCTGTCGTCTTGGGAAAAGAGGATTATGAGGTTAATGCCCGATCGCAAAAGAGAAAAGAAATTAGAAACGCCTACCCAGTAGAGTACGGATTCTTCGACAATTTAGATGAAGCCCGTCAATGGATCAAAAGCCAAATCGATTCGGATACTTAATTCTCAGAGTTTAACAGCTCAAATGCTTTTTTAAGTTTACGAACCATCCGAGCAGACTCGTTAAAATCAAGTGTTTGTTGACCATCGCTAAATGCTTCTTCTGGTTTTTGATGAGTTTCATAAATAATTCCATCGGCACCAGCCATTACAGAAGCTAACGCAATCGATTCAACATACTCACGAATACCAATAGCATGCGATGGATCTGCTACTACCGGCAAATGTGTTTTCGATTTAAGGATCGGAATTGCATTAATATCCATCGTATTACGGCTCGCCTTTTCATACGTACGAATACCGCGTTCACACAGAATTAATTTTTCGTTACCGGCCGAGAAAACATATTCAGCAGAAGAAAGCAATTCTTCAATGGTACCTGAGATACCGCGTTTAATCATAACTGGTTTATCAACCTTCCCTAATTCATCCAGCAGGTTATAGTTTTGAGTATTCCTTGCTCCCACCTGAAACACATCTACATACGGATACATGGGCTCAATCTGACTAACCTGCATCACTTCACTGATGATTTTAATCCCAGCTGCTTTCGCGCGTGAATACCACATCTGCAGGCCTTCAATTCCTAATCCTCGAAAAGCATAAGGAGAACTGCGAGGCTTATAAACACCACCACGCATAATACGAACTCCATTTTCTTTTAAGTGATTGATGGTAAGGTCCACTTGCTGCTCATTCTCAATAGAACATGGACCAGCAATAATGGACAGAGTACCGCCACCAATGGTTACACCATCTCCCAAGTTAATTACAGTTGGTTCAACCTTCCATTTGCTTGAAACCAGTTTATACTCATCCGACACACGATGAATATCAGCAATACCCTTCATGTGCCCGAGCTGGCGAATATCAAACTCTTTTTTACCTATGCCAATCAAATAGAATCCTTGCTGAGTTTTAACCTCCATGTTTTTATAGCCAAGCGATGTAATCTTTTCTACAATCCTCTGCTTATCGTGATCTTGTATTGTTGGTTGAAGTTGTATGATCATATTATGAAATCAAAGATTGAACAAACTGATTAATATCTTCCTTAAGGTTTTTGCTTTCCTTAAGACAGGTGATGAATGAACTTCCAACAATAGCACCGGCTCCAAACTCGCATGCCTGCAAATATGTTTTGTGATTTGAAATTCCAAAACCAATCAGAAAGGGATGACTTAGCTTTAGCGATTGCAGCTTTTTAAAATAGGCTTGTTGCTCTTCTGAGAACTCTTTCTTGGCACCGGTTGTACTGGATGAAGAGACCGCATAAATAAACCCAGAACTAAGAGCATCAATTTTCTTGATCCGGGCTTCCGAAGTTGTAGGGGAAATCAAAAAGGAAATACTGAGATTTAATGATTCCATTAACTCCTTATAGTGCTTGACATATTCATCGAGAGGTAGGTCTGGAAGAATCAACCCATCAACACCAGCTGCTGCTGCCTCTTTACAAAACTTTTCAACACCATACTGCATGACTGGATTAAGGTAGCCCATTAACACAATCGGCATTTTTACTTTAGTACGTAAGTCAGCGACTTGCTCCAACAACAATGCAACATTCATTCCCTGGTCAAGCGCTATCTTATTACTTTCCTGAATAGTTGGACCATCAGCTATTGGATCAGAAAATGGAATTCCAATTTCAATCATATCCACACCTGCTGATTCCAACTGAATAGCAATTGAAGTCGTGTCTTGCAATGCTGGAAACCCAGCTGTATAAAAGACGGAAAGAATATTTTTCTTCTTACTGGCAAATAATTTTGTGATTCGGTTTTCCATATTAATGAGAATCGAGATGATAATTTTTTTCTCCAGCCAGAATGGCTATTGGCAGCACATTTTGCGCAGGTGGCAGCGGACAGGTAGCGAAAGGTGTGAATGCACACGGTGGATTGTAGGCTTTATTGAAATCGATTATGGTGTGGCCATTCGAATCTGGAATTTTTATGTATAAATACCTTCCTGCAGGATACGTCTCAGTTTCGTTAGTGAGATCACCCAGGATTATAAACAACTCATCTTTCCCTCCTTCTAAAGCATCCAATCGGTACTCTTTCCCTTTTAAATTAAATACTAATGTGCCAGGTGAAGTCTGTGCAGTTGTCTGGCCTAACACATTAGTGATATCAATTTTTCTAGGCACGGATGGAATTTCTAATTTCGCTTCAACCCTCCATTCAGGATTTACTTCATATCGTTCAATCCCAGCAAAATCTTCAATCGACTTGCTTTCCAAATCTCGCAATCGAATTCCTACCTGATCATCGCGTTTTATAATAAACCATTGCAGCGAACCATGTGATAATAAACTATTCTTAGTTGAGTCCGGATGAAAGATTACTTTCTCTTTTATTGGAGTTCCTCTATCCAGCACCGTAACATCTGGCAATCCATTAAACTGAACAACGCTATTCTTAACCAGAAAGAATCCTGCCTTCGCGGCAATTTTTCCTTTAGGGAAAACCAAATCATTTGACTCATCACTACCAAAGGTGTTGACCCCTTCCTTCAACCAAAACAAACCCGCCAGATTCAACCACCCATTCTCACCTTTCAAGTCTGTTAATCTTTTCTGATACCATTCTTCTACTTCAACCTTGTAGGCTTCAATGTCCAGTTCAGGTTGATTAGATTTTTTTGAATCACAACTCAGTAAAACCAGCAAAATAATCTGAAAGGATATAATGTATTGGGTCTTCATAATTCGTACATCGTAATTATTCTAATATTTTCCCCACCTGATATATGTTTCCAAATCCTTATCACCGCGCCCTGATAAGTTAACCACCACTACATCGTCTTTACTTAGTTCCATCGATTTCAATGCAGCAACTGCGTGAGCAGATTCAATAGCAGGTATAATTCCTTCGGTTCTACTTAACTCAATTCCCGCATTCATGGCTTCATCATCAGTAACATTTACAAACTGTACTCTTCCGGTTTCAAATAAATGCGCATGCATCGGGCCAATCCCAGGATAATCCAACCCAGCAGAAATTGAATAGGGCTCAATAACTTGTCCGTCTTCGGTTTGCATCAATAATGTTTTACTTCCATGCAACACACCTGCTTTTCCAAGGGCTGTTGTTGCAGCCGATTCGCCACTATCCACTCCTTTACCTGCAGCTTCTACTCCAATCAAATTCACATGCTCATCGGAAAGAAAATGGTAAAAAGCTCCTGCTGCATTACTCCCACCCCCTACACACGCGATAACATAATCAGGATAAGGATTACCTATCTCCTCTTGAAGCTGTTTTTTTATTTCCTCGCTAATCACCGACTGAAAACGAGTGACCATATCAGGATAAGGATGTGGCCCCACCACTGATCCGATAATATAATGAGTATCTGTTGGGTGATTGATCCAATGACGCATCGCCTCATTGGTGGCATCCTTCAACGTCATGCTTCCAGACAAAGCCGGAACTACTTTTGTCCCCAGGATTCGCATGCGCTCAACATTGGGTCGTTGTCGTTCCATATCTAACTTGCCCATGTACACGATACACTCCATGCCCATAAGTGCGCAAACTGTGGCGGTTGCTACGCCATGTTGACCAGCACCTGTCTCTGCAATAATTTTTTGTTTACCAAGTTTCTTAGCCATCAAAATTTGGCCGATGGTATTGTTGATTTTATGAGCGCCCGTGTGACAAAGATCTTCACGTTTTAAATAAACAGTCGCGTTATACTTTTCAGATAATCGTTTTGCTAAATACAAGGGGGTTGGTCGACCGACATAGTTCTTTAGAAGATCATTGAACTCAGCCTGAAAATCAGGTTCAGCCATAATCCTCAAATAGTTTTCTCGCAGTTCTTCCACATTCGGATAAAGCATTTCAGGAATGTATGCGCCTCCAAATTGGCCGTAATAACCACTTTCATCTACATTAAACTTCATATCGTAACGAGTTTATAATTGCTGATACTTTACTTACATCCTTTAATCCGGGTGCGGACTCAACACCACTATTAACATCTATAGCATGAAGGTTTAAATCCTTCAACATAAGAATACTTGATACACTTTCAGTATCAATGCCCCCGCTTAAAAAGAATGGAGTTTGATTGTTATAAGAACTTAACAATTGCCAATTAAATTTTTTAGCATTGCCTCCATAGTTTTTCCCTTTTGTGTCAAAAAGAAAATAATCAGCTATTTCACTATAAGTCGAGGTCTTGGAAAAATCAAATTCTTCATCAACTCTAAATACTTTTATAATACTTACACCAGCATCCTTCAACTTCTGACAAATCTCAACTGATTCTTCTCCATGAAGTTGAACAAAATCTAATCGATGCTTTTTAACAATCCTTATCACTTCCTCCACCGACTCATTAACAAACACTCCTACTCTCTTTACTGAGATTGGTAAGTCGGAAGGAATTTGAAAATCAGCACCAACATATCGGGGTGAATCTTTATAAAAGATAAAACCCATATAGTCCGGAGCTAAAGAACCAACTTCAAGAACGTTTTTATCATCCCTCATTCCACACACCTTAACTTTTATGAGATTACCTTCCATGCTACTTCTCTAATCTTTTCAATTCTGTAATAAAATCACGACATGCTTTCTCAGGTCGGCTGTGTTGCATGAAATTCTGCCCCATCAAAAAGCCGTCATATCCAAATTTCTTCAATTCAATTATCGTGGTTGGATTTTCAATTCCGCTCTCTGAAACCTTCACGAATTGGTTTGGAATTTTATCTGCCAGTTGTTTTGAGATTTCGATGTCGGTAACAAAGGTTTTCAAGTCGCGGTTATTCACCCCTATCAAATCTACATCAGTAGTAAGATTATCCTGAAGCTCTTTATTATTATGAACCTCCAACAAAATTTCCAAGTGTAATGTTTTAGCAAACTTCGCAAGTGTTTGAAGTTTTGAGGGTTCTAAGGCAGCAGCTATTAAAAGGATTGCATCTGCTCCCATTGATTTTGCTTCAATGATTTGATACTCATCTACTACAAAATCCTTACGCAGGATGGGGCAAAAATTAAACTTGCGCGCGACCATCAAGTCCTCTTTGCTACCTCCAAAATATTTTGAATCCGTAAGTACAGAAAGTGCTGACGCCCCGGCTTGCATATACCCGATTGAAGTGCGCTCTATTGAAACATGCGCATTGATGATTCCTTTTGAAGGAGATTTCCTTTTTATCTCAGCGATAATACCTGACTTATCCTCGCGCTGCACATACTTTTTGAGTGATACTACAGGCGATTGAAAATAGATACTTTGCTCCAGCAATTTTATTGGATACAAAGATTTCCGTTCCTCAACCTCTTTATATTTTTCCTGAATAATTTCGTCTAAGATGTTCATCTTACTGCTCAATTAATTTTTTAAAAGCTGTTAATGCATTTCCAGATTTCAGTGATTCGGTTGCCTTTATAACAGCCGCTTCCAATCCTGCTTTCCTATCCACACAATACAAGGCCATCGCTGCATTTGCAATCACAGCATTGTTATGAGCTTCAGTCCCTTTTCCTTCTAGCACATTGGTAAACAATTTTGCAGACTCCTCAACCGTTATTCCACCTTTTATCGCTTCATAGTTTATCATAGGTAATCCTAAATCAGCCGGTTCTGCTAATCGTTCACCCTCGTTGTAGAAAAATTTAAAAGCACTGGTTAGCGATACTTCATCATACCCATCAATCGAATGGAGAATTAAAAAGTCTTTGTTACTATTCTGATATAGATAACCATACTGACGTGCAAGTTCCAGACTAAAAACTCCCACTAATTGCCGGGTTGGGAAAGCAGGATTAACCATCGGCCCCAGCATATTAAAAAATGTTTTCACACCTAGCTCTTTGCGAATAGGTGCTACATTTTTCATAGCTGGGTGAAACAAAGGTGCATGCATGAAGCAAATGTTAGCCCTGTCCAAACTTCTTTTCAGTTCGTCAACATCATTCGTGAATTTATATCCAAAATACTCGAGCACATTGGAGGAACCACAAGCAGAAGAAACTCCATAATTACCATGCTTGGCAACAGGTTGTCCGGCAGCCGCTACCACAAAGGAAGATAACGTAGACAAGTTGATTGTATTCTTGCCATCACCACCTGTTCCACACACATCCATCACAGGTTGCTCGAACCGAGCAGGCAAACACAACTCTAACATCGCATCCCGAAATCCCTGCAATTCTTCAACAGTAATGCTGCGCATCATATACACTGTCATGAATGCCGCAGTCTGGCTCAGATTAAATTTACCCGTAGCAAGGTTTACGAGCACTTCGTGTGCTGTCTCCTTTGTCAGGGATCGATGATCAATTAATTCACTTAATATTTTCTTCATGTGAAATC
Source organism: Cyclobacteriaceae bacterium (assembly GCA_041742535.1). GTDB lineage: Bacteria > Bacteroidota > Bacteroidia > Cytophagales > Cyclobacteriaceae > ELB16-189. Next base: position 84,318 of record JBGSIM010000094.1, on the reverse strand, counting down.
AATTCTAAGTTTACTTATTCAACCAGTTTTTAATAATTGCCGGACCTTCCAACGTCATAATCGATTCAGGATGAAATTGCAATCCCTTCACATCAAACTGGGTATGACTTAACCCCATAATCAATCCATCGGCATTTGTAGCCGTAACTTTTATTTCCTCAGGCAATCCTTTTGGCAACACCGCCCACGAATGATAATGTGTTGCCTGAAATTTAGTTGAGATGCCTTTGAATAAATATTCATCCTGATCTTTTACCTCCACCATCGAAGTTACGCCATGAAGCACGGTTGGAATATTAAATAAGGTACCACCATACACTTCAGCAATTCCCTGATGCCCTAAACAAACACCTAAAATGCTTTTGGTTGCACCATACTCTTTTACGACTTGCTTCATGATTCCCGCTTCATCAGGAATGCCTGGCCCGGGCGAAAGCAAAATTTTATCATACTGTTTTACAGCTTCAAGTTCAATCTTATCATTACGATAAATATCCATGGCAAATCCGTTTTCACGGATAATATGCACCAGATTATAGGTAAACGAATCGTAATTATCTAACACTAATATCTTCATACTAAATTTGTTCAGCTAACACCACAGCTTTGCGCAATGCTTCCAATTTATTATTTACTTCCTGCAATTCACTTTCAGAATTTGATTTAGAAACTACTCCGGCCCCAGCCTGATAAGTAAGTTTATTTCCTTTGCTTAAAAATGTTCTAATCATGATGGCATGATTAAAAGATTCATTAAACCCAAGAAATCCAATAGCCCCGCCATAGAAGCTACGATTTACATTCTCATATTCATTAATCAACTTCATAGCCATGTGCTTGGGCGCACCTGATAAGGTACCAGCGGGAAATGTGTCAGCAGCCATTTGAACCACGGAAGCATTCGGCTTTAGATTTCCTGTAACTTTCGATACCAGATGAATAACGTGTGAATAGTATTGAATTTCTTTAAACACTTCCACTTTTACCTCGCTGGCATTGCGACTCATATCATTGCGCGCTAAATCCACCAGCATAATATGTTCGGCATTTTCCTTTTCATCTGCCGAAAGTTTCTCTGCTTGCACAGCATCTTCCTGATCGTTACCAGATCTTCTGAACGTACCTGCGATTGGATACAAATGAGCCTTGCTGTTACTAATTTGTATTTGCGCTTCGGGCGAAGAACCGAACAACTTGAAATTTCCGTAATCGAAGAAGAAAAGATAGGGTGAAGGGTTAATTGAACGAAGTGTGCGGTACACATTAAACTCATCGCCTTGAAAGCCCATTGTAAACCTGCGTGAAAGAACAATCTGAAAAACATCGCCCCGGTAACAATGCTGCTTCCCTTTCTCAATCATTTTAAGAAACTCCACATCGGTATAGTTGGATTGTTCCTGATCCGTAAGTTTAAAATGAAAAGTGGTGATTCGATTGTTATAAATTAATTGTTCTATCCTACCCAAAGAACTCTCATTTGAAACACTTTCGAACTGATGTTCAAATAAAGTCATCTCATTAAAGAAATGATCAACCACAATTACATAGCGATAGAGAGAATAGATCATATCAGGCAATTCCGATTCACCTTTCTGAATTTCCAAATCCTCAAAATAACGAACTGAGTCGTAGGCCATATATCCAAATAGTCCATCATGCGGATACTTGGTTACTACCGATTGGTCAGGCTGAAATGAATGTTTGAATTTCTCTAATAACTCAGCCACCTGTCCTGTTTTCAAAATAGATATCTTCTCTATCTCCTTTTCCGGATAACGAATCTCAACTTGATTATTAACTACCCGAAAAGTTGCCAGCGGTTCACAACAAATAAATGATAAACTGTTTTCATTACCGTGATAGTCTGAGCTCTCGAGTAAAATACTGGCTGCAAATACATCTCTTAATTTCAAATAGATATTTACTGGTGTGATGGTGTCGGCCAGCAATTTCTTTGAATATGTTTTTAATTTATAAGTCATCTTTGATTTGTTGCTTCGAGTTTGACTAAAAAAAGAAGGCCCACTGTGAACAGCGGGCCTTCGGCATTATGTTTTTACATAGCTAGGCTGCTCACCAATCGAAATTCGACTTGTGCCACCACCATGCAGTATGTACAGAATTAATCATTGTTAGGCTTGTGCTTTTTTACGTGCTGTTTTCTTAGGCTTAGCTTCTTCCCCTGGTATTACCTTCTTTTTAGAGGCCACTCGCTTTAGCTGAGTCTTAATTTTTGATTTGTTTCTTGAAACGCCAAAGGATCCTATTTTGCGTTTACCTTTAGCTGTTTTTTTGTCTCCTCTTCCCATTTAAGTTTTAGAATTTATAGGCAAGTATAACAAAGGGTTTACTTTTCACCAAATATTGACACGCAGTTTCATTCGAATAGGCAATAGATTATTAGTTTGCATCCATTATGGGAAAAGAAAACAATATCGTTCACCAATATTTCAAGAAAGAGACGGAAGAAGCAAAAATTCTGGTGAAGGTAAATCCCATTCACCTTAAAGGAACTGAAATATGGGTTGGCAAGGTCGGATCTGAAATTCGTGATCTTGAATTTGATGCTGAGATTTTTGATGATTTGAAAGCCGATGGGTTCACTGAGGTAAATGCACTCGAATTCAATCTTTATTTGTCGGGCTTGGTTTAAGTTTATCGGTTGGGTTTCAACAATTTTATTAGTTTTGCAGCGGCAAATCGGCACGACCAGCTCCTGCTGAACTCCCCCAGGATCGGAAGGTAGCAAGGGTAGGCGGTTGTAGCGGTGCGATGTTCGGTTTGCCACTTTTTTTTTTAACCTTCTCCGATCGAAACGAGGGAAGGTTTTTTAATTTTTTGAGTTAGTTTTACATCAAATAAACCCACTTACATGCAGTTTTTCATCGATACCGCCAATCTCAACGAAATAAAAGAAGCTTATGACTTAGGTGTGCTGGATGGCGTAACAACCAATCCTTCGCTTATGGCTAAAGAAGGCATTGCTGGAAAAGAAAAAGTAATTGCTCATTATAAGGCGATTTGCAACATTGTGGATGCCAATGTGAGTGCCGAAGTAATTTCTACTGACTTTGAAGGAATTATCAAAGAAGGCAAAGAGCTTGCAAAAATTGATGACAAGATTGTGGTTAAAGTACCCATGATCAAAGAAGGCGTTAAAGCCATTAAGTACTTTACAAGCGAAGGCATTCGTACAAACTGTACGTTAGTTTTTTCTGCTGGTCAGGCTATTCTTGCCGCAAAGGCCGGAGCGAGTTACCTCTCTCCTTTCGTTGGTCGCCTAGATGATATTTCACAAGATGGTTTGGACTTGATTGCACAGATTCGGTTGATCTATGATAACTACGGATTCGAAACTGAAATTCTCGCTGCAAGCGTACGTCATACTATGCACTTGATAAAATGTGCTGAGATTGGTGCCGATGTAGTTACTTGTCCTTTAAACGTAATCACAGCACTACTTAATCATCCTCTTACGGATAGTGGCTTAGCAAAATTTCTGGCCGATCATAAAAAAGCGAATAGCTAACTGATGAGCATGTTCTCGTCCGATCCCGTTGTTCGAGTTAAGGAAGCCAGCATCTTTCAAGATCATAATACCGTGCTGGGTGATATTAGCTTTGACATCGAAAAAGGCGAGTTTGTATTTCTTATTGGCCGCACCGGATCAGGAAAGTCTTCACTACTAAAAACATTATACGCGGATCTTCCTTTACGATTAGGCGATATAGATGTAGCCGGTATTAATATCCGCGACATTAAAAGCAATCAAATTCCATTACTCAGGCGCAAAATCGGAATCATCTTTCAGGATTTTCAACTTTTCTCTGATCGTACTGTGGGTGACAATCTCGCCTTCGTTATGAAAGCTACTGGCTGGAAAGATGGAGCCAAAATGAAGAACCGATTGGCCGAAGTGCTCATGCAGGTTGGATTAGGATCCGTAGAGAAAAAAATGCCACATCAATTATCCGGTGGTGAGCAGCAGCGTGTAGTGATTGCCCGGGCATTAATCAATGAGCCCCTGATCTTAATTGCCGATGAACCCACAGGTAATTTAGATCCTGAAGTATCGAGCGGAATTCTAAAAATATTTCAGCAAATAAACAGAAGTGGAACTGCCGTACTAATGGCTACCCACAGTTACGGACTTATTAAAAAGTTTCCAGCTCGTGTGATTAAATGTGAGGACGGAAAAATCCTTGATAGCAATAAAGATAAGTTTGAGGTAAAGAGTGATGATTTTTAAATCACGATGTTTACTTAAGTATGTCTATCAATGAATCTGATTGTTCATCCCAATCTGTAAATTTGAATTGTTTCTTAAGATAATAATTCACCAAATGACCATTTCTTTCTTCTATCAATAGATTAAATGAAATTCCATCCATTCCAGTTGGCCATCCATCATACTTGATAAGATCTTCATTTGATTTCTTATTACAAGATTGGCCGTAAATAAATACTTTGTGTCCTTTAAAATCAATTACATCACAAAGTCCAAATTTAAAACCTCCTAAAAATTCATTTTGATGGATGTTAACTATCCATGTACTATCATTGAGGTACTCTCTATAGAAAAAATGAAAGTTATTATCGCCATAGGGTGAAACTGCAAAATCTTCAAGTATTAATATGATTTGTTCATTAGAGAGTAGTTTTGGTTGAATAGTCTCAGAGTTAGTTTTCTGGTCACACGAAAAAAATATAACTATTAAAGATAGCACCAAGTAATTCTTGAAGATAAATCTACTTCTCATCAAAGATTATTTCATACAGAAGTTTCTTTTTCCTTACTCTCCTCTTTCTTTCTACTATCTTCAATATTCTTGATCTGCTGATTCAGTAAATCCATTCTTACCAAAAAATTAAGAATCAAAGCATCTTTAACCTTCTCGGTAGGATTTATCTTCATCTGTTCTTTTAGCACAAGGTACATCGCCTCCAGTTTTTCGAGGTCTTGCGTAAACTTTTCTTGATCATTAAAGTTTTGAATGTGATTAATCAATTCAACTTTCTCCTGAATTTGTTCACTGTAAAAACTTTCTAAGTCTGAGAACTCGCCTTGCAGTTGGGCAGATTCACGACTCGGTTTTTTTGCAATGTTTTGAGTTGAGAATAAATAAATCGATAAACCAAGAAACAACATCGCGGCAACGCGCCAGATCACAGCATTATTCCATAACGAAATTTGCTTGTCCGGTAAATTTGCATTAATCCGCTGCCATAGATTTTCTGATGGTTCGCGGCTATCAAATGCTTCTTTGTTTTCTTCAACAAACTTTTTAAGTGAGTCATTTTTCATAGTTATCTTCCTCCAAAAGTTCCTTTAATTTCTTCTTCGCCCGGTTAAACTGCGATTTCGATGTAGATTCTGTTATCTTCAAAATCTCAGCAATCTCGCCATGATCATATCCTTCCATAAGATATAAAGAAAGCACAGAACGATATCCATCTGGCAATCTCTCTATCGCATCTCGCACCTTCTCAACTGTAAATGGAAATCCCTCCAGCACATCAATCTCTTCTTCTTCCTTTACATCAAACGTTTCGTCTTCAGGCATACGATCCAACTTTCTTTTATTCAGTTGGTTTATCGCCTTATTAATTACGATTCGTTTTAACCAGGCACCAAAGGTCGAATCACCCCGATAGTTATCCAAACTATTGAATGCACTGATAAAAGCCTCTTGCAACACATCCTCGGCTTCATCCTGATCATTAACGATCCGGTAGCCGATATTATACATACTGCGACAATAAAGTTTGTAAAGCCGTTGATACGCAATTCGATCACCCTGCCGGCAGCGGTCAATCAAATCGTGGTGGATATGTACTGCCGGGGCCACAAGCCTAATTATCTAAACCCAAAGACAGACCAACCTGTAAAAGGTTGCACGCCTATTTTACCTTGGCTAAATTCTGTTTAGCCGACACAAAGTCTGGAGAAATGGCGAGCGCCTCTTCAAATAACTTTTTAGCTGCTGCTTTGTCTCCCAGGTGATCTTGCACAGCCAGCCCTTTTAAGTTAATAACTGCCACTTTCATTGGGTATTCCTTTTGCTTATTCTCCACATCATTGAAAACAACCTTAGTGCCTTCAAGGTCTTTATTAGCAAGTAAAATATCGATGGAGGTTAAGCATTCCGCATAGCGTTTTAAGTCATACTGCAGAAAAGCCATCTTATAAAGAGTTGTAATGCTGTTGGTCAATAAATACAAGCTCTCATAGTTTTGAAGCGATCGATCAGGTACCCCCATATATTCATAACCAACTGCTGAGATTTCGAGCGCTCCAGCATTTTTAGGATTACGAGCGAGCAACTGCTGAGAAACCAACACTGCTGAAGGGTATTGTTGGTTTTCATAATAGTAATAAGCTAAATTAAAAATCAATGAATCGTTTTGAGGATTCTCCATGATCAAATCATACAACGCATCCTTCGCTACTTCGTAATCATTCCAACGCAATGCCGTTACGTACTTCTTGTAGAAATGTTCTGTCAATGGATTAATCGCTGTTGCGTTTTCAGGTTCTTGAGGTTTTGCCTGAGGCTCAGCTTGAGTGGCTGGTTTAGTTGGCTCCTGCTTAACCGGTTTTTTGGTTTGTGCATTGGCTACTGAAACCATCAAACTGCTTATAAAGAAAATTATTACTCTTACTTTCATTTTAGTTTATTTTTTCAAGTTTACTTCGTTGTTTATCAATCCTTTTTTTTCTGCAATCTTAATTAATAATTCATGTGCCTCCTGGCGATCATTACGAATAATTCCTTCCATGATCGCTTCCTTAATTTCTTCTTTGATTTCTCCAATTATCGGGCCAGGCGAAAGTTGAAACAGTTTAATGATCTCGTCACCCGTAATGGGCGGCTGAAAATTCCGCACTTTATCGCGCTCTTCCAAATCAATCATCTTCTTTTCAACCTCATCAAAATTGCGCAGAAACCGTGCTACCTTATCATTGTTCTTAGATGTTATATCGGCCCTACAAAGTTTCATGAGCGCCTCCACATCATCGCCTGCTTCAAAAAGTAGCCTGCGAATTGCTGAATCAGAAACTTCCTTTACCAGAGAAATGGGACGCAAATGCAAGCGAACAAGTTTCTGCACAAAAAGCATCTTCTCATTCATCGGCAACTTAAGCCTTCGGAAAATTCCTGGCGTCATACGCGCGCCTTTGTCTTCATGACCATGAAACGTCCATCCTACTGTTTTGTCAAATCGTTTGGTAGCAGGTTTAGCTATATCATGCAGAATAGCTGCCCAGCGCAACCACAAATCATCCGAAACTTTTGATACGTTATCCAGCACCTGCAGAGTGTGAAAGAAATTATCTTTATGCGCCTTGTTGTCCACATTCTCAACACCATGCAAGGCAATCATTTCGGGAAAAAACTTATTTAAAAGTCCACTTTGAAACAGAAGTTTAAAGCCATAAGAAGGAACAGGTGATAAGATGATCTTATTCAACTCTACGATCACTCGTTCCATTGAAACAATCGACAAACGATCAGCATTGGTAGTAATCGCTTCAAACGTATCGGCTTCAATGTCAAAATTTAGTTGCGATGCAAACCGGATTGCGCGCATCATCCTGAGTGGATCATCAGAAAAAGTGATGTTAGGATCAAGCGGAGTTTTAATCAACTTTTCTTCGAGGTGTTTCACTCCACCAAAAGGATCCACCAAGGCACCAAAATTATCTTTCTCCAAACTGATCGCCATCGCATTGATTGTAAAATCTCTACGCAGCTGATCCTCCTCGAGAGTTCCGTCTTCTACCAATGGCTTGCGCGAATCTTCGCGATACGATTCCTTGCGGGCACCAACAAATTCCAGCTCACGATCGCCAAGCTTAATCATGGCAGTGCCAAAATTTTTGAACACCGTCACTTGTAAACCACCTGAATCCTGAGCTACCTGTTGTGCTAATTTGATACCACTACCAAGGCAAACAAAATCAAGGTCTTTATTGGGGCGCTTTAAGATAAGATCGCGCACATAGCCACCCACAACAAAAGTAGGAAAGCCCAGTTTGGCCCCTGCCTCTGAAATCGTTTTGAAAATACTGTCTTTCTCTAAATGTGCCTTAAAATCCATTCCTAAGCATCAAAATGGCAACAAAGGTAAGAAGGAAATCAAGAATAAACGGTAATTAGCATAACCAACCTTAATGCTATTGTCCGCCTGGCTTTAACCTATAAATTGACTTAATCACAAACCAAACAAGTTAGATTTGTTAGTAATGGAGGCGCTTCTTACTAAAATCAAAATCAGCCAAAAAGTTCGAAGGAGGCATTGTGCTAAAAAGATAGAACAAATACAGCTCCTCATGGTTTTATAGGCATGGCAAATATCTTAATAATTGGTGCCTCATCAGGCATCGGCTCATCACTTGCAAAGCAAATGATAGCAGAAGGACACCAGGTATACGGAACCTTTAATAAAACGACCGCCTCAGCAGTTGGTTTTACTAAACTACATCCGCTTAATGTTTTGGATGAGCATCCGGATTACAGGTTTTTACCGGATGTGCTTGATGGATTAGTCTACTGTCCAGGTGCAGTAAATCTAAAACCATTTGCCAGAATTAAACCAGAGGACTTTGTAATGGATTACCAACTTCAAGTAATCGGGGCAGTAAAGGTTATACAAGCCTGTATTCCAAAATTAAAGATTTCCTCTCATGCCTCAATAGTTTTATTTTCCACGGTAGCTGTTCAAACAGGATTTAATTTTCATTCTCTTGTTGCAGCATCCAAAGGAGCAGTTGAAGGACTTACGAAAGCACTGGCTGCAGAGTTCGCACCTAAAATTAGAGTGAATTGCATTGCTCCATCCATAACCGATACGCCCCTTGCGGCTGCATTGTTAAACACCGATGAAAAGAAAGAGGCCAATGCACAACGTCATCCGCTCAAGAAAATCGGCAGGCCTGAAGACCTGGCTAATCTTGCTTCCTTTCTTCTTTCAGAAAAATCAAGTTGGATAACAGGACAAGTACTTCATGCCGATGGGGGCATGTCGAGTTTAAAAGTTTAGATCGCTCATTTGATTCTTGTGCACAAGAAAAAGTTCTTACCTACTAAAACCTGCACTACTTGCGGGCGCGTGTTTACTTGGCGTAAAAAGTGGGAGAAGGTCTGGGAAGATGTAAAATATTGCAGCGATAAATGCAGGATGAACAAATCTAAAAAATGAGTGCTGTCTCTATTGTTTTTCCTCACCAGCTCTTCGAAAAGCATCCTAGCTTAGCAAAGAATCGATCTGTTTATCTGGTAGAAGAGTTCCTTTTTTTTAAACAATACAATTTTCATAAACAAAAGCTGGTCTTCCATCGCGCCAGCATGAAGGCGTATGAAAATTATTTACAAACTAAAGGATATAATGTAAGCTACCTAGAAGCAAAAGAAAAAATTGCAGATGTGCGAAATCTTATTCCTCACCTCAAAAAAGAAGGTATTTCAGAAATTCATTACAGCACTGTAACAGATTATTTGTTAGAGAAAAGAATTAGCCAAAGGACGCAAGAGCTAAAGATACAAGTAGTAATGTGTGACTCACCTCTCTTCATTCTAACTCACAACCAAATCGAAAAATATTTTCTTAGTAAGAAACGCTTTTTCCAAACTGACTTCTATACCAAACAAAGGAAACATTTTAAAATTCTGGTTGATGAAAAGCTTGAGCCTATCGGAGGTAAATGGACTTATGACACGGAGAACCGACTGAAGTACCCCAAATGGAAAAAGCCACCCGAGGTAGAGTTTCCTAAACCAAACAAATATTGGAGTGAAGCTGTAGAGTATGTAAAAAAGAATTTTCCAAACAATTACGGAGAAATAAATAATACATTTATTTATCCAACCACATTTAATGAAGGCAGGAGTTGGTTAACGCAATTCTTAACTCAGCGTTTGGTTGAATTTGGCGAATACGAGGACGCCTTAGTCAACAAAGAAAGTATTCTCCATCACAGTTTGCTCACGCCTATGATGAACGTGGGTTTGTTGACTCCGAAGGAAATCATTGATAAGACTATCGTATTCTCGCATGAAAATAATGTGCCTCTTAATTCATTGGAAGGATTTATCAGACAAATTCTTGGTTGGCGCGAGTTCATCCGAGGCGTGTACGAAGCCAAAGGCTCGCAAGAGCGGTCTACCAACTATTGGAAGTTCAAACGAAAGATTCCCAAATCGTTTTGGACCGGTACAACAGGTATTGCTCCCATCGATAATACCATCAAAAAAGTATTGGCCACGGGCTATTGCCATCACATTGAGCGATTGATGGTGCTGGGAAATTTTATGTTGCTCTGCGAGTTTGACCCGGACGAAGTGTATAAATGGTTTATGGAACTATTCATAGACTCTTATGATTGGGTGATGGTGCCGAATGTGTATGGCATGAGTCAGTTTGCCGATGGTGGTTTAATGGCTACCAAGCCATACATCAGCGGAAGCAATTATCTGATGAAAATGAGCGACTACAAAAAAGGGGACTGGCAAACTACGTGGGACGGTTTGTTCTGGCGCTTCATGCATGTACATAGAGATTTCTTTTTAAAAAATCCGCGATTAGGAATGTTAGTAAATACTTTTGACAAGATGCCTAAAGAGAAGCAGGAAAATCATCTTAGGGCAGCTAATGCCTTTCTAAATACGTTAGACTAATATCTAGATAGAGTAACTAACATAAGAACAAAAACAGTCTAACTATGTTAGAATAATGCAATGAGTTTCTCACTTCATTTGGGTTTTGAAAACTCTCTGAGTACATGAAATTAAAAGAAACACTTACCGATCAAGACATTAATCGCATCATAGAAATGGCATGGGAGGACCGCACTCCCTTTGAAGCGATTGAAGTTCAATTTGGATTATTGGAGAAAGAAGTGATTGCGCTGATGCGTAAGAAGCTTAAATTAAGTAGCTTTAAAATGTGGCGCAAGCGAACCAATGGTCGCGCCAGCAAGCATCAGGCAATAAGTTCATTAATAAAAGGTAGATTTAAATGTGCGCGTCAAAAATCCATCTCAGGCAATAAAATCAGTAAACGATAAAAACCTTAAACTGGTCCAAAGAGATTACCACGTATAAGAATTAATCCCACACAAATTTCCAACTGCCATCCGCTTGCCGTTTCCATACGGTATGAAAAATACCTTCACTCGACTGAGTATTGCCAAGTGAATCGGTACTCGTATAAACATATTTTCCATAGGTGTAACCCATGTCACCTGAAGTTGAGACATCCACAAAATCAGGTGACCAGGTAAGTACTCCTTTCTGAGATCCTTTTTCATAAAAGGCTTGCAGTTCAGCTTTGCCGTTAACCAGCTTACTATTGCGAAGCATAGTAACATCTTCAGCAGAAAAAGTAAGAAACGCTTTTGCGATACCGTCTTTCACTGCCATATCCGAGAAGGCATGTTCCGCATCTGCAATTTCAACTTTCCATTTCTCAATTTCTGGTTTCCTTTCAGGCTGACAAGAAATTACAAAAATTGTTACTAATAAAAGATACCCAAATTTCATTTCATTATTCTTTCCAAATAGCTCCAATACCTGCACTCCATAATTCCTTGTTAAGAGCTGGCAAGTCCTTATCTATAAATTCCTGAGCACGATTCTTCAGAGGAGTCCATTGTGTATTTAATTCAGCAAGACGATCGCGTGTAGGCTTAGTAACTCGCGGAAGATCACTTTCAGTATGATTAAGCATGAATAAGTAGTTTGCTGTAAACTTATTTGGAAAATTTTCCACATCGTCATACGCCTTTGATTTGCGCTGCACCATGTCTTCATCCCATTGCTTCATGCGTTGCACCAATGCTTGACCATCTTTCTTTAAGGTTGCGAACTTAGCCTCAGCCGGTAATGAAGCCAACAAACTTTCCAGTTGCGTGCGCTTATCATACAACGAGTTAATTAGATTATGCATAGTCGTTACTTCTCCTTCCATCGTGGTCATCAAGTCGCTATATTCCTGATACGTCTTTGCATCGGTGGGATATAATGGATTCGGCAAAAGTTCAAACTCAGTGGTGGCTGTCTTGTCGCCTGCTGTTAGGGTAATAGAATACTTGCCCGGTGATGCTTTATGTCCGCGATAACTACTTTCAATGTATACATTAGGTACACCCTGCATAGTTGGATATCGTAAATTCCAAACAAAACGATTCAGTCCTTTTGATTTAGCTAATACCGGATTGGCTGGTGGTGCTCCATCATATTGTTTACGGGTTGAATCTTTCACGGAAGTAAATGAATGAACCAGTTTACCTTGCGCGTCTTTAATATCTATCGTGATGTTTTCTTTTGACTTCAATTCTGGTAACTCATAATAAATAACCGCACCAGTCGATGGATTTACACCTCGAAAAGGATTTACTCCGGTTGGTGATGCCCCATCCATTTCACTATAGCCATTTACAATAACCTGACTTTGGGGTTGATACAGTTTTAAACCAGTTTCGGTTTTATACTGACGAATCAAAGCCAAGTCATCTAATACCCAAAACGATCTACCTGAAGTAGCAGCGATTAAATTATTTTGGTGAACGCGTAAATCATTAATGGGTGTTATTGGTAAATTCAATTGAAAGGGCGACCAATCTTTACCACCATTCCATGAAATGAATATTCCAAGTTCTGTTCCAGCATAAAGTAAATCTTTGCGTTTATCATCTTCCCGCACAACACGCGTAAATGCATTGTTAGGAATGCCCGTAACAATTTTCGTCCAAGTCTTACCATAATCGGTAGTCTTATAAAGACCCGGAGTGTGATCATTAAACTTATACCGTGTTGTAGCGATGTAGGCTGTTGCCGGATCGAATGGAGATACATCAATGGCATTAATCAAACACTCCTGCAAACCTGCTGGGGTAACATTTTGCCAAGTTTTACCATTGTCTCGTGTTACATGCACATACCCATCATCACTACCTGTCCAGATTACTCCCTTCTCGTGTGGCGATTCAATTACATACGCAAGCGTTCCATAGTTTTCGGCACCCACTGCTTCATTTGTATAAGGACCACCGCCTTTGCCTTGTTTCGATTTTTCATTGCGGGTTAAGTCAGGAGAAACTTCTGTCCATGTTTGACCCAAGTCAGTTGTCTTTAATAAAATTTGTGAACCATGATAATACGTATTAGGCTCATGCTTCGACCAGATGATGGGTGCATTCCAATTGTAACGATACTTAATATCCTTAGCATCCATGCCCAGATATTGGATAGGTGCCGGCATAATGTTTGTGCTAGCCTGCGCTTTTGTATCTAGCACTTCAATCGTACCCTGATAACTGCCCCCTAATACATAACGGGGATCATCCGGGTTAAAGGCAAGAAAGGCGCTCTCACCTCCGGCTGAAGAAGTCCAACTGTTAGTTGAAATGCCACCGCTACCTAACTCACGACTTGAAATTACAACCGATGAATTATCCTGTTGCCCCGCATAAATGCGATAGGGAAAGTTATTATCTACATTGATCCGATAAAATTGCGCGGTGGCCATGTTGCTTTGTGTAGACCAGGTGTCTGCATAATTAAAACTGACAGCCGCCCCACCATCATTGGCAATCACCATATTCTTTGAGTTGAGCGGATTAATCCACAGGTCGTGATAATCACCATGCGTGCCACTTAGATTTTCCCACGTCTTGCCGCCATCTTCCGATCGCAATGCAGGTGCGCTTAATACATAGATTGTGTTTTCGTTGTTGGGATCGGTAAACAGCTCAATATAATACCACGCACGTTGCACCAATCGGTGATCGTTGGTAACATGCGACCAACTTTTACCTGCGTTGTTCGAGACGAATAGACCACCTTGTTCCTTATCAGAATCACTTTCAATAAGCGCGTACACCTTATCTGAATTCGATCTGCAAACCGCAATAGCCATTTTGCCTAATTCTTTCGGCAAACCCGTTTGAATTTTATCCCACGTTACACCACCATCGGTTGACTTATACATGCCACTGCCTGGACCTCCACTTATCACTTTCCATGGCAACCGACCGTATTCACTCATCGCGGCATATAGCACTAATGGATTATTCATATCCATCGATAATTCAACACAACCCGTTTTATCGTCAACATATAATACCTTCGTCCAGGTAGAACCACCATCAGTTGATTTAAAAACACCACGATCTTTTGAATTGCTATACAATGCACCTTGTGCAGCAACAAAAACGATATCAGGATTTTTTGGATGAATCGTGATTCGGCCAATATGTTGAGTTAAATCCAACCCAATTTTCTTCCATGTTTTTCCAGCATCTGTAGATTTGTAAACACCGTCACCATGATGGGTCATGACGCCACGCACTGCATGCTCGCCCATTCCAACATAAACAATATTGGGTGAGCTTTCTGAAACAGCCACCGCTCCAACGGAACCGGTCTTAAAAAATCCATCCGAAATATTATTCCATGAAACCCCGGCATCATTCGTTTTCCAAAGTCCACCCCCAGTCGTACCCATATAATACGTGTATGGATCACCCACCACCCCCGAAGCTGTAACCGATCGGCCTCCGCGGAAAGGGCCAATGCTGCGCCACTTTACTGGCTTGAAGTAGTCTTCAAGATTGGTAGCTGTTTCTGTGGTTGCGGGTGTTGTTGGTTTATCTTTTTTCTGTGCTTCGGAAATTCCAAATGCAGAAAGATTAAGAAGAAGAATCAGGAGGACTTTATTCATGGTTAGAGGATTAATAATTCATTACAATAATACCTTTTATTTATGCCTTTAGTAGGGATATTTTATGAGTGGAGAAGTTCCCATCTCGCGTTAATAAAAGAAAACTTCATCAATAAAGACCCAACCTTTCTGGCCTTTGCCACCATGCCACCCGGGCAGTTTACTTATTGGCTTTGCCACAATTTTATAATATGAATATTTTGCTGGTTCAAAGTCAACACCTAATGCTTCTACCCGTTGAGGTTCATAGCCTTTAGGCATTTCGGGTTTGATTGTCTTCACTAACGTGAGATGCTCTTCATCTGCACCGCCCCACACCTCTACTTCCGTTGGCGGAAAAAGATACCCCCCAAGATTATTCCCATAACTCAGCACAATCTTTTTTATGACGGGAGGAGTTGCACCAAAATCAAATCCTGCTTCGAAATTATTTTCACGAAACCCTAACCATGCAGGTTCTCTTAGTACATCTGTAAACCCTTTCCGTCCATCGGTTAAGTTTGAAGCACCGAGGCCCGGATATTTTTTATCGGCAGGTGTAAGAAGTTCGGCATAATCAGGTTTATAGCCAGCCACAAAATTGGTAGTTGTCAGGAGATCACTGCAATACCAGCCATCGCGGCAAGCAATCGCTTTCAACTTTACAGTTTCATTTACAATGATTGGTTTATCATAAACTATTCCTTTCAAACTATCCGGTTCGGTTCCATCCAGTGTGTACAGTATTTTAACTCCCGGCATTGAATGTTTTAATTGAATTGATTCACCTTGCTTAATGATTCCTTCATTTACCAATATCGGTTTACTGAGTTGCAGGATTGTTGGATCGTTAAACAATCGCTGCACTATTTTAACGGCTGGATATTTCCTTTGCCATTCTTCACTTTGTTCATAAGCAACTTTCGTATCCCAGACAAATAATTCTTCTAATGCCGGTAATGATAAGATGGTTTCTACAGATTGATCGTCAACTGCAGTTCCCGAAAGGGAAAGTGATTTAAGTTTAGTAAGTGATTTAAGTTCGGATAGTCCTGCACCTGTGAGATCCGTAAAATTAAGGTTCAACTTTTCAAGATTTGTAAACTGCGAAATAGTTTTTAAATCCACATCATCCACAGGCATTTTGGAAAGATTCAAAACCACCAGTTGATCCTTGATTTCAGAAAGAGATTTTAAGGTTTCAATGTTAAACGAAGCGCGAATAAAAAAATCTGCCTGCAAGGCCGCACTGTTTTGATACAATGGAAAGACCGAACAATACGGTGTATTCAATTTGTCAATAACAGACTTGGAGACTGCAGAAAATTCATACACTTTCACAGGCTCAGATTGTCTACTTTCTTCACGATGATTAGTTACCAATTTTTTTAAAGTATCGGTATCTGAATATTCACCTAGTAATTTTTCAAAATCGGCACCAGACTTAATCCATGATTCTAAAACAAAAATTTCAGTGGCTGATAATTGCGGTTTGCCATCGGGAGGCATGTGATCATCATCCGCCAAGGGCAAATGAATGTATTGCACCAACCGACTTGAGTCAGGATTACCTGCTACCCACTCTACTCCTTTCTTACCACCTTGTTTAAACTTGTCAGCAGAAGTCATGACCAATCCTCCTTTTGATTTGCCTTCATTATGACAACTGAAACATTTCTTTTCAAGAATGGGCTCAACCGCGATTTGATATAAGGACGAAGTCTCGAGTGAAACTTCTTTCACCGAAGTTTTCATGATAGGAGCAAAAACAAAATTCTCACCATGCGTTAAAATTGATCCCGTATGCCCGGTAAATAAAAGCGCACTCATGGTAACAGCTGTCCCGACATAAATAATTGCCTTTCTCTTTTTGGCGTAAGCATATCCTATCAACAAAAAATAACAAAGGAAGCTGAGTACAACCCCTCCTACTTTATGTAACTGCAGTTGATCAGTTCCATAGTCGCCTTGCAACGAAAGAAACAATCCAAACAAGGCAGAGAATGAAGCAGAAAGCGAAATCAACAACAAACAAATGAACACAAGTCGGTTGAAGGATTTCTTTTTGAATTGACTTTTAAAGAAAAGGAGTACAACTAAAAAAATCAAAAACCCAATCGGTAAGTGTAGCACCATGGGGTGCAACCTTCCCGTCACCTGCAACCAAACCGGTAATTGAATTCGTTCATCAAAAAGAAAAAGGAATAGTAGAAGTACCTGAAGAACAAGGATGATGTTGAGAGCGAATCTGACTACTACCTTCATTTAATTAATTCAATAATTTTATTTAAAAGACTTTTATTCTAATGACTTGAAGATATAGCGTTCATCATAATCAACTTCAAACTGATCTAGTAAGTTTTTATACTCTTCTAAAAATGTTTGCTTGGTGTGATGCACTTCTTGATTTTCTATGTATTTAATCACGGCAGGAATTTGAGACTTACTATATGAAAAGGCTCCATAACCAGATTGCCATTCAAAATGACCTTTCACAAATCCTTTCTCATTAATCCATTTTGAAGAATTTGCTTTTACATCTTGCATTAAATCAGAAAGAGTTTGGATTGGACGCATTCCGAAGAATAGGTGAACATGATCTTCAACACCATTTATTATTAACAGCTTATGATCATTTCGCTGGATTATCCCGGTGATATATTTGTAAAGTTCGTCTTTCCATTCTTTTTGAATGACTCCTTCACGATGTTTAACAGCAAAAATTGCTTGTATGTGAATTTGCGTGTAGGTGTTTGACATTGCTTTACTATTTGTAACCTTTTATTTATTCATTTTAATAATATGTCGTCCCTACGGGACTCAATTGATTCGTTATAAAATTCTACCGATATACCGTCCCTACGGAACTTCATTAACTTATTTTTTCTACTACCAATAATTCATACATAACGGGACTCATCGATTCGCTCTAATACTTTCTTTTATAACCTTATTTGATCATTTTAATATGTCGTCCCTACGGGACTCATCTATTTCGATTTTCAATTATCTACCGATATGTTGTCCCTAAAGGGACTTCCGTAAATTTAATTGGAGTCATCTGTTTCTACCGATAAACCATCCCACAGAGGCTTCATCTCAATTTACATAGACAAAGTCCCGTTAGGGACGAAATATCGGTAACTCATTAACCAACTTTCATCAAATCCCTTTAGGGATGACATATTGGTTACTCATTATACATACTCATATCTAGTTAATCTACCTAAGCCAATATTCCCTCCACTACTTTTCCTGCAACATCCGTTAAGCGATAACGCCTACCCAAATGTTTATAAGTAAGTTGTTCGTGGTTCATTCCCATCAAATGTAAAACCGTAGCGTGAAAATCATTTACATGAACCGGATCGCGAACGATGTTATATCCAAACTCATCCGATTCACCATAGGTAATACCCGGCTTTACCCCTCCGCCTGCCATCCAAATGGTGTAAGCACGTGGATGATGATCGCGGCCATAATTTTCTTTTGACAAACTACCCTGACAATAATTAGTGCGTCCAAACTCTCCACCCCAAATAACTAGGGTCTCATCTAACAATCCGCGTTGCTTCAAATCCATAATTAATGCAGCTGTCGATCGATCTACATCTTGCGCTTGCAACGGCATCTCTCCTACAATGTTTCCATGCTGATCCCAACCCTGATGATACAATTGCACAAAGCGAACTCCTGACTCCGAAAGCTTTCGTGCAAGCAAACAATTGGCTGCATAGGTACCCGGTGTTAAGCAATCCGCTCCATACATTTTCACAATGTCGTCCGACTCTTTCGAGAAGTCCGTTAACTCTGGCACGGCAGTTTGCATGCGATACGCCAATTCATATTGCTGAATACGGGCTTGTATTTCCGGATCACCAAACTCCTGAAAGTTCAATGAATTCAATTGCGCTAATTGATCCAACATGTTTCTGCGGTCCATGCGATCGCGACCATTGGGATCTTTTAAATAAAGTACCCGTTCTTCGCTGCTACTAAATTGCACTCCTTGATGTACGCTGTCTAAAAATCCATTCGTCCATAATTTTGAATAAACACCTTGCCCATTTCCTCTGCCTCGTGAAAGCAAAACACAATAGGCTGGAAGATTTTTATTCTCACTTCCTAATCCATAACTAAGCCACGCACCCATACTCGGGCGATTGCCTTGCTGCGCTCCGGTTTGCATAAATGTAAGTGCAGGATCGTGATTGATTGCTTCCGTATGCATTGATTTAACAATACAGATATCATCAACTACTTTGGCAATGTTTGGAAACAGTTCACTTACCCATGCACCCGACTGCCCATGTTGGCTAAATTTAAAATGTGAGCCCACCAATGGAAACTTTTCCTGTCCGGAAGTCATACCTGTTAAGCGTTGCCCCATGCGGATCGAAGCCGGCAATTCTTCACCCATCATTTTATTGAGCATCGGTTTGTAATCAAAACTTTCAAGTTGTGATGGCGCACCATTCTGAAAAAGATATATAACTCGTTTGGCTTTTGGCGCAAAGTGTGGAAGTCCTAATCCTGCTAACGGTTCTTCTTTTTTTGAAAATAAATCTGGGATTAGCAATGAACCAAGTGCTGCAGAACCCAATCCCAAACTCAACTTACCCAAAAAATGTTTTCGGGTAATGTGAAAGCGGCTGTCGATAAATTCTTTACTCATAGCGACTATGATTTTGTAATGGCTTCATCCAGATTATAAATAGTTTGCACCACTTGCATGAGTGCGGCCAGAGAAACTACATCGTTGATTTGTTCGTGATGATACTCTCCCACTTCCACAAATTGTTTTGCTTTCTCAGGCGACTTTTTAAAATTTATTTTCTCTTGATTATAATATGCGATCAACTGTTCGAATTCTTCCTTCTTTGGTGCGCGACAAATAATAGTTTTAAACGCTTTCATCACTTTTTCGTCAGATGAAGTTTTATCTATCATAAGTCGTTCAGCAAAAACTCGGGCAGATTCAAGAATAACAGGATCGTTCAGAAGAACCAAGGCCTGAAGCGGAGTATTGGTTCGCATACGATTAACTTCACACTGATCACGGTTGCTGGCATCAAACACTAACATGCCCGGTGGTGGCACCGTGCGTTTGATAAATGAATACAAACCTCTTCGATACAAATCATCACCATGATCTTGTACATATCGTGCTAACACACCGCGTCCTGAAGTAGATGACTCCCAAATTCCTTTTGGTTGATACACCTTCATACTCGGTCCGCCAATGTCTTTTATTAATAAGCCGCTACTTGCCAATGCTAAATCCCGAACCCCTTCAGCTGTAAGTCGCTTGCGCGAACTTCTTGCTAATAAAATATTGTCCGGATCGGTTGCAAGCTTTTCCTTACTCATTGCTGCAGACTGTCGATAGGTTGCAGACATCACCATTTGCTTGATTAATCTTTTCACATCCCAACCATGATCTCTAAAATCAACCGCTAACCAATCGAGTAACTCAGGATGTGAAGGCATCTCCCCTTGCATTCCAAAATCACCACTGGTTTTTACCAACCCTCTTCCAAAAAATTGCTGCCACATGCGATTGACAAAAACGCGAGCCGTTAATGGATTCTTTTTATCGAACAACCAATTGGCAAGTCCCAATCGATTGTCTCCATACTTAATTGAATCGAATGGAAGTATCTCAGGCGGAAGCCCAATTGAAACCTGTTCGCCATGCGCATCATACACTCCCCGGGTGAGGATGTAAGTTGGTCTGCGCCAAGATGAATCTTTCATCACCATCACTTCAACCGGAGTCGTATCTTTCTTGTTGATGAAAGTCAAGATTTCATTGATCTCTTCTGTGGTGATTTTTATTCTTGGCGGATCGGCCAACGAAGCTAATTGAATATCGCCTACCAATCCTTTTTCAGGAACCCGATTAAAGAACGCGAAGGTTCGATAATAATCCTTTTGTGAAATAGGATCATACTTATGATCATGACAATGTGCACACTCGAAGGTGAGTGCAAGAAATGCTTTAGCGAATGTATTGGTGCGATCCGTTACATACTCAATTCGGTATTCTTCATCAATCACACCACCTTCCTGCGTAATCTTATGATTGCGATTAAATCCTGTTGCCAACACTTGCTCTTTTGTTGGATTTGGCAACAAGTCACCCGCGAGTTGCCAGGTAACAAACTGATCGTAGCGATAATTTTTATTGAATGCATGAATCACCCAATCGCGCCACGGCCACATGGTACGTAGCCCGTCATCCTGATAGCCATGCGAATCGGCATAACGCGCAACGTCCATCCAATGCACAGCCATGCGCTCACCGTATTGAGGTTGAGCCAATAGCTCATCCACAATTTTTTCATAGGCTTCTGAAGATTGATCTGCAACAAAGTGAGCTTGCATTTCCAAGGTGGGTGGTAATCCGGTGAGATCTAAACTCACTCGTTTCAATAATCGCTCACGATCTGCTTCCTCATTCGGTGTTAACCGGGCTGCTTCAATTTTATTAAGAACGAAATAATCAATTTCATTTACTGGCCAGTCTTCGTTTTTAACTGCAGGAATTTCTTTTTGAGTGGGTGGAATAAATGCCCAGTGCGGTTTGTACTTGGCGCCTTGCTCAATCCATTTCTTAATAAAAGTAATCTCATTCTCGTTGAGCGACAGATTTGATTTTGGTGGTGGCATTAGTTGGGACGTATCAGAAGTCGAGATTCTCAAAAACACTTCTGATTGATCAGGATTCCCGGGCACAATCACATGCGCTTTCGGATTATCCTTTAGCGCAGCGAATGCTCCTTCCGGAGTATCCAATCGCAAATTGGCTTTACGCTGGTTGGCATCCGGACCATGGCATTTAAAACAACGATCTGATAAGATGGGGCGAATGTGCAAATTGAAATCAACTGAATCCGTTAGGCCTGCTACTTGTTCAGTACGGGTGCAACTGTTATTTAATAACACCGTGGCAAAAACAACAAACACTAAAACAACAATTCTCATGACAGCAGGTAGAATCTAAAGTTGCAGAATTTAGATTAGAGTTTCAACAAAAAGAAAAAGGGCCTTGCGGCCCCCATTCTGATAAACAAAACTATTTTTATGCAGTTGCCAATTCTGGCTCCTTAACTTTTTTCTGTTTCTTAACTTTCACGCTCTTCATTTTCTTCAACTCTTTTTTCATTTGAGTTGCTACCAGCCCAGCCAGTTTTTTAGCCGACTTATTAATAAGCGCATTAGCTTTCTTTTTCGATTTGGTAACACCCAATGCCTGCACAGTTTGATGCAGGGAATCCACCAAAAGGAGGCGGATTTCTTTCTTTCCTTTTACTACTAGTTTTTCCATAATTCAATGTATTTACCTCTAAAGTATCAGGTTAATACAGTATTACCAAGAAGTTAAAAAAACTTAACATTGAAAGTCTATTTTCCCTCAATACGCTTCAAATCGGGCGATTTTTTCATTATCTCAAACTGACTTTGCACCTCCGCAAGCTTGTCGCTCACCACCGCAAACACCGCCTGCTGCTGATCTGTAGGTGCAGCATCGGCACTCGAAATCTGACCCTCTTTTGCCATCGCTAAAAGGCGTTCCAACACCTGCGGAGCGTTGCGAAAAATATCCATCCGGGCACCAGTTTGATGCACATCGTGCAAGGCTGCTTCGAGCTGATAAATCTTTTCTTCCAGAGCGATTGTTTTCTTGTCATTCTTCTTTGCCAACAGCTTGGCGCGAAGTTGTTCCATCTCATCAATCAACGAAAGTGTTGTGCGGGTAGCGGTGTATAACTTAATTCCAAAAGTGTATTGCTTCAAAATTTCCGCATCTGTACTTTTTGTGTTAGGATCTTTTATTACCACCACCGACTCCTTATACTCTTTGCCATTTACTTTTAGCACAACAGTATACGTTCCGGGATGTACTAATGGTGGCGTTTGACCTGGGCCAATATCCAAATCGAAAATAAACATGTTGCGTTCACCTTTCTCATCAACAGGCACCCAATCTTTATCCTTAGGTTTCACACGCAGCTTTGGAAACTCGTACGGTTGTAAGCGCAAATCCCACCATACTCTATTTACTCCGGCTTCGTTCTTAACTTTTATAGTACGCACCATTTCATTACGGGCATTGAATACCACCAACTCAACTAAACCTTTTGATTTTTCTTTCAAGTAGTAATTGATATCAATTCCATCGGGTGGATTTTGGCCCGACACATAACTGCGATCTGTTTTTATTCCATTGGTTGGCTGAAATCGATAAGCCTTGCGCATCGAAAACAAATGCGCTTCTGAATTTTGAACTTGTTGCGTGAACTCACGGATAGGTGTGATATCATCCAGAATATAAATTCCACGACCGTACGTAGCAATTACCAGATCTTTAAAGTTGCGTTGGATTTCAATTCCAAAAATTGGCGTAGGTGGCAAATTATTTTTTAGATGTATCCAGTTTGTTCCATCATCAGGTGAAAAGTAAAGTGATTTCTCCGTTCCTAACCAAAGCAATCCTTGCTGATCAGGATCTTCTTTGATCTGATTCACAAAATTGGAATTGTTTGGTGGCAAGTTGATCTCTAATCTTTTGAAGGTGCTTCCAAAGTCAGTAGTCTTATAAACGTACGTTCCGAAATCGCCTACATAATGTGCATCCACCGCGATGTAACATGTACCCGCATCAAAGTAAGAAGCATCAATATGTCGAATCGTTCCCCACACAGGCAAGCCCGGCATGTTTGACGAAACGTTCGTCCATGTTTTGCCACCATCTTGAGTTACGTTCACTTGTCCATCATTGCTTCCTGTCCACAACACGCCTTCTTTTACAGGCGACTCAGCCATGGAAAAAAGAGTGCAGCCATCCCACGTCATTAAATTATCACTGGCCATGCCGCCCGAGTTTTGCTGATGCGTTTTATCGTTGGTTGTTAAATCAGGACTTATATCTTGCCAACTTTGACCGCCATTGGTAGTTTCATGTACAAGCTGACTGCCTACCCACACTTTTCCTTGTTTATGTTTTGAAAGTACCATCGGGAAATTCCAATGCCACCGATATTTCGCATCGGCAGGTGTGGCCCCAATTTGAGTTTGCGGCCACACCCGTACATCACGCGCATGCATGGTAGTAAGATCAAACACATCAAGACCACCATCATAACAACCCGACCAAACTATATTATTATCAAACGGATCAGGTTGTGCAAATCCACTTTCGCACCCACCTACTCCATGCCATGTACCCAATGGAATGTTATATCCTCCTAAGTATTGACTCGGTCCGCGATACGACCATGCATCTTGTCGGTTGCCATACACCCAATAAGGAACTCTGTCATCCACAGCCACATGATACATTTGAGCAATGGGTAAGTTGATGTTACGCCAACTCTTCCCTCCATTGTACGTCATATTCAAGCAACCATCATGTGCGCATAAAATTCTATTTCCATCTTTGGGATCGAACCACATATCATGATTATCGCCACCCGGTGCCCACTGATTAAAATTTTTGTCGAACGTTTTACCACCGTCTGTTGATTTCATAATGCCCACGCAGATGGTATATACTTCATCTTCATTAACTGCAGAAACTCTGAGTCTGGTGTAATACCCAGCGCGTTGCCCCATTGAATTATTTTTCTGCATCAGCTTCCAACTATCACCCCCATCATCCGAGCGATACAACCGTGGCTCTTTATCTTCCACCAATGCATACACCCTTTTGGGATTTGTATACGAAACATCTACGGAAGTTTTTCCTACCGGATGGGTTGGACCGCTCTCAATACCGTTGCGCATTGGTTCCCATGTTTTGCCGCCATCTTTTGATCGATAGATTCCGCTGCCTTCACCACCACTGTTTAAATTCCAGGTACGGATGTCGGCTTGCCACATCGCTGCAAACAAGATTTCAGGATTTTTTGAATCCATACTTAAGTCTGAACAACCTGTATTTTCATTCACAAAGAAAACACGTTCCCACGTTTTGCCACCATCGGTTGTTTTGTAAACACCTCGCTCCTGCTGCGGTCCGTGCGAGTGCCCCATCGAAGCAACATACACAGTGTTAGTATCGGTAGGGTGAACAATCACACGACTGATGCGAAATGTTTTTTCAAGTCCCATGTTTTTCCAGGTCTTGCCCGCATTGCTGGATTTATAAACTCCATTACCCACAGCATGGGCAGGACGAATTAAAAAAGTCTCACCGGTACCCGCCCACACTTGTCGTGGAGAAGAAGGCGCAATGGCCAGCGCTCCAATGGATGAATCTTCCGTGCTATCAAAAACAGCCTTCCAGGTTATGCCCGCATCATCTGTTTTCCAGATTCCGCCAGAGGCAGCACCTGAGTAGGATACATTAGGATTGCCCGGTTCGCCCACCACCGAAATCATTCGGTTGCCATCAGGGCCAATGAACCTAAAGTTTAGTTTGGAAAAGATTTTAGGATCGTACGATTGTGCGTAGAGGAATTGAAAACAACTGCTAAGGCAGATTAATAGGAAAAGTTTTTTCATGGAGCTTACTTAATGAAGAAGTAAATTACTTAAGGGAAAGCAGATTTAATACTACGAATTTACGATAATACCAAAGTATTCAAGTAACATCACATGAGTATTGGTCAAATATTTATGAAATAGCGAGTTGAGTGTACGTTGTAATTTTTTATCTTCGATCAATAGGTAGCATACTTGAAACAATACGTTGTGGGTAATGTGGCCAAGACCATCAGACAACTTAGACCTAAATGATAGAATGAAGATATGAAAAACAAAATGACCCACTTTGCAATTCACATTGACAATATTGAAAGAGCAAAGAATTTTTACGGACAAGTATTTGATTGGGGCTTTACATCTTACGGACAACCTGACTTCCTGCAAATAAAGGATGACAAGACCGAAAGCGGAGAGCTAATCGGAGCATTACAAGCAAGGACATATTCTCCAGTGAAAGAAAAGTTAATCGGATTAGAATGTACTGTGACAGTTGAAAACGTTGACGAAGTAATTAAAAGGGTTCAAAAAAACGGTGGACAAATACTTATGCCGAAGACCGCAATCCCATATGTTGGTTGGATTACAAAGTTTTTGGACACTGAAGGTAATCTTGTATGTGCAATGCAGTCTGACAGTTCAGCCAGAGGTTGAAAGAATGGATAAGCTTAGAAAAATTCATCCTGACTTTCTCTATTTATTAGAGTTTAAGGAAAAGAAGATAATTGGTTTGTTCAAAGACCTACGAGAATACATTCTTGAAATCTACCCTGACAGTAACGAAATACTTTATCATACTCACGCTTTAACAACTGTATTCTCTATTTCGGACAAACTAGCAGACGCATTTTGCATGTTACCAATCTACACCAACCATTTAAACTTAGGTTTCAATAAAGGCACGTTCCTTAAAGACCCAAATAAATTATTGACTGGAACAGGAAATTTGATTCGACATATTCCAGTTGACAATCCAAAAGACTATAGAAATAAGAAAGTAAAAGATCTAATAAAATCTGCGGTGGACTTTGCAATAGCAGACATAGATAAGCCGACAAAATCAATTGGAAAGACTATTTCAAAAATTAAGAAATAAGACAGTGTAGTGGAAGGCCACACTACCCCCAACAAAATGCATAATCAATGGCGGGTTCCGTGCAAATTTGTAGTTTAGTTTTTCAAATAACGTTTGGTGTTGTGGGATAGTGAAGCGCTTCGAACTCCCACCACTGCGTAAACACAAACGATATCTATGATCAAAACAAGCTCGGACAATTTAGTCATTTAATGGGCGACACTCCACTAAAAAAGATTTCCTGTGTGTACAAGTGAACAACTTCGAAACAACTGGGACTTTAATAAAATATAAAACGTGGGATAGGTGACTAACAAATAAAGGGATTTTTAACCTGTAACAATTCCAAAGCTCATTCGTCTTGACACAATAATGTAAACTAAACGAGATTCAATATAATATGAAGACCGCGAATAATTTAGAAGACATCATGGTGAATGTGAAACTCAAACTATCAGCTTTATGGGTATCGGTTACACTCTGCTATTTGTACTGCGACTATTTTGAATTGTACGTCCCCGAAAAAGTAGAAGGACTAATTAATGGGGAAAATTTGCTTAATAGCCCAACAAAATTATTTGCCGCATCGTTCCTTTTGGCTATTCCAGCAGTGATGGTGTTTTTATCAATTATTTTAAAACCTACAATTAACAAATGGTTGAATATTGTAGTGGGGTTACTCTTCACAACTATGATGATATTAATAGCTTTAACTTACAGCGAAGTCTGGTATACATTCTATCTATTCTATGCAATCTTGGAAAGCATTATAACCGGGTTGATTGTTTGGTATGCATGGCGGTGGCCAAAGGTTTAGACTAGTTAACTAGAATATAATCTGTGACAAACAGACGAAAAGATAAATAAATCTAAGAATAGCTTAAGGAGAAGGGCCCTACACCTAATACTATGAGAACAAAAACCATTGCGATTTTTACACTCCTATCAATAGGAATGGTTTCTTGCTCAAAAGATAACAATATTTTAGAACCTCTGAAATATCCTTCCTTTGGTTCAGAAATAAATACTAATATCCTTGGATTATCATTTGACGCCATGGAACCATTCATTTCCTCAGATGGAAATTACTTATTTTTTAATAATGTCAATGATGGAATTGATACCAAATTATTTTATGCAATCAAGGTAAATGATTCAACATTTACATACATAGGAGAATTGACAGGGGCAAATCAGATAACACCACCCCATTTAGATGCAGTAGCAGATATGGATTCTAACGGCAATTTTTACTGGACGTCCACAAGAAACTACCCTGCAGAATTGGACAATCTTTTTCACGGAACTTTTAATGCCGGAAATATAAGCGATATCGGTAGAGTTCGTGGGGACTTTAATATGAGTCTTGAGGGTTGGCTTGTAATGGATCACGGCATAAGTATAGATGGGCAATTTTTGTATTTCAACAACGCAAGATTTGATAATCAAAATTGCCAAGGTCCTTGCGAAACCCTAATGGGAATTGCAAAAAAAGTCAATGTCGCGACTTTCAATACGCTTCCAAATTCAAATGCAATCCTGCAAAATATCAATGATGACAGATATATTTATTATGCGCCCAGTATAAGTAGCGATAATTTGGAGTTTTATTATACGCGATACTTAAAAGGGCAAATTACTACCAGTACAGTTTTTGAAATCTGTGTGGCCGTCAGAAATACTTCCTTGGACTCCTTTTCATTCCCCAAAGTTTTGTTTTCAGAAACAATATCTAATCTAATCGAAGCCCCTACCTTGACACTTGATAAAAAAATTATCTATTATCATAGAAAAACTGCTGATTCGCATGAAATATTAATGAGGTATCGCAATTGAAGGATACCACAAAAAAATACTGCAAATAAAACGTGGAGAAGGATCCTACTACTGCCAACAACGGCTATAAAACATATACTGTTTTGTAGGTTAATAAAGTTTGTGCAAGTACATTTCGTCTGCAACGCGTGACAAAGCGTTTGCATAGTTACTACAATTTCAATGTTGGAATATGGTCAACTTGGGATTGGTTTTGTGTATTGGTTTGTTGTCCATATTTCAACATCACCTCTCATACTCCACCGAACTCATAGGATTAAATTTTTGCTTTAATTGGCTCTCTTTAGCATCATTTGAAATCAAATTAGTATTGGTGCAAAACTGTTTTTACAAAAGCTTCAAAATGCTATATTGAGAAGCTTTAACATCAATCATCACCTATAGTCTATGGCTGAGTTATTACTTAATGAGGTGAATTCTGTAAAAACTTACCTCGTAGAGGACAGTAAGTGGGGATCTACTGTTATAAAAAAAGTGTTGGATATCCTCAATCCAACGGAGAAACAGGTAAGAGATTTTCTTTTTGAGTATAATCTGCTCAAGGAAATTAATATGACGGGCATTCGTAAGCCTGTTACACTCGAAAAAGATAACGCCAAGGAAGCAGCCTTTTATGAATACTTTGATGGCATTACACTAAGCAAGCTTATTCAAGCTGGTCAAAATGATTTATCATTTACCTTGAGGGCAGGGATTTTTCTGGCCTCTGCCTTAGAAAATCTTCATCAAAAAGGAATTATTCATAAAAGTATTAGCAGTCATAATATCCTATTTAATCCAGATAATGACCAATTCTGTCTTATTGATTTTTCGCACGCTTCTACTTTCTATGAAAAGAAACATCATTTAGGCAATCCTTCTTATTTAACTGGAGACCTGGCTTACATATCGCCAGAGCAAACAGGGAGGATGAATCGAAAAATTGATGCCCGTTCAGATCTTTACTCAACAGGAATCGTACTTTACGAGCTACTTACATTTGTTACTCCTTTTTCTCATCCTGATGCAATTGAAATTGTACATGGCCACATTGCAAGAAATGCTGACATTGTAAGGCTTAATAAAGTTGCTCCTGGAAGCTTGAGTCGCATTATAGAAAAACTTTTAAACAAGGATGCTGAATCAAGATATCAGTCGGCTGTCGGGCTTAAATTTGATCTTGAAAAATGCCTGAATGAATTTCAAAATTCAAAGAAGATCAGCAATTTCGAGATTGCTACAAAAGATTTCTCGACAGAACTCCGCATCTCACAGAGGTTATATGGAAGAGATGAAGAGATAACCATTTTAGAATCCGAATTCGAAAAAGTAGTAAAGGGTGCCTCTGGGGCAATGATGGTTACCGGCTATTCAGGGGTAGGCAAGTCTGCACTGATTTATGAAGTCTATAAATCAATCTCCAGAGCAAGGGGTTATTTTATCAAAGGAAAGTTTGATCAGTTCCAACGGAACATTCCATACTATGCCATTAGTCAGGCGCTTAAAGAATACGTGACATTCATTCTCACTGAACCCGAAGACTTAATTAATAGAATTCGGACAACCATCATCGAGGCGCTAGGATCCGATGGAAAATTAATCACAGATATAATTCCAACATTTGAATTAATTATTGGTCCACAATCAGAAGTTCCAATATTAGCAGCTGTCGAATCACAAAACAGATTCATGTACGCATTTCAGCGATTGATTCGCAGCATCACATTAGCCGGAAACCCTGTTGTAATGTTCATTGATGACCTTCAATGGGCCGATCTCGCTTCTTTGCAATTGATATCCGGTCTTTTGCGAGATCATAGTATTCGTAATTTTTTATTTGTTGGATCTTATCGAGACAACGAGGTAAATGAAATCCATCCGCTGGCAGTATTGGTGACAGAACTGAAAATGGAAGAGGTATCTATTAAAGAAATAGAACTTACAGGTCTTACTTTGAATGACGTCATCGAGTTGCTATCCGAAAGTTTATCTAAAGATCACAATGAAGTACGCACCTTAGCAAACATCATCTACCAACGTACATTGGGTAACGCATTCTATGTAAATCAAGTATTAAGTAGTCTTTATGAAGATGGTATCCTGCGAGTCGATCCAATCTCAACGAAATGGGAATGGAATGAAATAGAAGTAGAAGATTTAAGAATCTCAGATAATGTTGTAGATCTGCTAATAAAAAGGTTGCAAAAACTTGAACCCGGAACTCAAAAGCTACTACAAACGGCCGCTTGTATTGGTAATAGTTTTACGCGAGAACAACTCGATATTTTATTAAAGAGAGATGGTCTATCGATACAGAAATCAATTACCAATGCCCTTGAACAAGAACTCATTCAAGAGCAAGAAAATGAATTTCTATTTATCCATGATAAAATCCAGCAAGCAGTATATTCCACAATTAATATCGAAGAGCGAGCTATCATTCATCTTGAAATAGGAAGGAGATTGTTAGAGGAAAAAGGTAATTCAGAGGAAGCGCTTTTTGATATTGTTAATCAATTCAACATTGGACGAAGGTTGGTAATCGAACCAGAGGAAAGACTGAAATTGGCAGGCATGAATCTTCGAGCCGGGATTAAAGCTAAGCGATCCACGGCATACGGCTCTTCGATTGAATACCTAAGTGCCTGTAAGGATTTTATTGCCGATGATTGGCACAAGCACTACGAATTGCTTTTGTCACTTCATAGCAACGCGGCAGAGGCTGCACACTTATGTGGCGATTACAATGCCGTAGACCAGCATGTAGATATTGTAATTAAAAATGCTAAAGGCCTGCTTGATAAGATTCCTGTTTATAAGGCCAAAATCGAATCGTTAAAATCTGAAAATCGATTGGCAGAGGCAGTTGAAAAGGGATTAGAAATTCTGTCACTACTTGGAATTAAAATGCCTTATGCCCCTTCAAAAATAAGAGTGATGTTGGGGCTTCTGTTTATTAAATTGGTAGTAGCTGGACGAAACGCGGATAAATTTCTTCACCATAAGAAAATGAAGGATCCATACAAGTTAGCCTGCATGCAGATACTTGTATCTATAGGTCCTGCTATTTACTGGGCCTCTCCCAACCTGACGCCACTTACTATTTTCAACATGGTACGGTTATCTATTCGGTTTGGGAATACAGATGAATCCATATTTGCATACTCCACCTATGGGCTGGTGTTGTGTGGCATTACTGGCGAAATAAACAGTGGTAACCAATTCGGTAAGCTAGCCCTTGCGTTATCAAATCAGGTAAATGCCACTAATGGTGTAAAAGGCATTTTTAACACGTATTGCTTTGTGCATCATTGGCAAAATCCAATATCGCAATCCATTGAACCCTTTCGACAAAATTTCCATTCAGGGCTTCAAATAGGTGATCTTGAATTTGCAGCACTTTCTGCTTACTTGTATTGTAATCATTCATTTCACGATAGTCATAATCTCGAAAGACTTGATACTGAAATGAGTGCCTATTGTACTGAAATTCGACAGATCAAACAGTACACACCTCTTAATTATAATCTGTTGTATTGGCAAACTGTAAAATGTTTGCGGGGCGAATCTAAAGATCCCACATCATTCAATGGCCCGATCTATGACGAAGCTGAAAAATTACCAATACATCAAAACGCGAATGACAGTACTGCATTGTT
Source organism: Cyclobacteriaceae bacterium (assembly GCA_041742535.1). Classification (GTDB taxonomy): domain Bacteria; phylum Bacteroidota; class Bacteroidia; order Cytophagales; family Cyclobacteriaceae; genus ELB16-189. Next base: position 52,578 of record JBGSIM010000094.1, on the reverse strand, counting down.
CAAATATCACTTGTTAAAGCAAATGCTTCTTTGCCTTTATCATAAATATGATCAAGCATTGGAGCATGCACAGGAAGGCGGAAAATATCTGGCTGCTGTTACTGGCATGTATGTGACTCCCGTATACTATTACTATTATGGAATTAGCCTGGCTGGTCAATTACATGTTAATAAGAATTCAGGCAGTTCAGCCAATCTAATAATGCTCGAAAAAATAGTTGCAAAGATGAAAAAGTGGGCTCACTTTTCTCCTGAAAACCACTCGCACAAATTTCATTTACTAAAAGCTGAATTGTTTTATGTGTTGAGTGATACTGAATCAGCTCAGAAACACTATAGAATAGCGATTAAAACTGCCGAACAAAATTCTTCCATTCAAGACGAGGCTCTTTCTAATGAACTTGCCGGAAGATTTTATTTCCATATGGGAGATGAAAATTTGGCCAATCACTTTTTCTTAAATGCCTTTACAGCCTATAAAATATGGGGAGCCTCAAGTAAATGTCAGGATATAAGCAACAACTATCGACTTCATAAAGTCATTGAAAAGTATTATGCAAGCCTTACACCCCTTGTAAAGCTCAAAGGCGATGGAAGTGTCTTACAATCAATCGATATACAATCGGTGGTGAAAGCATCAACTACAATCTCGCAAGAGATTGAGTTTGATTTACTTAAAAAACAGTTGATGCGCATTCTAGTTGAAAATGTAGGCGCTGAGCGTGGCGTGCTTCTTATCCCGGAAGGAAATAAACTGAAAGTTGAGAAGCAGTGGCCCGATTCTGATAAAATGAGCTATGCAGGATCTATCGTGAAACTAGTATCTAAATCAAAGGAAATAATAGTTTCAGGAAATGCTGAAGCAGATCAGAAATATAGTAATGATCCACACATTGTAAATGAAAAAGTAAAATCATTGCTATGTATTCCTGTCATCCACCAAAGCGAATTAATGGCTATTATCTACCTTGAAAACAATTTAATATTTGGTGCATTTTCTCCAGAAAGAATGGAGACACTTAAACTGTTATCAGGGCAAATTGCTATCTCTCTCAAAAACGCAACACTGTATAAAAATTTGAGCGACTCGCATAATGAACAAGTAATGCTGAAAGAAGCATATAGCAGGTTTGTTCCTGTTGAGTTCCTTAAGTTTCTAGATAAGAATTCAATTGTTGATGTACGTCTTGGCGACCAAGTGCAAAAGGAAGTTACAATCATGTTTATTGATATTATAGACTATACTTCCTTATCTGAAAAAATGACTCCAAAGGAGAATTTTGATTTCATCAATGAATGGATCAAAAAGATTGGACCGTTAATAGAATCAAAAGGTGGCTTTATTTGTCAATTTCTTGGCGATGGGTTAATGGCCATTTTTAAAGATGAACCTGAGCGTGCTGTAGAGTCGGCAATAATGATTCAACAGGAGGTACATACGGTTAGTATTAAAAAAGCGAATACCGAATATTCGGTGAGTGCCGGTATAGGTTTACATACAGGTAATGTGATGTTAGGTATCATTGGGGATACCTCCCGTCTCGATCAAAATGTTATTAGTGACAATGTGAATATTGCCTCTCGCGTTCAAGACCTCACCCGTTATTTTGGATCATCAATTCTAGTAACGCGCCAAATGCTTGATCATCTTTCACCTGAAAAGAAAGACGACTTCAGACGGTTGGGTAAAGTAAAAGTGCGTGGAAAAACATATGAAATTGAAGTGTTTGAAAACCTGGAAGGATTTAATAAAGAGCAAGCATTATTGCGGAAGAATACAAAACCCGTATTTGATAAAGGATTGGAACTATTCTATTCAAAAGAATTTTCATCGGCTGCTGTTAAGTTTGAGCAAGTACTCCACCTAAATTCAGAAGATAAGGCAGCTAGAAATTTTCTTGAACGAGCCGTATTAAACATGGCGCAAGGAGTTTCTGATGATTGGACAGGATCAGATATTTTGGAACACAAATAGATACCCATGAAATTTATTAAAAGCAAGTATGATGAATTTGTTCTTTGGATCGTGTCCGTATCCTTTGTTTTTATAGTTGCTACTTATTTCGGTTTAGGAAAACGACAGCGTATGTCTCATAACAAAGGAGTTGGCGGGCGAGGTAAAATAAAAATTGTCGACCATCCCGAGTTTCCAAGTCATGATTTTTTTACACCCAGGCGTATTTTTCCTTGCAGAATCCGGCATGCTTCCGTCACTTTTTCAGATGATGCCATGAACCAGGTACGTGGGGTGAGTTTAAAATTTGCCGACAGTGATTTTAAAAGTCCATTAGACTTAGAAATGAACTCAGGAGCTATTTCAATTTTTTGGACAGCTGCCAATTTCTGGAAGTTCGTATTAAATCGAAACGAAAAAGGCGGAATTCAATACAAGGACTATTATGCGAAAGAACCTGATGGTTTTCTAGGTGCGCAGATTAGCGGAAAGCATAAACCCTCCTCTTTTGCAACCCTAGCTTACTATTCGAAAACACCTATGTGTTTTCAAGATAAAAGTGGAACTAACTATTATGTGAAATACAGATTGATACCGGGGCAGAGTGCTATTGAAGAAGCTGCAATACCCGATGATCAAAAAATAAAAGTATATGATCAGCGCGTGGCTGAAGGCGAAAAACTTTCTGTGAATTATTTGGTTAGTGAATATAAAGTAAGAATCGAAACAGGAGCTGTTACATACAAACTTCAATTACAATTGCATAAAGCAACGCCAGACGATTCGGAAACTATTTTTGATTCACGCTTACCATGGGACGAAAAAGAGCATCCCTATCTTGACTTGGCTGAAGTGCACATTGATCAACTACTATCATACGAAGAGATGGTTAAAATGGGAGTTAATATAAAGCACCAACCAAAATCACTCGGAATAATAAAGGCAAAATCGATTCACGATTTTAATTCAGTTGCTTACATGCGCACCAAAACTAATCTGGCTTACCATGCCCGGCAACTGATGTACAGATTAAAAGGTCTCCCATTGGAGACACCTTGTGATGCACCTCGTAATCGATAATCTTTGAGAATGAAGATTTAAATATTTGTTCGGGACGGTATATCCTCAATATTAACGCCTAATTTAAGGAACTCTTCCTTTCTTTTTTTCAAAATTTCAAGAAACTTAGGATGAATATCTTTCTCCTCATTTTTTAAGATAAACCCATAACTTGAATTTGACAGCATATAACTTATCCATAATTGCATGGTGGCGTCCTCAGCCGGTGGAAGTATACTGTCATCCGATTCAGGGGTAAATATTCCCTGGTCACCATATCTCAATCCCAAACCCGTAAATCGCAATTCTCCACCTTCGTCATATTGTCGGGAGTTTGACCACCAATGTGCAAAAGTTGTATGATGAATCACATAAGCACACATTTGCTTCAAATTGGCCATATCCGTTTCCGATGCTGTATTGGAAGTTGTAATCCGCGAAATAGCTTTGGGTTCATTATTTAAAACAGGGCGAGGAATCCTTAGATCCAACCTTTCATTCCATTGATACCAACTGTCTTTATTGTCATTCGCCTTTGGTTCTGAAACAGTGTCATGAGTATGGACAGTTTGCCGTAAATACCCGCACATAAAAGCCGGAACACTATGTGCAACCAACTCATCCGAAAACAGTTTTATTTCATCCCAATGATTTCTAATACCTTCATTATAAAACTTGAAAAACCAATCAATAAATTCATTGAGTACTTCCCAATAAAGGTTAGAAGCCTTTGCATGAACATGATCTTTGATAAGTATTTCTCTAGGTTTCCAGTTGTTCCAGTCCAGCGTTCCAAGTACTTGCTTGATTCGTTGCGCGATTGATTTTTCTGTTAATCCGGTTGCGCGAGTGACATATCCATTTTTTCCGAGCAACAGTTGATTAGCAGAATGATTGATCAAACACACCTCTTTGATGTGTGGAAAAAGGAGATAACGAACAGGATTTTCTCTAATGTTGCGATATGCTGGAATTGCATATTGCTCGGCATTAAGATGAGTAGCACACAGATGCATATCCAATTCTGCAATTAAGGTTGCACTCACACGGGCAATCCGCTTAGCTTGCTCCCATTTATCACCATCATCTCGTTTTGCAGTAGTTTTTTCAAGCGGTGAGTTTGGCTCCTTCATTCCCTTTTTACGGAGCGCCACTGTAATTTCAGTTGGTTTAAATTTTCCTTCCTCTAATTTTAATTTGATATCGATATTTGGCAAGGCATAAACTCCATCTTGTTCATAAGAATTCCAATGATAATGGATCCAATAGACTTCAGGATTAATTGGATCCCGATCAAATATATTTGCACTCATTCCATTGAGCAGGCAATCCACAAAGAAATCATCCGATCTGCTTGAGCCCGGCTTTTCCTTTTCCATTTTCAGGGTTAGGTTTTCAGGATAGTCATTCTGGATTTCATTGATGGAAATTCTTTTAGACTGCGCAAGATGAATCCGCTTCTTGAGCTCAACTGCAGTAAGTACTTTTACCATTTTCAAGGATCGGCCTGCCGCATAACCCTGCGGTGCCTCCCCTTCATCTGTAATCAACACTCTTGGTGTGTGAGTATTTGGGTCATATTCCCAATATGGAATCTTGCATGGGCCGAAGTCATAAATTTCTTGGGTAACATTATCTGATCCCAGGATTGAATAAATCATTCTATTCCGTTCTCTCACATTTCCATCCTTGTAGAATTTATGTCGTGTCTCAAATATTCTTAATTCAAGATCCGGTTGATCCATTTTTCCAGCATCTTGTGGATCGTAAAATATTTCGAAACTACCATCCAATTCGGTTTTTGAACTGCCCAGAAAATCATCTGGATTGGTAACATCCCGATCCCAAATTTCCACTTCGATATTATGAATTGGCTTTGGTAAACCATCCATGTCATCATACTCGAAAAACAACTTGCCAATAACTTTATGAGTAAGGTTGAGTCTTTTCGCGCTACTTTTAAGTACAGAAAAACCATCTCCATTCTTTAACTGGGTAGAAATATTTGTTTTTTCTAAATCACTAAGCGTTCGATAATATCGAACAAGCTCTTTCTCAGAGAATGGTTTCATCAGATACGTTCATGGAGTGCGAAACAATTAACAATCAAATTTGGTGAAATGCAAGTTACCCAAATGAAATGCCCTAATATCCAATTAATAAAACGCAAGATAGGGGATCATAAAAAAATACTTATACCTCAACGAGGTTACAGGATTAATTTTGACGCAACTAAGCAATCACAAATTCTTTTGTGGTAGAATATATGTCCGGTAAATAAAAGGTTTCTCAGCAGCAAAGTAAAATAAAAAGACCAGCGCTTGATTGATTGCACCGAAAATCAATCCATAGATTGAGTTGTAATAAATTGCAATCGCGTACACCTGCAACTGACCAATACCGTACATCGGATTGCTGAAATATTTATAAGGTCCTGTCACTACGAAGTCACACACTTTCCTTCCCAGAAACATATCCTTCCAATAGTAGATAGGAATGCCCACCACGTAAGCAGACCAGATTTTAACAACAAGACCAACAACAAATAAGAAAACAACACTAGCCAACACAATGGCTTGCGGAACACTCCCTAAAAATCCACTGTCTATCGAACTCTGACTGATAAACGTTAGCGATGCCCCGTTGTGAAAAAAAGCAAAGGCTAAAAACCCTTCATAGTACAGATACGCTTTTTCCTCCCCTAGCCTTTCCATCAACTTTAGCCGCAATCCATGTTCAGGTAACACCAGAAAAATAAATCCGAGATAAACGAGGGTACTGAAAACAAAATAGGCGATTGCATAATTGATATGAAGAAAATCAGGAAGAATAAAGATTGTGAGCAAGACGGAACCCACCATAAAAAATAACCTGAGTACGGTCATATGTTCGGGCACAAACCCGGAGATTGATAATATAGTATGGACTAGTTTTTTAACAACCTTCACAAGGGAATGATAAACGGTTGTGAATATATTTTGAATTTCCCTCTAATCCAACCTTAGGGAGAATCTGGATTAGATAAACCTAAACGACCCTATGAATTCATAGGGTCGGTAGTCATACTATTTTTGTAGGCAGTCTTTAACTACTCATACCTTAACGAACTTACCGGATTAACTTTGGCAGCCTTGATCGATTGATATGAAACTGTAACCCAGGCAATGACAATGGCCGCCACTGCACACCCAATAAAAATAAATGGGGTTAACTCTATCCGATATACAAAATCCTTTAGCCACCACTTTGCAACAAACCATGCTGCTACCACCGCAGGTATAATGGCAATGAGTACCAATCTTGTAAACTCCTTTGATAAGAGTAAGGTAAGCCCAAATACAGAAGCACCCATTGCTTTGCGTACACCAATTTCTTTAGTGCGTTGCTCCGTTGTAAAGGCGGCTAACGCAAATAATCCTAAGCAGGCAATAAAGATTGCCAGTGAAGAGAATACAATAAAGATATCGCGCAGGCGCATTTCACTGCGAAACAACGTATCAAAATTTTGATCAAGGAATGAGTATTCAAAAGGTTCTCCGGTTGCCATCGTTTTCCATTGGCTTTCAATGGTTGAAATCACTTGTCGTGGGTCGCCTTCATAGCGCACCATTAAACTTCTTGAAATGTCCGTCAAACGGATAACCAACGGCCGCACTTGATTGTGTAGTGTTTCAAAATTAAAATCTTTAACCACGCCAATAATGTGAAGCGTTTCTGGAGTTTCAGAATTGAAGTCGAGTAGCTCCTCCCCTACCGGGTTTTGAAATCCATACTCTTTTACGGCTGCTTCATTGATTAATGCGGCCAAACTATCGGTGGCAAACTCACGCGAAAAGAAACGACCCTCTTTTAATTCAAACTTCATTACATCTAAATGATCCCAGTCCGCAGAATACTTTCCTACCAGATGATCGATGTCCTTTCCTTTTTCTCTTACAATGGTTGTATTATCCATACCCGGAAATACATTATTTGTATAACTGGTTTTCAAAATTCCTGTCTGCTCTTGCAACGCATTTTTAAACGCGAGGCGATTGGTGCCGAGGCGAGCTGTACCTGAAATTACCAACACATTCTGTTTGTCCAATCCAAGATTCTTTGATTGCATAAAACTCAATTGCTGAAACACAACCACAGTGGCAATAATCAAGAAGGTTGAAACTGCAAATTGAAAGATCACGAGCGAACTCCTAACTCCTTTGCTCTTCATGCCGGCACGCATCTTTCCCTTCAATACTTCCACGGGACGGAAAGAGGTGAGATAAAGCGCAGGATAACTTCCTGCCACTAATCCCACCAATAGAATTAGAATAAACGCAATCCCTATAAAGGCAGGTGACATCAATGCGTCCAACGTAAGTTGTTTGCCTGATAACAAATTAAATTGTGGTAACACCAGAAAAGTAATTCCAACAGCAAGCAAAATAGCAATGAAACTGTAAAGAAAAGATTCGGATAAAAATTGCAGAACCATTTGGCCACGTTGCGAACCCAGTGTTTTTCTCAGTCCCACTTCTTTTGCCCTACCAGCCGACCGCGCAGTAGAGAGGTTCATAAAGTTTATGCAAGCAATCAGCAAGATGAAAATACCAACGCCCGAAAATATGTAGATATACTTTATATCCCCTGAGGGTTCAATATCATCCGGCAAGCCAGCCTTTAAATGGGTGTCGGTAAGCGGGTAGATATAGTAACTGTATATACCACCTTGCTTATGGAACTCTTCAAAGTTTATACCTAACCCGGCCTCCAGCTCCGGGCCAACATGCTTTTCAATTAGCACTTCAAGATTTTTATTCACTTCAGCAGTTGAAGTAGTTGGATTCTTCTTTAAATACGTTTGCCAAGAATTTCCAGTCCAGCCATCGTAATAATCTTTTTCAACCGTTGATAATGAAATTACACCCGCGTAATGGAGATGTGAATTGGATGGAGCCTCTTCAGCAATGGCTGTTACTTTACACGCAATTTTACTATTACCAAGAATTAATGTTTTGCCAATTGCATCTTCTTTACCAAAATATTTTGTTGCCAAGGCTTCTGTAATAACAATAGAATTAGGTTCGTTTAATGCTGTGTTAGCATCACCTCTTAGAAGTTTGAAGCTGAAAAATTTATAGAAATTAGAATCGGCATAGAAAATTTTATCCTCTACAAATGAAAGGTCTTCATACCGAAGGGCTAACCCGCTGCTACTAAGCCTTAATCGGATTACGTCTTCTACCCCGGGAATTTCATTTTTCATGGCGGCCGCCAACGGTAAACTGGAATTGGAGGTAGTTATCTCCTGCCCTGAAATACGACCATGCAAGGCAATTCGGTAAATATTTTGAGAATCAGTATGAAATTGATCATAGCTCAATTCATCCTGCACATAAATAAATATGAGCAGGCAACAACTCATGCCAATCACCAGACCAATGATATTAATGGCTGAGAAGAATTTGTACTTGAGAATGTTGCGGATGGCAACCTTGTAATAGTTTTTAAACATAAGGGTTCGTTGTTAGGGCTATGATGCAGAAATTAACGAACAGGTTGCATCCACTGACAAAAAGGTTTGGTAGGTATGCGTTAGACGTGCAGGCCTATCCCGATGTTACACCGAACCTGAGAATTTTATTCATCACGAAGTGTCTTTGTCGGATTTAAGGAAGCAGTACTTATTGTTTTATAACCTACAGCCATAATGGCGATTAGTACCATTGACAAAACGGAAACGCCTAAGCTCACTAACCCAAGATTTTTATAGTATGCCCAAATTGAATGCATCAACCAATCAGTTGCAAAATAGCCTAAGGTTCCACCAAGCACAGTAGCAATGCCAAGATTAACAACGAACTCGAAATTTATCACCCCAGCAATGTTTGCGATAGAAGCTCCTAACACTTTCCGGATGCCAATTTCTTTCATCTTCTTTACAATATTCAGCGAAACGAGTGTATACAATCCAATGCCGGTCATCAACGCTCCGAAGAATCCAAGAAAGCCAAACATCGTTACGATATTATCATTGATTTCATTTGTTTCTTGCAATTCGCTATCGATCATTTGACCATTGTATTGGGTATTGGGGAAAACTTCTTTCCATTTTTTCTCCATATACTCATTTACCTCCGCAATCTTTTTAGGTTCCATTTTTACTACAAGTTGCTGGTATTTATCCGGTGACGTATAGCGAATCATCATAGGTTGTATGGGAGCCCACAAAGCTCTGGCATATACATTTTTTACTACGCCCACAACATACAACTGAACCGTGTCCATCCAAACTAAACGCTTTCCAATTGGATTATCCGTCCAGCCAAACTGTTTCACCAACTCTTCCGTAACCAGCACTGATTCTTTTCGATCTGTCTCCGAATCTTTTTGGAATTTTCTTCCCGCAATCAACGTCATGTCCATTGTTTCAAAGTAGTTATCACCCACATCCATGATGTCTACTTCCCTTTCTACAGACTCAAATTTTACGGGATCGTTATACCACGCATTTGCAAAATGATGACGAGTGCCCGCAATCAATTCAATGTCCGTATTGGTTGACAATGCATCGCGGTATGTATTGAAGGAGCCTTCATTATTCACCCAGGCAGAAATAACGCCATGAGTTGCAAAGCCTAAATCATAATCCTTTTGATACTTACCATTTTGGTAGAAAGCAAAACTCATAATGATCATCAATAACGAAATAAGAAATTGACCTCCCAATAAAATCCGTGTAAACCAATTAGTGCCACCAAATTTGGCTTTTCCTTTCAGAATACTTACGGGCTCGAAAGAGGTTATATAAAAGGAAGGATATGAACCTGCAATAAAAGCTGTTGCAATCAATAGCACAAAAATAAAGGCTAAGAATCCAATGTTCTCAGAATAGCTAAGGTGTAATTCAAGCCAAGGCCACAAAGAATCATACGCAGGTACAAGCCATTCCGCCATCAGCAAACCAGCAACCAATCCTAATAAGCAAAGGATTAGATTCTCACCCATAAACTGCGCCACTAACTGACTTCGCATTCCACCCATTACTTTTCTAACTCCAATTTCCTTTAGTCTCCTACTTGAAATAGCAATGGAAGTGTTTGTGAAATTGAAACATGCCAGAAGCAAAAGAAGTACAGCCATGATGGAGGGAACAAGTACTGCTTCTTCTGGAATACCACCACCCAAGTAATCGCTATCTAATCGGGGGTTAGCACGATTACGTTTCATCATTCCGTTAAAATTCTCGAGGTAGTACTCTCCTACTTTAAAATCTTCACGCACCCTATTTTGTGGCTCAACATATTGCTGCAATTGCTTAGTGACTGACGCCACCTGCGCAGGATCTTCAATTTTCAAGAACAACACATGTGTCCATCTTTTCCAATTTGTTTCAGTAAATTCAGGATCTAAATTGACATCCCAAAAATTATCAAAGAGAGTGATCATATCAAACCCAAAACTTGTGTTTAGCCTGGGTTTCTTAAACACGCCACCAATCTCAAACTCTTTGGGTCTTCTTACTCCATCTGCTCCTAATACTATTTGGGTAAGAAATTGACCCGTTACATCTTCCTTATTAAAATATTTTCTAGCAATTTCATCACTGATAAAAACTTTTTTCTTGTCATAGAAGTTGGCATACGATCCCGATTTTAATTCATAGGAGAAAAAATCAAAGAATGCTGAATCCGCATAGGCCATTTGATCTCCAAATATTTCCTCGCCAATACGAACATCACAGTACGAAGACATATAGCGCACCGTTTTATCTACATCTTTAATGTTTTGATCGATAAGGCCTGCAAGTGGCATAGGCGCTAAGCCATACCGATTACGTGTTCCTTGGAACTCACGCCAAAACTGTACGCGATAAACTTTATCGGCTTTTACATGAACATTATCCCAGCTATTACTAAAATCCCAGTTTAAATAGGCAGTAATACAGCACGCAATCGCGATGCCCATCCCAAACACATTGATTAAGATGAACAGTTTGTTTTTCATCATACTACGAAGGGTGATGAGCAGGTAGTTTTTGATCATAATGTGAGGTTAATGGGGTATAGACTAAAGTAGATTCGTTATGGTTGCATTCAACGTCAAGAAAGATGCCAGCAAGATGAAGGATTAAAAATAATTAAATAAAAAGCGTGAACGTAGTTATTTATAATTCCTATGAATTATTCTGTTCAAAAGTGTACAGGAGAATGTTCGGTATTGTAACGGTATAAAACAATAAGGCTCATCCTGAAACCAGAACGAGCCCTATCTAACCTAAACCTAAACTATGAAGAACGAATCAAGGAACTTGCTTCCCTGAAATCTTTAGTACTATGTGCTACGAAGCTTGTGCAACAAGCGTAGTAGTGCTAAACATGAAATTGTTCTTTGATATTCTCAGTCACCACTTTACCATCAAATAAGTTCACAATGCGATGCGCATAGTTTGCATCGTAGGGTGAGTGGGTAACCATTACGATGGTAGTGCCCTCTTCATTCAATTGAGAAAGCAACTTCATTACTTCCTCGCCATTGGCTGAGTCAAGGTTACCTGTCGGTTCATCCGCAAGGATTACTTTTGGTTTTGCAACAATAGCGCGTGAAATAGCAACACGTTGTTGCTGTCCACCTGATAACTGTTGCGGAAAGTGATTTCTTCTATGCATGATGTTCATGCGCTCAAGTACTTCTTCCACACGTCTCTTGCGCTCGTCAGAAGGTACTTTTAAATACAATAACGGAAGTTCTACATTTTCAAAAACGGTTAACTCATCAATGAGGTTAAAGCTTTGGAATACAAAGCCGATTGAACCCTTGCGCAATTGAGCACGCTGACGCTCAGAATACTTTGCTACCTCGTGTTCACCAAAATGATATTCGCCACCTGACGGATTATCGAGCAGACCCAAAATATTCAATAAGGTTGATTTACCGCAACCTGAGGGACCCATGATGGCCACAAATTCACCACCTTTAATTTCAACATTAATGTTGTTGAGGGCGGTGGTTTCTACTTCTTCAGTAGTGTAAACTTTTTCTAGATTTTTTAATTTGATCATAACCGGTTCGGTTTATTGTTAGATGAAGTGTTTAGGAGTATAGTTTTAAAGATTACTTTATTTTTTCTCAAAGGTTACTGTTATAATTCAATTTCTCTGTATTAGACGCCCGTTCTGTTAAATAGTTGCATCAATTCAAAATTAAAACCTCGTTGTTTCCAAAATTCTCGTACGAAGAAGTGATTACACGGTCGCCAGGCTGCAGTCCTTCCAGCACCTCAAAGTTTTCAGTATTCTTCCGTCCAAGCTTAATATTTCTGCGCACAGCTTTATCATCGCTATCCAACACAAACACCCAATTACCACCGGTGTCTTTATAAAATCCACCAACAGGCAAGAGCAGTTCCTCTGAAGCTTGACCAAGTTCAATTCGCAATCGAAGAGATTGACCTCTTCTAATATCATTGGGTGTCTCACCCACAAAATCCATATCCACTTCAAAACGTCCATTCTGAATGGTTGGATAAATGTAGTTGATCACAAGTCTATAATCCTTTCCTGCATAGCTTGTTGTTGAAGGTAAGCCCACTGAAATTTTTGGATAATACAATTCATCTATTGGCACACGCACTTTATAACTTCCGACAATATCAACTTGCCCTAACCGCTGACCTTGACTCACGGCTTGTCCAATCTCCCAGTGTGGAGTTGAAAGTTGGCCATCAATAGGAGCACGAATCACAAGGTTATCCAGAATTTTGGAAAGTCCGTCTAAACTCGCCATCATCTTTTGTTCAGACTCTGCCGTAAACTTAAGCTGGCGGATTCTGTCTATTGAATCATTTCTGTATACCTCATACGTGATGCGCTTTCTTTCAAGATTGTACCTGTAGTTAGCTTCAGTTTGTTCAAACTCTTGCTTGGCAATCAATTTTTTCTCAAACAATTGTTTTTGACGTTTGTATTGAGGTTCCAACAAGTTTAATTGATTTTCAATCAGTGCTAATGTTTGGCGTTGCTCCAAATCATTTCGCATTATGCTCAGTTTTGTTTCGCGAGCTCTGTTAATACTTTCATTGAAGGAAGCTTCCTGTTGAAGCACAGTCAATTCCCGGTTAAGATTGGTGAGTTCCAGAATTTCATCACCTTTCTTCAACATCTTACCGCTTTCGCTAACAATGTTTTTAATATTTCCACCCTCAATTGCATCCAGATAGACCGTGCGTGCTGGTTCAACGGTTCCTGTTTGGGGAATAAATTCTTTGAACTCTCCCCTCTGAACGGTTGAGATTGTTAGCTTATCCTTATCGGTTTTAAAGGTCGATCTGCGGTCGGCAAAAATAAATTGATACCCAATAAAACTAACCAGCAAGGCAATACCTCCGTAGGTTGCTATCCGCTTCAGCGTCCAGTTCTTCTTTGCAATCTTCTTATCCATATAGTTCTTAAACCTGTGTAATTAAAATCTGCCATGCACTTGCCAACAAGCGTGCCAACGGAAATAAGTGGAATAAAGATGGATTTTAAGGATAATTTAAATCATTCTCGTTCACATGTGAACGTATCTGTCCGCATACGGACAAGACTTCCTATCTTTGATTCGCCAGTCTTGCGATTTGAGCGAAATAACAAGTATCTCGATTTCGGTACTAATATTGCCCACTTGCGGACGAAGCAAAAAATTGAATCCATAATATGTCTGACTCTAAGCAAGGCAAAATCCTGATCGTTGACGACAACGAAGATTTATTAAAGGCTGCTAAAATGTACCTGAAGCGGCACGTGGCGCAAGTAGATATTGAGAAAAATCCCGAGGCAATACCAGCACTCATGAGCAATGAAGATTACGATGTAATCCTGCTCGACATGAACTTTACAAAAGATGTAAGCAGCGGTAGCGAGGGATATTATTGGTTAGAGAAAATTTTAAGTATTGATCCTTCCGCTGTAGTTGTTTTGATAACCGCATATGGTGATGTGCAAATGGCCGTGAAAGCGATTAAAGCCGGAGCCACTGATTTTGTGTTGAAGCCTTGGGAAAATGAAAAGCTGCTAGCTACTATTTTTTCTTCCATGCGATTGCGCGAATCACGCGATCAGGTTGAAACATTGAAGACCAAAAATCAAGAGATCAATCAAGCCATCAATGAAAAGTATGCCGACATCATCGGCCAAAGCCAGGTGATGCAACGCATTTTTCAAACTATAGAACGGGTAGCTCAAACCGATGCCAACGTTTTGATATTGGGTGAGAACGGAACTGGCAAAGAATTAATAGCTCGGGCTATTCATAGAAACTCTGCACGTAAAAGTGAATCGTTTGTAAGTGTTGATTTAGGTTCGATTACTGAAACACTCTTTGAGAGCGAACTCTTTGGCCATAAGAAAGGATCGTTTACCGATGCAAAAGAAGATCGTGCCGGAAGATTTGAAATGGCAAATCAAGGTTCTTTGTTTCTCGATGAGATTGGAAATCTTTCAATGCCTTTGCAGGCAAAACTTCTTACCGCTATTCAAAATAAAAGAGTGAGTCGCGTAGGTGCCAACAAAGAAACCTTGATTGATTTGCGATTGATCTGTGCCACTAATCTTCCGCTTTACGAAATGGTGAAAGAGAATCGCTTTCGTCAGGATTTATTGTATCGCATCAATACAATCGAAATTGAAATTCCACCTTTGCGGGATCGGATTGAAGACATTCCCTTGTTAGCTCATCACTTCTTAAAGCATTACTCAACCCGCTATGGAAAAAACATCACCAAAATAAGCGAAGGTGCCATGACGCGCATGACTAAACATCCATGGCCGGGAAATATTCGCGAACTGCAACATTCATTGGAACGCGCAATTATCCTGAGCAACTCTTCTGTACTTCAACCCGAAGACTTCAACTTTACGGCACCTCAAGCAAAAGAAGGTGAGCAACAAATAAATTTGGATCAGTTTAATCTGGAAGAAGTTGAAAAACTTTTAATCCGGAAAGTGCTAAAGAAGTATAATGGGAATATTACTCAGGCTGCTGCTGAATTAGGACTTACCCGTTCGTCCTTGTATCGAAGGTTAGAGAAACATGGGCTTTAAGTGTTTATGTTTACACTAAGAAAAGTAGTCAGTAAGCAGTATTCAGTAAGCAGTCAATCGCTGCAGACTACATTCCGCCTACTACCAACTAATAACCCGTCAATTTAAAGACTAGGAAAAAAGGACTAACTACTATTTACTACAAATGGGTTTTAACGATTTTCGTTTTCGGGTTGCCTTTAGGGTTGTGCTGTTGGGGCTTGTGATGGCACTCTTCGTGTTTATGGTAAGCAGGCCGAACATGATTTTTGCTGCTGGCCTTACTTCCTTTATCATTATTGGGCAATTAGTTGAGTTATATCGATTCACTTCACAGACTAATCGAAAACTTACCCGCTTTCTTGAATCGGTAAAGTATTCAGATTTTCTTTCTGGCTTTGCCAACGATAATAAACTGGGTAGAAGTTTCAGAGAATTGAACACAGCGTTCAACGAAGTACTGGAAGCATTTAGAAATACACGAACCGAAAAAGAAGAACATTGGCAATACCTAAACACGATTGTTCAACAAGTAAGAACGGGCATCATTTCATTTGATCCCGATGGCCAAGTTCAATTAATGAATACAAATGCCAAACGCTTTATTGGCATTGCAGGTTTAAAAAATGTAAATGAGTTGGCTGACACAAATCCAAAGCTCTATCAGGCATTGATGGAGGTGCAATCCGGAAAAAGTACGTTGTATAAATCGGGCAACGAATACTTGCTTACGTTGCAGGCAACTGAATTACGAATTCGTGGCAACACCGTTAAGTTAGTCACCCTACAAAACATTCAAAACGAATTACAAAAGCAAGAGTTGGATGCGTGGCAAAACTTAACCCGCGTGCTGCGCCACGAAATCATGAACTCGATCACTCCAATTTCGTCACTCACTTCTACCCTACGCGAAATTTTGGATCATGACATGACCAAAACTGAAAACCATTACGAATTGCAAAGTGAAGGTGCAGAAGATTTGCGTGAAGGCTTAACTACGATTGAAAACCGAAGCAAAGGATTAATTAAATTCATTGATGCGTATCGTGAGTACACTTCCCTTCCGCAACCAAAAATAAAAAGCATTCGGGTAAAAGATTTACTCGAAAAGGTAGCTCAGTTCATGCGACCTGAATTAAAGAAAACCGCAATCCAGTTTGGATATCATTGCGAATCGGAATACATCACTATTCAAGGCGATGAAGAAATGATTGAGCAAGTATTAATCAACCTGATTAAAAATGCAATGGAAGCTTTAGAGCATGTTGAAAATCCGAGCATTGAACTAAATGGTTTCTTCCATGATAATTCAGTATCCATTGAAGTGATCGATAATGGTTCGGGAATAATTCCGGAAGCAATTGAACGAATTTTCATTCCATTCTTCACTACCAAAAAAACGGGGTCAGGAATTGGTCTTGCCTTATCACGACAAATCATGCAAATGCACAATGGCTCGTTAACGGTAAAATCCGAACCCGATGTAAAGACAATCTTTACGTTAAATTTTTAACTGGTTTTAAGCGCCCAAATATTCATCCCAATCGGTGCGGGGTGTATTTCCATCCCGAAGAAAAAGGGAATAAGATGGTTTGTACGGTTTGCGATACAACGTCATCTGCGCTTCCTCAGGAGTAAAATCTCCCTTCTTTGCATTACATCGCTTGCATGCGGTGACAAGATTTGTCCAAGTATGCGCTCCGCCACGCGAACTTGGAATCATGTGATCTAGTGTCAATTCTCTTCGTGTTCCGCAATATTGACATTCAAAATTATCGCGCTTAAAAACATTTTGCCGGGTTAGGCTCACGCCTTTATAGGGAGCATTTACATATCGGTTTAATCTAATTACCGATGGCATAGGAAAAGATTGAGTGATAGAATTGATTCGGTGGCCATTGGCGGGACGCACCAATTCACTTTTGTTTAGGTAAACCATAACAAAGGCTCGCTGCACGGAGCAAACCATGAGCGGACTAGAATCCTGATTTAGCACCAAAACCCGGCTATTCATAGTGTGAAATATAACCCGAAAGTTTGGGTTTATCAAGATCAAACAATCCTGCTTCTTACTTGTTCAGAAATGATTTGATGCTAAGCAGGGTTGAGAATTCTTCGGATCTCAAGTAAAGAATGCGTATAGATTTTTGAATCTGCTCTTAAAATTCCATCCTCCAACAGGTGGTCGATACGAACCCGGCCATCAGCATGAATAATTTTCTGATCCTCTAATACAATTCCTGCATGTAAACGTTTTTTAGAAAGATCATGAAAGAAAGCAACATCTCCCGGAAGAGCATCATCCAACTTTTCAATCTTCTTTCCCTCTGTGATTTGTCTATCCAAATGTCGCGGAAGCAGGAAACCGGAAATTTTGAACACGATTTGAATTAACCCTGAAGCATCAATACCAAAAGGACTCTTACCGCCTGCTAAAAACGGGGCATTCAAATACTTTAGGGCAATGCTTTTCAAAAATTCAACTTCGCGTTTTTGTCCGAGACTTTTTGCTTCTCCATTAAAAGCAAATTGTTCTTCAATTTTGAATAACTCTGAATTTGAAATAGGAACAATGCTTCCCAACAAAATAGTTAATGGACTTTTCTTGAAAAGTAAACTACAGGTAAGATCGGTTGTGATCTTAAAGTTAGCGTGATTGATCTGATCAAAATATTCCTGCGTAATCCCATGATGTTGATCAGCACTTAACCAGCCAAGTGCGCCATCAAAATGAATACGAATGTAGATCCATTCTTTGTGATCAGTTGCATTGAGCACTTCATAATGATCGCCAAATAGCAATTGAGTAGTTATGGGAGCATGTTCCTCCGGGCTTTGGCGAATCGACACCAAAGACAATCTGCAAACTCCATATCCTAATACTTCCATGCCTAACACTTAACCAATTTTAATTCTACTCAACTCGCGTTTGATATCCTTCTCTTTAATAGTATTTCTCTTATCATGAGATTTTTTACCTCGCGCCAATGCAATCTCTAACTTCGCCAGGCCTCTGTCGTTGATAAACAATCTGAGTGGCACCAGCGCTAATCCTTTCTCCTCCGACTTTGCTTCCAACCTGCTTAACTCTGATTTCTTCATCAAGAGTTTACGTTCGCGTGCCTCTTCATGGTTATAATGTGTTCCTTGGGCATAGGGCGTTATATTAATTCCCTTGGCAAAAAATTCACCCTTGCTAAAATAACAATATCCATCTTGCAAATTCACTTTTCCTTCGCGGATTGATTTTATTTCGGTGCCTCGCAAAACAATGCCTGCCACAAACTGATCCAGCAATTCATATTGAAAGGATGCCTGTTTATTCCGAATATTAACCGTATTTGAAAATCTCTTTTCCGCCATAATTAATTATCTATTTGTCAAGCAAATAGCTCTTTTAACCTATCTTTTTTCAACATCTTCTGCCCTGTCTTGCCTAAGGCAATTATTCTCTCCCCACAAACTGCTTCAATCATACAAATTAATTCGTTACCACGTATAGATTCTACCGTGGCTGTTATTGCAACTTCCTCGCCAACTTTTGCAGGATTGTGGTGTGTGATACTTAAAAAAGTACCTACACCTTCTTCATCCGCTTCCTTCATCTCCAAAAAAAATAATCTGGAAGACCACTCGAAATCACGTGCCAAGGCAAACGTTGAATAAACCGAATGCAAAGTCTCACCATGAAAGGTTGCCAAGTCAGATTCATTGACTTTTTTCATGTAAACCTTTTTATCTCCTGGTTTAAAAATGAGTTTCATAATCTAAATTGAGAGATTGGCTAAAGGAGCCACATCCAATGCACTAAACTTATTCTCTATAAATTTATAGTGAGCAGCCATCGCAATCATAGCTGCATTGTCAGTACAGTACTCAAAATCAGGAATAAATACTTGCCACTCATACTTCTTTGAATACTCTTGCAATGATTTCCTCAATCCTGAATTAGCAGCAACACCTCCGGCAATAGCCACTTGCTTTATACCTGTTTCATCAGAGGCCTTTTTTAGTTTCGACATTAGCATGCCAACCAAATGTTTTTGCAGGCTTGCGCAAATATCATTTCTGTTTTTTTCAACAAAGTCAGGATCTTTTAATTTATTATCCCGAAGAAAATATAAAAAAGCGGTCTTGATGCCGCTGAACGAAAAATCATAACCAGGAATAACAGTATCCGGAAATTGAAATGCTTTTGAATTACCCAATTGAGCATACTGATCAATCAATGGTCCACCCGGGTAAGGAAGTCCCATAATCTTTGCCGCTTTGTCAAATGCTTCCCCAACGGCATCATCACGCGTTTCACCGATTACCTTCATCTCCAAATGACTTTCCACTAACACTATCTGAGTATGGCCCCCACTTACCGTTAAGCAGAGAAATGGAAAGGAGGGTTTGGGATCATCAATGAAGTGCGCCAACACATGAGCCTCCATATGATTCACCTCGATGAGCGGAATATCTAACGCAACAGCCATTCCTTTGGCAAAAGAAACACCCACCAACAATGATCCTAACAAGCCTGGCCCACGAGTAAAAGCAATGGCAGTTAAAGATGAGGATGAAATACCTGCAGAGGTCATTGCTTCGTTTACTACCTGAAGGATTTGCTGTTGATGAGCCCGCGAGGCAAGCTCGGGAACTACACCCCCATATTTCTGGTGCACTGTTTGTGAGGCAATTACATTATTAAGTACCTTGCCATGTTGTATAATAGAGGCTGAGGTTTCATCACAAGAGGACTCGATAGAAAGAATTACAGGAAGCATTTTAGTAAATGAAACTGCAAGTTATCAAAATTCGTGTTTTAAGCTGGATCAAAAGGATTTTGCTCTATGGAACCTATGTGTTATTGATACTGATGGTTTCAGGATTTTTTTTGCTTCAAATTCCGGCAGTTCAAACCTCAGTAGTTAGCAGAATCACTTCAAATTTTTCCAAAATATCAGGGTTTGAAATTACCTATGACCAAATTTATTTGATTTGGTACGATCGCCTGGAGATTACCGGATTACTAATTAAAGATCCTGCTAAAAATAAAATGGTTGAACTTGAGAAGGTTCAGGTAAATTTCAGTCTTTCGACTATCCTACTGGATAAAAACATCAATCTCGATGCGGCTTCACTGAATAATGGAAGTGTTAACCTTGTAAAAATTTCAGATTCAGATTCCACAAGAGACTTTAACATCAATCTCTTTATTGCTGAAATCAACAAACTGTCATCGGGTGGTGGAAAGGGAACTCCCCCGAAAGTTAATATTGGTGAGATTGGAGTTTACAATACAACCTTTACTCTTCATGATCCTCAAAAAGATTCGATCCCCAAAGCATTTGATTACAATCATATCACACTAAAAATTGACGAAGCCGATGCTCGTAACTTCAATGTTATTGGTGACACCATTCAGTTTAGATTGAGTACACTAATTGCTGAAGAGAAAAACTGCAAACTCCCGATTCAGAATCTTTCCACTTATTTCCGTGTATCTCAAACTTCCATGGAGTTTATAGGACTAAATGCAAGCATAGGGGAAAGTAAAATTTCTGATACACTAATCTTTAAATACAAAAGCTTAGCCGATCTTAATGACTTTAATAACAAAGTAACTTTAAAAGCCACACTCAAAAACACGATTCTCTATCCACAAGATTTAGTCTTATTTACCCCAGGCGTAAAGCCACTCCCCCAACCCATTGAAGTTAGCGGAAACATCTCCGGAAAGATTTCCAGATTCTTGTTACAAGATATGGAAATAGCTTTGGGCGCCACAAAAATAAAAGGCAGACTACAATTAGACGGCCTTCCCACGATCAATGAAACCTTCATTAATCTGGATATAAAAGAAGGAAGCATTGCAATTCAAGATATGGCATTCTTATTTCCTAAAAATGTATTCGAAAAATTAGCTCCGCTCGGTAAGTTTCGATTAACGGGTAAGTTTACTGGATTTATTGAGGACTTTGTTGCCAACGGAGATTTTAGGGGCGCTTTCGGTCAAATAAAATCTGATATAAATCTAAAAATTGATCAAACCCGCATTGATGAATCTACCTTTAGCGGCAACTTAACACTCATTGATTTTAATCTTGGACTGTTACTTCAAGATACTTCTACTTTTAAGAAGGTTACATTAAACGGCAGAGTTAATGGTAAAGGGCTCACCAGAGAGACAGCCGACTTTACGCTTGTAGGGAAAATTAATTCTATTGGAATTCGTCAATACGAATACGTTAACATTACAACCGATGCCCGGTTTGCCAAAGAGCTATTCAACGGAAAAATTAACATTAACGATCCTAATATAAAATTAACTGCCGATGGCTCCATCAATATTCGCAAAGGACAAGAGTTGATTTCGATTAAAGCAAGATTAGATACGTTATTCGCTGATCGATTAAAACTAACCCCAAAACCATTGTTCGTTAGAACTTCCATTGAAATAGAAACGAAGGGATTGCAGTTGGACAGCTTATTTGGTGAAATTGTTTTACGTAATGCCGAGATCATCTATCATGAACAATTACTTACCGTAGATTCCGTTTCAATAAAATCATTTTTTGCTGAGGATCAGAGAAACCTTCAGCTTAGAAGTTCTTTTGCCGATGTCGATATGATAGGCAACTTCTTCTATTCCTCATTATTTCAAGACATAAATAGGTTGGTAAGCGAATTTCAGCTCAACGTACGTAATGATCCCAACGAATTGATAACCTATTATGCTAACAAAACGAAAGGCGGCCAGGATTATAAAGTAGATTTCATGATCAACCTTCACGACATCAATCCCATACTTACCCTGGTTAAGGTAGATGTGTCAGTCGCCAGCAAAACCCACCTTGAAGGCAGTTTTTCAAACGGATTTACTTCACTACTTCAAGCTTTTGCAAAAATTGATACTATCACGTATCAAGGAAAGAAGTTTATTAACAATGAAATTGAGTTTTCGGGCTCAAAGATTCGAGACAGTACAAGTGTTTTAGCCATGTTAACAATAAACTCTAGGAGACAAGAAATATCCAAGGTATTTATTACTAAAGACTTATTTTCGGAAGCCATCTGGAACAAAGATCATATCGATCTTACGTTAGATTTTGATCAGGAAGGCACTACAAATTTTGCCCGCATACAATCTGAAATTGATTTTTTAACTGATAGCACTCGAATAAAAATACTTCCAACACAATTTCAAGTACTCGATAAAAAATGGCAGATCAGTCAACAAAATTTTATTCTTCAAAAGAAAAAAGAATGGAAAATTAAAAACTTAAAACTATTTAACGGAGACGAGTCGCTGCTATTGGATGGGTTTATTTCCGAAGATCCAGAACAATCGCTTACGCTTTCACTAGCAAACCTAAACCTTAATGTCTTAAATTCAATTAGCTCCTCAAAACTGAATGGCATTGTAAATGGAAGCATGGAAGCAAAAGACATCTACAAAGAAATATTCATACAAAACAACATAACGATTAAAGAATTGATGGTAGATGAATTCTTAGTTGGCAATGTTACTGGCGCCAATACATGGAACCGCGATAAAGATAGATTTGATATCAGCTTCTTGATAGAACGTGCTGAAAAAAGAACATTGACATTGAATGGTTATTACAATCCAAAAGATAAAAGTCCATTATTCCTAAATGCTAAGTTAGAAGAAACAAACATCAAACTTATTGAACCATTTCTAAAAGGAATTTTCTCTCAAATGGATGGTGAGTTATCAGGTAATTATGAAATAACCGGAACCTTTTCTCAACCGCTTATTGAAGGTGAAGGAAAAATTGAAGGTGGAAAGATTATGATTGACTACCTTAAAACGCTGTATTCATTTCAAGGAACACTTGGAATCACTCCAGACAAAATCATTTTTAAGGATTTTAATTTACAAGATGGCCAACGTAATAGCGGCTACCTGGACGGCTATTTAACACACCGCAATTTTTCAAAATTCCGAATTGTACTAGATGCAAACTTTACCAATTTTCAGGTTCTTAACACAACCTCAAAAGATAATAGTTTATTTTACGGACAAGCCTATAGTACCGGCAACCTCAATATGTTCGGGCCGCTATCAAATATGAAAATATCGGCTACGGCACGCACCTCTAAAAATACACGCATCTATATTCCCATTAGTGGATCAGGATCTGTGGAACAGAGTGAATTCATCACATTTGTTAATTTTTCAGATTCCGTAAAAAATGCGGCTACCGAAGAGAAAAAAATATTAACGCAATCAAGTGATCCAACCGGTATTGTACTTGATCTTAACTTAGACATAACCCCTGATGCGTATACAGAAATTATTTTCGATATAAAGGCAGGTGATATAATTCGTGGCTACGGCAATGGCGATATCAATTTGAAGATTGACACCAAAGGCGAGTTTAATATGTTTGGACTGTTTGAATTTGTACAGGGTAATTACAACTTCACTCTGTATAATATTCTTAACAAGGAATTTAATATCACAAAAGGAAGCCGGATTAGTTGGTCAGGCGATCCATATGCAGGACTGCTTAACCTTACTGCCAGTTATCGCCAGATGGCTTCTTTGAGTCCTATTTTGCCAAACCAAAGTGAAGATATTATTTCCACACCACAGGCCAGAAGAAAGTATCCAGTTGAGGTTTTGCTTAAACTTGAAGGCCCCATGTTAACCCCACAAATATCTTTTGATATAGAGGCAAAAGATCTACCTGACAATATTATTACCGATACCGGAGAAACGATTCAACCTAACTTGGCATTCGATGCGTTTAAGGCGAAATTAGATGATCAGGAACTGGAGCGACAAGTTTTTAGTTTAATTATCCTTCGTAGATTTTCACCACCCGATGCTTTTAGCACCAGTGGCTCATTATCCAATTCTGTAAGCGAATTACTATCAAATCAATTAAGTTACTGGCTTACCCAGGTAGATCAAAATCTGGAAATTGATATTGACCTCGGATCATTAGATCAGGAAGCCTTTAACACGTTTCAATTACGGCTGACTTATTCCTTTTTGAATGGAAGGTTGCGTGTAACCCGCGATGGTTCTTTCGGTAGTCAGTATAGTAGTGGATCGGAAGTAGCTTCCATGCTTGGCGACTGGACCGTTGATTACATTCTTACTCCGGATGGAAAGTTTAAAATAAAAATGTACAGTCGTTACAACTATAATCAAATTAATAATTCGGTTGGTACACAAACTGCCATTACTACGGGCGTGAGTCTACTCCACACTCAAAATTTCAACCAGTTAAAAGATCTTATCAGTTCATCTCGCGATAAAAGGAGAAAAGAAATTTTGGAAGATCCTGCTAATGAAGAAGCCGTTCTTGAAAATGACGAGAGTAACCAATAACCTTCATAATTATTTAGGCTCATTAGTCAAAAAATGTATTGTACCCATACTAATTACTATTGGTATGTCTCAATCCGTTTATGCCCAAAATTCAGATTCAATTTCAAACGTAAATCCAAAACGACTAAGAACAGTAGTCATTGGATCAGCAGTGGCTTACACCGGGAGTATGATTGCTCTTAGCTCGATTTGGTATAGTCAATACGACAAAGAGCCCTTTCATTTTTTTGATGATTCTCATGAATGGAAACAAATGGATAAGGTGGGACATTTCTATTCTGCGTTTCAGCTTTCCTCTATAGGTTCCAGAACACTTCAATGGAGTGGAGTGTCGAAAAGAAAATCTGATGTTGCTAGTACTATAACAAGTTTTGCAGTTATGTCGTCCATAGAAGTATTGGATGGATTTTCTGCTGGCTATGGAGCTTCCGTTTCAGACTTAGCTGCAAACGCTTTAGGTGCTGGTTTTTATATTGGCCAACAACTTATTTGGGATGAAGTAAGGATCTATCCGAAGTTCTCTTTCCATCGCACTGCTTATGCACCACAAAGACCTGAAGTTTTAGGTGATGGATTCTTTGAAGAAATTATTAAAGATTACAACGGACAAACGTATTGGTTATCGGTAGATATTGATAAATTTTTGCGATTTCCAAAATGGCTTAACCTCACATTCGGCTATGGTGCCGAGGGCATGCTTTACGCCAATGATGTGGACAATATCAATCAAAATTTAATGCCTTACCGGCAATACTTCATTGGAATTGATTTTGACTTGACAGCAATAAAATCAAAGTCCAAGCTGATAAATTCATTAATCTACGTGGCGAATATGATAAAATTACCTGCACCTGCATTGGAGATATCTCAAGGGAAAGTAAAAGGTCATCTATTTTATTTCTGATTCGAATCAAAAAATCATTACCTTGTTATACCTAAACCTTCTATAGCCATGGATTTAAATGCCTTCATGAAAAAGTATGCCGATGAGATTGGAGGTCAGTTTACCGAGTATGATCAATCTCACTCAATCATCATTGTGCCAGTACCAGGCCATCGATTTCAAACCGTAATTGGCACCATCCGCGAAACGGAGAATAAAAAAAGGCTCATCTCACTTGCTTCAAAAGTATGTGCCTTAAAGTCAAGCGTTGATTACAAAATGCTGCTCGAGCAATCTGTAATGTTCAATTACAGTCGGTTTATTGTAACCGATAATTATTTGCAGATAGAAGCAATAGCACCAATTGACACTGCATCGGAGGGCACTATCAAAGAAACCCTTCAGGAAGTTGCTAATCTTGCCGACCAGTTCGAATTAAAATTGACCGATTCGGATATCCACTAATCTCCTCTACCATTTCACTTTAAGTATGTAACTTTGCAAGAATGCAAGTCGGCTTATCGCTCTTGTTCTTTTTTGAATGAGAGAGGAAAGTCCGGGCAACATAGAGCATCGTACTTCCTAACGGGAAGGATTCCGCTTTTTAGAGGGAGACAGAAAGTGCCACAGAAAACAAACTACTCGCGCTTAGGTGTGAGAAAAGGTGAAAAGGTGGGGTAAGAGCCCACCGGTCTTGAAAGTGATTTCAGACGCATGGTAAACCTTACGAGTTGAAAGGCCAAATAGGTCACGCTCATGAAAGTGATTAGCTGCTCGCTAATAGCGTGAGCTGGCGTGATTGGGTAGGCTGCTTGATTCTAATGGCAACATTAGAGCTAGATAAATGATAGGCATCCCGATCCCGATAGCTATCGGGATCGGGAAACAGAACCCGGCTTACAGACTTGCATTTTTTTGAACTTACTTATTAACAAATAATATTTACGATCGTGCCTAAAGTACTCCTTATTGAAGACGAAGCCAGCATTCGTGCTGTGTTAAAAGACATTCTTAAAGACCAGAAGGAATTAAAGTTAGAAGTTGACGAAGCCAAAGATGGTGCCGAGGGGTTGGCTAAATTAGAAAGCGAACATTATGATGTGGTGTTCTGCGATATAAAAATGCCCAAGATGGATGGCATGGAAGTATTGCAACAAGCAAAAGAAAAAGGAATTGCTTCTACATTTGTAATGATTTCAGCACACGGCACTACCGAGATTGCAGTGGACGCCACCAAACTCGGTGCCTACGATTTTCTTCAAAAGCCCCCTGACCTTAATCGATTGCTCATCACACTTCGAAATGCGCTTGACAAAAACAATCTCGTTAAGGAAACCAAAACATTAAAGAAAAAAGTCACTCTCAAGTATGAGATCATAGGAAACTCAAAACCTTTGCTTGAAGTAAAGGAAATGATTGACAAGGTTGCTCCCACAGAGGCGAGGGTACTTATCACCGGACCAAACGGATCAGGCAAAGAATTAGTAGCGCGTCAACTGCATGAAAAGAGTTCGCGCAGTAGTAATCAATTTATTGAAGTTAACTGTGCCGCAATCCCTTCCGAATTAATCGAGAGCGAATTGTTCGGTCACGAAAAAGGTTCTTTTACTTCGGCCATAAAACAACGCATTGGTAAGTTTGAGCAAGCAGAAGGTGGCACATTATTTTTAGATGAAATCGGAGACATGAGTCTGGCCGCTCAAGCTAAAGTGCTAAGAGCACTGCAAGAAAGTAAAATCACCCGAGTAGGTGGCGACAAAGATATTTCAGTTAATGTGCGTGTACTTGCTGCAACAAATAAAGACCTCAAAAAAGAAATTGCTGAACATCGCTTTCGCGAAGATCTCTACCATCGGTTGTCTGTAATTGTAGTTAAGGTTCCTTCATTAAATGATCGATCAGAAGATATTCCTGTGCTAGTAGAAAAATTTCTTGGAGACATTGCCAATGAATACGGGTCGAAGAAAAAACAACTGAATAAAGAAGCAACTGAACTGCTTCAAAAGCACGACTGGACGGGAAACATCCGGGAACTTAGGAACGTGGTAGAGCGATTAATAATAATGAGCGAAGCCACAATTGGGCCTGCTGAAGTCAAAAAATACCTTTGAAAATCGCTTAAATGCGAGCTTCAGGGGTAGTTTTCTTAACCTCTTTCTTGCTATACGTAGGGCAAGTGTACTGACTGCATGAAGTCAGAAATGCAAGAAGGGCAACAAAAGCTAGAATTTTCTTCATTTTAGTGGCTTTAATATGGACAAAAATATCAATCTTTTAAATCTCAGCAAACAAAATGTGAGGAAATTGCAGTTTAGCGACAAAAATGACTACTCGACCAGTAAATTACAACCTCTCACATCACTATTATCAATTCTACCCAACACCTCGAAATTCCCCAAATCATCTATCCTGCCTAAATCTTGGGTCTCAATAAACGCGCAGGAGTGAAAATTTGCCAGATCGATGATATTTATCGCCCCTGCCCTACCATTCACAAGAGAGAATGGATCGTTAATATCTCTGACAAAAACCTTCATCCAAGGTGGACATTGATAGTAACCCCTTAATTGAGAATAAGCTTGAGACATGAGTTCAGTCATCCCATATTCTGAATGAATAACGGGTACGTTAAATCTACTTATTAAGTATTCATGAACATCCTGTTGAATCATCTCTTTCCTGCGCCCCTTCATTCCTCCGGTTTCAATTACAATACAATTACTTAAATCAATCTCCTCTGATTCCGCTAAATCAAGCAACGCAAAAGATACACCCCAAAGTATAACCTTCTTGTCATCCTTCTGTAAAAACTGAATTTTGCGCTTTAATTCATCATGATTACTCAGATAGAATCCCGAATGGGTTGATTTACTCGCTTGAATAAAGTGATTCATCATAGCAATTAATGAAGATCCTTTTCTTTCCAGGTACGATGGAAGAAGTGCTAGAAAATGAAAATTTTTGCACGATCCATAGAATCGTTCAAAAATATTTTGTGATGTTTTTAAATAGAAGGCGGTATCCTTAACAAGGTGTTTACTTGTAATCATCCCCATAGTTCCGCTACTTGAAAACTCCAACTCAGGTTGCCAAGTACCTGTTTTTACAACTTGTGTTTTAAAGAAACTGATCGGTAAAAATGGAATATTTTCAATCGAGCGAATTTCGTAAGGGTTACAATCCAAAAACCTTAGATATTGACTGTAAACAAGGTTATTCTCTGCTTGAAATCTGAATAAACGAAGCGCAATATCTTCAAAGCTGCCCTCGTTTATCAAATACAAAGAATCTTCAAAACTTTTGAATGTGTCCAACTGTTGTTTATTTTACAAAGGCTAAAGGTAGAAAATGAGATTGATACGAGGATTCGGGCTTTTTTTATTAATTGGACTTGTTGCTGGTGCTTGCTTTACCCCACCGGAGTATCCAATACAACCCCAAATTGAATTTGAGAGCATTGTTTACAGGGAATATGGAACAGCATTTGACTCCAACTACGATTCGCTGATATTGACTTTAAAATTTAAGGACGGAGATGGTGACTTAGGTCTCGATCCATCTGAAACAGCAGCTCCCTATAATAATAAATATTATTTCCGTTTTCCGGATGGTTCGTTTTTGAATTATGAAGACAAAAGAACTAACCCTAATTATGATACCCTCCCCGACTTCATTAAACCTTACAACTGCGTTAATTGGGATGTGATACGTGAGAACAACATAGTTAAAGACACCTTGTACTTTGAATTGAATCCTGATTACTACAACATAACCATTGATTTTTTGGTTAAGAATGCGGATGGCTCATTTACTGAATTTGACTTAACAAAAGAATTTGATTATCCCGGCTGTGGAGGCACATTTGATGGAAGATTTCCTATTTTGTTTAAAGATAAACCCGGATCACCCTTAGAAGGAACAATTAGATACGGAATGGGTTCAACTCTCTTTAAAGCTTTCTTCAGTATTAAGCCTTTAAAAATTAGGGTACAAATAAAAGACCGTGCTCTCAATAAGAGTTCGTTTATAGAAACTCCAGAATTTACTCTTTAATAAATTTTTGGAAACCGCTCTGGCTCAGACTCGCTCATCACTGAATAGACAACATCATAAACATCTTCGCTGTTTGGCTTGGAAAAATAATCACCATCCGAACCATATGCAGGACGATGCTCTTTAGCCGCAATTGTTATTGGTGTAGCATCTAAGTATTTGTACGCTTGCTGAACTTCCAATACTTGTTGCATCATAAAAGCAGTTGCACCACCTGGCACATCTTCGTCAGCAAAAATAACGCGGTTGGTTTTCTTTATTGATTCAACTATTCTCTGATTTATATCAAAAGGCAGAAGAGTTTGCACATCAATCACTTCACACGAAATTCCATCGTTCTCTAAATTGGTTACAGCTTCCATCACAATCCGACACATCGATCCGTAGGTTACGATGGTTGCGTCAGTGCCTTCTTTCAAAACTTCGGGCACACCCAATGGCACGGTAAACTCTCCAATATTTTCAGGCAACCTCTCTTTTAATCGATAGCCATTTAAACATTCGATTATCAATGCCGGCTCATCTGATTGAAGCATGGTGTTGTAAAACCCAGCGGCCTGAGTCATGTCTCTGGGAACAAGTACATGAATTCCTCGCAAAGAGCCTAAAATCATGCCCATAGGCGACCCTGCATGCCAAACACCTTCCAATCTATGACCTCTGGTTCGAATGATTAGAGGCGCCTTCTGACCGCCTTTAGTTCGATACTGAAGACACGCCAAGTCATCAGACATGATTTGGATTGCATATAGCAAATAATCCAGGTACTGAATCTCAGCAATAGGTCTTAGTCCTCTTAAAGCCGCACCAATCCCTTGTCCAATAATCGTGCATTCGCGAATGCCTGTATCGGTTACTCGAAGTTCACCAAACTTTTGCTGTAACCCGGCAAAGCCCTGATTCACATCACCAATCTGACCCACATCTTCGCCAAAGGCAAGCACTGTGGGGTCTCTCTTCAACGCTTCACGAAAACAAGCTTGGAGTACTTCTCTGCCATCCACAAAGGGAGATTTTTCTGAATAAACAGCTTCAACTTGATTTACTTTTAATGCCGCCCATTCTGAATTAGAATAGAGATATGAACTAAACCGATCAAAGTTGGCTTGCTCGGTATTCTGAATCCAATTTCTTAATTCTTCTTTCACTGGTGCAGAAGAATTACGAAGCAATCGGGCTGATCTTTTTGCCGCCTTCATTGAATCCAACCTGAGCGGATTAATGGTTCTTTTTAACTCAAGCAATAAATCATTAATCTCAGCCGATTCTTCCGCTGCCAACTTCAGAATTTGTTCGAGTGACTTTTGCTCTTTTTGAATGTCTTCATTGAAAACTTTCCATGCAGTCTCTTTAGCAGCCTTCGCTGTTAACTTTGCTCCTTTCTCTAATTCGGTTAGTTCTTCTGACGAAGCAATACCCTTCTCAATAATCCATTGACGTAACTTGCGGTTGCAATCATTTTCAACTTCCCAAGCCAGGCGCTCTTTAGGTTTGTAACGCTCGTGCGAACCTGAGGTGGAGTGGCCTTGTGGCTGAGTCATTTCAAGAACATGCACAAGTACTGGTACATGTTCTTCACGGCAAATTTTTTCAGCCTTCTGATACGTCTGCAAAAGTGCCTGATAATCCCAACCTTTAACAGTTAAAATCTCATACCCCTTCTCTTCATTCGTCCGCTGGAAACCGGCCAATATTTTTGAAATACTTCCCTTTGTAGTTTGATATTCTTTAGGGACTGAAATTCCATAATCATCATCCCAAACGGAAATCAACATCGGAACTTGCAAAACTCCAGCAGCATTAATCGCTTCAAAAAATAATCCTTCAGACGTGGAAGCATTTCCAATTGTTCCAAATGCAATCTCGTTTCCATTACTACTAAGTTCTGTATACGCTGCAAGCTCAGGGTTATTCCTAAAAAGTTTTGATGCGTAAGCCAATCCCACAAGGCGAGGCATTTGCCCGGCAGTGGGAGAAATATCGGAGCTGCTGTTTTTTAGTTTAGCTAAATTCTTAAAGGCACCATTCTCATCAATCATGCGTGTGGCAAAATGACCATTCATCAGCCTTCCGGCTGAAGCTGGATCTGCCTCCACATCTGTATGGGCATACAACTGAGCAAAATATTGCTGGAGCGTAAGTTCTCCAATAGCCAACATAAAGGTTTGATCACGATAGTAGCCCGCACGGTGGTCACCATCGCGAAATACTTTAGCCATCGCTAATTGAGCCAATTCCTTTCCGTCTCCGAAAATTCCAAATTTGGCTTTACCCATAAATACTTCCTTGCGACCAAGCAAACTTGCCTCGCGACTTTCGCAAGCCAACCGATAATCAGCAAGTATGGACGAAGCTTTCTTTGCGGATATTCCACTAACCATTGTCTTTGTTTGGCTCACAGTAAATGGGTTGGTTTATCTCAAAAATAACAAAAAACCCAAGAGGGTTCAATGCAAAAAAAAAATCAATAGAAAATGTTGCTATTTCAGTCTGTCACCAAAGAATTTCACCCAATCTCCGTGATCTACACGTTGATAATTTGCCCCACTTTCAAAGAGAAAAATCCCAACTGATGAATTTCTAATTTTGATGTCTGCATAAAAATATCCGGCATCCGTTTCGATGTTGAAAATCTCCTTCGCAACCTCATCATTGTTAATCTTCATTACTTCAATAAGAATTTTATTGGTTGGTGAGTTTGATCGTACAGCGCATGGATAATCCGAAAGTTCAAAAAGATCATAACCGGGCAACCAAAGACTATACTGATAATCGAGTGCAGGTTTAAACGTATTGTAAAGTTTCATTCCACGCCTAAGCGACCCGTAAAAGGCATACATTGAATCTTTGTTCATACTATCAAAAAAAATAAAAACATCAGTTTCTATCGCAACCGAATACTATCTTTGCCCCGAACTTGAGCCTTACTCAAAGGTAAAAACCAGTCCAAATTGCTAAAATAAAATCAAATTATATGATCATTGGCGTTCCCAAAGAAATCAAGAATAACGAAAATCGCGTAGCGCTAACACCTGCAGGTGCTCAGGAGTTTGTTCGTAAAGGTCACACCGTATATGTACAAACCAAAGCCGGTGAAGGAAGTGGCTTTAATGACGAGGAATATCTTGGCGCAGGCGCAAAAATTTTACCGACTGCAAATGAAGTATTCGCCATTGCAGAAATGATCATTAAAGTAAAAGAACCCATTGAACAAGAATATTCTCTGATCAAAAAAGACCAACTGGTATTTACGTATTTCCATTTTGCTTCCTACGAACCTTTGGCACATGCCATGATTAAAACCGGTGCAGTTTGCCTGGCCTATGAAACGGTGGAAAAAACCGATAGAAGTTTGCCATTACTCGTCCCTATGTCTGAAGTAGCAGGACGCATGGCCATACAAGAAGGTGCTAAGTACTTAGAAAAACCATTAAAAGGACGCGGCATTTTACTGGGTGGTGTACCTGGAGTAATGCCCGCTAAAGTATTGATTTTAGGAGGCGGTGTAGTTGG
The DNA here is from genome assembly GCA_041742535.1 of Cyclobacteriaceae bacterium. Taxonomy (GTDB): domain Bacteria; phylum Bacteroidota; class Bacteroidia; order Cytophagales; family Cyclobacteriaceae; genus ELB16-189. Next base: position 19,720 of record JBGSIM010000094.1, on the reverse strand, counting down.
AACTAACGCTGCTAAAATTGCTGCCGGCATGGGTGCGGATGTTATTATCACCGATGTGAATTTGAACCGACTACGTTATTTAGATGATGTAATGCCAAAGAATGTTCATACAATGGCGTCTAACGATTATGTGTTGCGTGAACTTGTTAAGACATGCGATTTGATTGTGGGCGGTGTTTTAATTCCTGGTGCGAAAGCTCCTAAATTGATTACACGCGACATGCTAAAGACAATGCGCCCAGGAACCGTACTAGTTGATGTGGCTGTGGATCAAGGTGGTTGTATTGAAACCTGTAAACCAACTACACACGAAGATCCTACTTACATTATTGATGACATCGTTCATTATTGCGTAGCAAATATGCCAGGTGCCGTACCTTATACTTCAACTTTGGCTCTTACCAATGCAACCCTTCCTTATGCATTAAAACTTGCCAATCATGGATGGAAAAAAGCATGTAAAGAAAATGAAGACCTTCAGAAGGGATTGAATGTTGTACATGGTAAGGTTGTTTACAAAGCCGTAGCCGATTCCTTTAACCTTCCTTTTGTAGACGTGAAAGAAGTTCTTTAATTGAAACTTAAGAAACATAATTATAAAACCTTCTCATTACGGGAAGGTTTTTTATTTGAAGTCGGGAAAAGTTTCTAAAAATTTTACTTCGCTACCTGCCTCTTTGTTTGCCTCAAAACAATATTGCACCATACCGTTGGTGACTGCTACATATTGAGCACCAATAGTCATATTGTATACAGCCACCTGATTAAATGCTTTTTGTGTCAATTTAATTTCGGGCGCTTTGCATTCAATCAACATCCAGGGTTTACCCAGTCGGTTGTGGATTACAATGTCTGATCTTTTCTGAAGCTTGTTATAAGTAAGACTGCTTTCAACCCTAAAAAGAGATTTGGGATATCTGAAATGATCGATTAAATAATGAACAAAATGCTGACGAACCCATTCCTCGGGAGTGAGTATAATATACTTCTTCCTGATCACATCAAAAATCAATACTTTTCCTCCTTCTTTGCGTAGCGTAAGTTTAAATTCCGGAAGGTTTAATTTGTACATGCGTTAAAAATAGATAAATAGTGACTATGAAAACAAAACAAGAGATCGTAGAAAATTGGCTACCACGCTACACAGGTGTTAAACTTGAAGACTTTGGTAAATATATCCTACTCACCAATTTTGATAATTACGTAAAGAAATTTGCCGAGTGGAATAATGTGGATGTGCAGGGAATGGATCGTGCGATGCGGAGCGCTACTGCAAATGGCATTACCATTATCAATTTTGGAATGGGAAGCCCCAATGCCGCCACTATTGTAGATTGCCTCACAGCCATACAACCCGAAGCTTGCCTCTTCTTGGGAAAGTGCGGTGGCTTAAAAAAGAAAAACGATTTAGGGGATTTTATCCTACCCATAGCAGCCATTCGGGGTGAGGGAACCTCCAACGATTACTTTCCACCTGAAGTACCAGCACTTCCTGCCTTTGCGTTACAAAAAGCAATCTCCACCACTATACGAGATAACAACCAAGATTATTGGACGGGTACTGTTTACACAACCAACCGCAGAGTGTGGGAATGGGACGAAGACTTTAAGGAATATTTGAGAAAAGTTCGAGCTATGGCCATTGATATGGAAACAGCCACAATTTTTTCAACTGCTTTTTATAATGAAATTCCTGCAGGAGCAATTCTACTGGTTTCTGACCAACCCATGATTGTAGATGGTATTAAAACAGAAACTAGTGATAAAGTAGTAACAACTTCATTTGTTGACCTACACGTTAAAATTGGAATTGAATCGCTAAAGCAACTCATCAATAAAGGAGTGACAGTGAAACATCTGCAATATTGATCTAGACTTTCAATCGTGTATCATACTTTCTGGCTCGCATCAATGCCGCGAAACCCAGGACAAAAAATACGATAAGCATCAATACTGAATTTTTCATTCCAAAGAGTTCGTCAATAAAACCAAAGGTGAAGATGCCTATAACAATCGCAATCTTTTCTGTGACATCGTAGAAACTGAAAAATGAAGCAGTGTCTTGAGTATCAGGCATAAGTTTACTGTACGTGCTACGACTTAACGATTGAATGCCGCCCATCACTAACCCAACGGCCACTGCTAATCCGTAAAAGTAATACTCAACATTGGTTCCTCCCTCCTTTAAGTTAGCTACTTCATAAGCAGCTATACAAACCAAAATCCAAAAAAATACTACTCCCATCAGAACAAGGATGTTGCCTATTTTACCAGACAAAAATGACATAAGCATGGCGCCTGGAATCGCGACAAGCTGAATCACCACAACAGTTATAATAAGCTTTTTATCCGGCAGCCCTAACATCTGACTACCAAACAAGGTGGCTGCCAGCATAACCGTTTGAACACCCATGCTATAACAAAAGAAGGCAACTAAAAACCATTTTAAGAGTCTCATTTCTTTTACTTGATCCCACACTTTTTTCAATTCAATAAAACCCGACCTCAAAATTTCGCCTAATGGTTTTACTTGAGGTGGTCTATTATTAGGTAGTCGTGCAAAAGTTATTTGGGCAAATCCTATCCACCACAATCCAACTAAAAGAAAAGTGTAGCGTGGACCAGAGGTTTCATCACCTTTCGCTGAAAAGTAAAGAACAAGTCCAAAACCAATTAATTGTAGCAACACACTACCCGCATAGCCCATCGAGAAACCGCGAGCACTAATCCAATCTCTATCGGCACGATCTGCAATCTCTGGCAAATAAGAATTATAAAAGACCAAACTTCCTACATAGCCAATAGCCGCTAAAATGAAACAACCTACTCCAAACAAAACATTTGGTTCAGGTCCTTTAAAAAAGAAGAGTCCCATACACGCAAAGCCTCCTAAATAGCAGAAGAACTTCATGAAATTCTTCTTGTTGCCACGAGAATCAGCTATGGAAGATAAAATGGGTAACAGAATAGCAATCGCCAGATAAGCTGCCGCAAGTGAATAGTCGTATAGAGAAGTATTCTTAAAAACCCTGCCGAGTAGCGGCACAGAATTTTCTCCATACGCTGACTTTGTAATGCCAGCAAAATAGATTGGAAAAAATGTAGTGGTAATAACCAGATTATAAACTGAATTAGCCCAGTCATACATACACCAGGCATTAATTGTTTTTCGACTATGAAGGATTTCAGTTGTATTCATAAAAAAATAGCCTTCCAAATTAATGGAAGGCTATTGTATTACCATGAAAATTGATACTTATTGATTCTTATCCTTATCCTCTAACGTTGAATAAAGTAGTTTTCGAGCATTTGCTTTTCGTAGCTCACTTTCCACATCTGAAATAATTCCGCGTTTAGCGTCCTTATCCACCTTGAGTGAAACGGTAAGCTGATCACGCTCTACTTCTTCAAGCTTTGATTTCTGTTCGTTCACCCAACGGATTATATCCTTTGTGTCAATAAACACATCATCAGCTTGAATCTTAGGTTCCTTACCATACTGGGCAGGCTTGTTTGGCTCGCCAATATATAAGTTAGTAACCAATGACTTACGCATTAACTTTCTTAGCTGCGTAGCCTTAGGAATTTGCTGCTTCACTTCAATGGATGTCTTTCTCAATTCTGTTGTTACCATGAAAAAGAACAACAACATGAAAACCACATCGGGCATGGAGGAAGTAGGAATATCCTGCTTTACGTTCGTCTTCTTCTTAAATTTTGACATAGCTTTTCATTAGTTACCACCTTGCTTAGAAGGATCTGCAATTGAAATATTCAACGGTATACCCGCCCGGCCCTTATCATAAATTGCTTTATTATCAGGAATAGACAAATCTGAAGCCGCTTCTCTAAACTTTGCATTCGTTACTCCCGCTTGATCAGCATAAATATCATAATAAGCCCCCTGAATAATGTCCAGAAGTTCTATAAACCTTCTGTGACTTGTACCACGGTCAGTCTTAAATGAAACAATTGCTTTTTCAGGATTATCCGAGCTAGCCGGATCACGGCCGTTATTTAGCACAAACGCTTTAATCTCATCTTTAAGATTACGAATATCTTCCCGAGGCTCCCCTTCCACCAACAAGGCGTCAGAAGAGTTAAGCTGAATCTTAAACATATTGCGTTCCTGAATTTTCACGTCATCCGGAGGAATTGCCTCCGGTGGAGGTGGTAATGCAATGCTAAGACCCCGATTATTAGGCATAGTAGTCGTAACCAGAAAGAATGTAAGCAACAAGAAGGCGATATCCGCCATCGATGCATTCGGAATTTCTGGTGTAGTGCGAGCCATTATTTTAAGACTTTATTAATTTCTGAAAATACAACTCCAACAGCTGCAACAACGAATACAAGGTAGAACATAATTAGTCCTGCCCCGATAAACTTCGATGATCCGGCATTAATGCCCGATGCAGCTGCTCTTGTAGAAACCTCATCTCCTGAAAGCACATAGGCAATCACGAAGACAACAACTAGCGCGCCAACAGCCGCTAATGATTTAAGTAATCCCGCAGGAGACTTTAGGGCATTTATTAAGGGAAGCACAATTGCTGCAACAACCGCAACAATGAAAAATGCATATCCCGCATAAAGTCCAATATCCATACTTTCCATTCGCTTTCTATTTAGATAGTTTATGCTTAACCAAGATATCTACCAAACTGATAGAAGCATCTTCCATCGCGTTTACTAAGCTATCAATTTTAGACACGAGATAGTTATAAAGTGTTTGTAGGATCATACCCACAATCAAACCACCTACTGTTGTGATCAAGGCTGTTTTCATACCACCCGCAACAACCTGAGGTGAAATATCACCGGCTGCTTCAATTGCGTCAAAGGCATTCACCATCCCGATTACTGTTCCAAAGAATCCAAGCATGGGTCCTAGTGAAATGAACAATGAAACCCAGATTAGACCTTTTTCTAAACGAGCCATTTCAACACCACCATAGGAAACAATTGATTTTTCAACCATTTCAATTCCTTCAGAAGAGCGCATTAGACCTTGTGTAAAGATTGATGCTACAGGCCCTTTCGTATTTTTTGTTACATCTTTTGCTGCTTCAATTCCGCCTTTCGCCAAGGCATCTTCAATTTGACCTAATAATTTTTTTGTATTAGTAGTGGCCATATTGAGTGTAATAATACGTTCAATTGAGATAGCCAAACCTAAGATCAAACAGATAAGGATAGGCCACATAAATGGAGGTCCACCTTCAATAAACTTATCTTTTATTTGTTGATGAAAGCCAACGGACTCTTCTTCCATTGCAGCATCAGCAACTGGTTCTTCAGCAACTGGAGCTACAACTTCTTCAGTTGCAGGTGCTACAGCAGTTGTGTCATCCTGTGCGTAAGTTTTAGAGGCACCGAAAGCGAGCACCCCAGTTAGAGCTAAAATCGAGACTAATTTTTTCATGGTTTAAGGTTTAGTAATACTTGAAGTGGCCAAATTTAAAGGTTTTGATCAATCACAAACAAGCATTTGAAAAAAAAACTATAATTCTATTCTGTGGTTTCTCACTTTCTGCCATAGAATTCCAAATATGTCCGTTAGTCACGGAAAATTTAATTTTGTTTGGATATTAAAAACATTGTTTTCTTAAGAAATCAACTAATCGCTGCCTTTGATTGAGGAATATTAATCTTTTTCTTTGGGGACTTTTTGAAAGGCTCTGATTTCTGAATAGATCTCCGGTAGGAAATCGCAGGAAAAGAAATATTAAGTTTTAGGAGAGGTGTCTGTCCCGATAGCTATCGGGAGGTTGAAGGTTTTGAATTATTAGGAGAGGTGTCCGAGTGGTTGAAGGAGCACGCCTGGAAAGTGTGTATGCTCGAAAGGGTATCGCGGGTTCGAATCCCGCCCTCTCCGCCAAACTACGCTAAAGCTTCGTTTGGCGAGCCAGACCAAATGCAACAAGTCGCCCAAGTTTCATTTGAATGGCCGAAACATTTAGAATATAAGAAGCTATGTGGTTTGTATATATTCTTAAAAGCCTCAATTCGGATTTCATCTACATTGGTTCCACAAATGATCTAAGCCGAAGGCTTCAAGAACACAATGATTTAAAGTCCACGTCTACTAAACCATACGCTCCTTTTGAAATAATGGCTTATGTCGCTGTAAAGGATGAGAGTAAAGCGAGGGAACTTGAAAAATATTTTAAGACTGGATCAGGTAAAGCAATCCTGAAGAAAGAATCCTTGACTGACGAAGCTTTAGCGCAGTCAGTCCGCCCTCTCCGCCAAACTGCGCTGAAGCTTCGTTTGGCTTGCCAGCAGAACTAAATCAACTGAATTGTTTTGTGTCAACTAATCTCACCTGCAAAGGGTGAGTTGATCAATTGCTTACATTTCTCTACACCAAACTCGGCTAACAACACCATAAGCTTAGTTACGGCTGCTTCCATTGTCATGTCGCCCCCACTAATCACTCCTATTTGGGTAAGGGACTTGCTGGTTTCATATTTACCTTGAACTACCATACCCCCGGGACACTGCGAAATATTCAAAATCAGCACACCTTGATTAATCGCCTGCTTCAAGCTATCAATAAACCAATCCACAGAAGGAGCGTTACCCGAACCATATGTTTCTAAAATCAACGCTTTTAATCCTTCCGTTTTTAAAACCGCATTAACTGTTCGCTTATCAATACCTGGAAATAATTTCAAGACAGAAATATTGGTATCAAACCTTTTAAACAGTTTAAGCTCTTTGCTTTCTTGACTTCGGATAGCCGGATAATTGTAGTCTATTTTAACTCCGGCTTTGGCAAGTGTGGGGTAGTTCTCAGACTTAAATGCATCGAAGTGCATACTCTCTACTTTTTTAGATCGGTTTCCACGAAGTAGTTCATAATCAAAATATACACAGACTTCGGGTACTACAGGTTTGCCATCCGCTTTCGCAGAAGCAATTTCAAGTGCGGTAATCAAATTTTCACGAGCATCCGATCTTGGCTCTCTAATTGGTAATTGTGCACCAGTAAAAATCACTGGCTTACCTATATCCGGGAGCATAAAACTTATTGCTGAAGCCGTGAAGGCCATCGTATCTGTCCCATGCAAGACAACAAACCCATCCTGATCATTATAATGTTCAAAAATAATTTCGCCAATCGTTTGCCAATGCTCAGGTTGAATATTGGACGAATCCACCGGGGTATTAAACGATACCACTGTTATATCGAGAAATAAATTGCGTAATACCGGCAGTTGCTCAAGAATCAGTGAGAAATCAAATGGAATCAAAACCCCTGCATCATCATAGGTCATACCCAGTGTTCCACCGGTATAAATGATCATTACCCTGGATTTAGCTTTTCCCGGTAAGGCCGTGTTGATATTTATCTTTTTATAACTCATGCTTGTTTGAATAGTCGAATTGCATTTGCTGTTGTGATGCTGCTTAACTCTTGCAACGTTACTTTTTTTAGTTCAGCAATTTTAGCCGCAATCAATGGAATATATTCAGGCGTGTTTCGCTTGCCACGATGTGGCACTGGCGCGAGATATGGACTATCAGTTTCTAACACAAGGTTATCCAAGTCTAAATCAGGTATTACTTTATCAAGTCCCCCGTTTTTAAATGTGGCAACACCACCAAGACCCAGATAAAATCCCATCGTTGTTATTTTCTTTGCTTGTTCGAAAGAACCCGAAAAGCAATGAAAGATTCCTTTCAGTTTTCCATCGAGCAAAGGTTCTAACAATTCAATTGTTTCATCAATAGACTCGCGACAATGAATCACAATAGGAAGGTTAAACTTCTTTGCCCAACCAACCTGAATTCTGAATGCCTCTTTTTGTTGTTCCCAAAAAGTTTTATCCCAATGCAGGTCAGTGCCCATTTCGCCCACCGCAGCAAACTTTCTTTTTGAAAGCCACTCCTCCACCCTATACAATTCCTTTTCAAAATCTTTTTTAACTGAACATGGGTGAAGACCCATCATAGAAATACACTGCATTGGATATCGATGCTCTACTTCCAACATTAAATCAATAGAAGTATGATCAATGTTAGGCATATAAATTTTAACAACCCCAAGGTCTGAGCATCGATTCAATATATCATGGCGATCCGTTGAGAATTCTTCCAAATAAATGTGCGCGTGTGTATCAATCCAATTCATTATATCTTTTTTATCAATTCACTAATGGCACTATCAAGCAAATTGGATTTATTATCGATTTGATCAAAGCCTTTATACTCTTTCAGGCTGTCAATGGCTTTTGTTAAATTAAACTCTGATTGCTTTTGCATCAATGTTATCTTTCTGCTTTTCAATTGCTCGGCAAGATACTCTTGTTCAGTTTGGCCAGGTGTTGGAATAAAAATAATTTGTTTCTTACCGATGGCTGATAAATCCATAATCGTGCTATAGCCACTCCGCGAAACAACAATTCCTGCCCTTTGAATAAGCTCGTTTAATTCAGTTGCATTTAGATGGTTAACAAACTTAATCCGAGAATGTCTTCTCTCCTCACCTTTTGGAACTCCTCTTACAATTATACATTCTTTGTTCTGCTTCTCCATTTCCTTAACAAGGAGTTCTTCAAATGCAGAGCGTTGTGGTTCAGGTCCTGATATGATCCCAACAATAAGATTATTGTCTTTCTGAATTTTTTGTGGTTTAAAACGGGAAAGCATCCCAATAAATCGAACATCTAAATTCATTGACTCTGTTAATCTTCCTGTTATAGGACTTGAAGTAAAATCCGGAACCCAGCAAGCAGAAAACTTTTTAATTTGACGATGATTAAAGTGATTAACCAGACCACTCACCCAAGACAAGTAAGCAGGCATTTGCAAATTCAACTGATGTGTGATTAACGTACTAGGAATTTCTTTCGACCAACAGCCATATCGGTTATCAGAAATAATTGCATCAAATTTATGTTTATCAATTAATTGTTCAATTTGTTGATGCTCAATTTTTATTGCCCTCAAAAACTTTGGAAGTTGTGAGAGTATTTTCAACATAAATGGTCTGGTGCTGGAATATAAAACCTTGTATGATTCCAACTCATAGAAATTGAGGTGCGGATATTCTAGCTTTAATACCTCAAGTGATTGTCCGTTCCCCGCAATTGAAACTCGGCATCCTTTTTCAATCAACGTATTAATTACCACGATGCACCGTGTTGCATGACCTAACCCCCAATCGAGCACAGCTACTAAAACATGTCTAGGTGTATTAGGCATTACACAAAGGTATTACAACCTTCGGTCAGTCTTCAAAGCGCAGAAAAAATATATCCTTCTTTTGAAAAGTGTTCCAGGTATTTAGGAAGCACGTAACTTAGATTTCGGTCGGCTTTTAAGCTATCGTGAAAAACCACAATCGATCCGGGTCGCGAAACCCTTAATGATCCAGCCAAACAATTCTCTTTACTCAACGATTGCCTATAATCCTGCGTAAGCACATCCCACATAATTATTTTGTGCGTGTTCTTAACGGATCTAATCTGATCTCTGGATATTCTGCCATAGGGAGGACGAAATAGTCCACTGTCCAATGTCGACTGTGAACTGTGGACTGCCATTTGATCAGTACACAACTCAATATTTTGAAGATACTGTTCTGTTGAATGATTCCACCCTTTAAGATGATTGAAGGTATGATTACCAATTGAGTGATCCGCTGCAATAACTTTCGCAAAAACTTCCGGATGTTTTCGGATATTATCACCAATACAAAAGAAAGTTGCCTTTGCATTAAACTTTGATAACGTTTCCAGCACAAATTCTGTTGGGCCGGGTACTGGTCCATCATCAAAGGTTAGAAAGATTTCCTTTTTATCTGTATTAATTCTCCAGGTTAACTCAGGAAAGATCCAAGGTAAAAAGAAGGGTGTTCGAAAAATCAAGATGCGTGATTTGAAATTATTCTACCCGGCAAGTAAGCATGGTAATATCATCGCGATATCCATTCGTGCCCTTAAAACCATCTAGCCCAACTATAATATCCTGATGAATAGTCTTAATATCCTTACCACTATTCTTTTTGAAATAGTCCATCAAAGAATCAACTCCATATTCTTCATCTGCTTCATTTACCGTTTCGGTGAGTCCATCGGTGTATGCAAACAAGGTGAAGTCATCCAGGTCTGTAATAAATCCTTCATTAACAAAAGGCAGCGGATTCATAGCACCTAACACGGTCGATCCTTCTTCAAGCAATCGCAATCCATGCTTTTTATCTATTAATATTGGTGCATTATGACCCGCGTTCACATACACCATCGTTTTTAAACTCAAGTCGTAGATAGCCCCAAAGAAAGTAATAAATTTTTCGCCCTTGGTGTTTTCCATTACCTGAAAATTAAGTGCCTCTACAATTTCTTTTAAGTTTGGTGTTTGACGTAATAGTGTTCGCAATGAAGCCTGGAAGTTAGACATCATTAATGCGGCCGGAATTCCTTTGCCACTAACATCGGCTACGCAAATTAAAAATTGATTTTTGTTAATAGGAATGTAATCATAGTAATCGCCCCCAACAAGATCATGAGGCAAATAGCTGGCTTCCATTTTTAGACGTTCGGTATAAGGTAACCTTTCAGGGAAAAGAAATTGTTGCACATCGCTGGCAATCTCCAATTCCTTTCTAAAGGCTTCTTGTTCTAATTGCTTTCGGGCTAATTTTTTATTTTCGATTGCTACGACAATAATGTTGCTAAGCGCCTGAATAAACTTTATACTTTCATCACGATCATGATCTGTATTGTCGGTAAGTCCACCCACAAAGATTAGTGCAAGTGTATCCGATTTATGAGCTACCGGAATCACCAAATCAAACTCATGGAAGACACAGTCTTCAAACTCATCCATACGATGGATATTCTTTATTAGCTTAAAGCGGTCGTCTAGTTTAAGTTTCTGAAAATTATTCTTCGTGCCAAAGTTCACTTTACAATTCCATGCCTGATCCAACACGAAGAGAGCCAACTTCTTGATATTCAGGTTTGAGCGAAGGGTGAAGTTAAAAATCTTGTACAATGATTCTTCGGGTACATTGTTGTTGATGGACTGAGTGATCTCCAACAATGAGTTGAGTTCTAGCTCCTTCCGTTCAACTTGCTTTCTTAATTCTAGTTCGCCCATATTGTTAATAAGGTAAAATTAAGAATAAATGAATAAGACTTAGTATGTTAACAATCTCTTAACGTAACGATAAATCGTAGAACCCTATACTTACCTCCCTTTCCACTTATAAGTGCTAACCTGTGAGGCGATTCCGATGTAAATGACGTAGACAGGGTAAATGATTTGAAGAACGATAAATGCGAGCATTTGAAATCGTTGTTTTAAATAGTTTGAAACCAATAGAAGAAAACTAAACTCTAGAAATATTTTGATGAGGATTAGCAAAAACAGTTTTTCAGAAGCCTGCATGCCAGCTACCCCAATTAGAATTAACCAACTAACGTGAACCAATAAAATAAATACAGCCAAGGCTCTGGCAAATATTGAATTGTTGGCTTTCCATTTTCCGGACCAGCGCAGTCGCTGTTGAACAAATTCGTTAAAGGAATTAAGAGAATTAGTTTCCACAACACAATCCTTCTGAGTCACAACCTCAATGCCGTCAGTATATCGTTGATCAATCTTTCTCATTAGAAATTCATCATCCCCGGAAGGAATCTGAAAATTTCCTTCATAGCCTTTGACTTCTTGAAAAGCAGATTTGCGAAAGGCTAAGCTAGCACCATTACACATGGTTGCTTGGCCCAATCCCATCAATGCAATTCCTGAACCTAGCACGCTGCTAAATTCCATCGCTTGCAACGTTGAAAAAAAAGTTTGATCCGTTTTTATTTTAACAGCTCCTATAACGAGTTGAGTGTTTTCCTTGAAAGAATTTACCATTCCCTCAATCCAACCGGGTGGTGTTACACAATCAGCATCCGTTGTTAATATTATTCCTCCCTGTGCCACCTCAACTCCTTGAGTAATTGCCCTCTTCTTCCCAACATCCTCTGAAGAAATTTTGCTGATCTTCAATTCTGGATATTGTTTAATAAGTTGAGAAATGATTTGAGACGTTTTATCAGTAGAATGATCATCTACCAAAATGATTTCAAACTTACCTGTAAGATAAGTTTGCTTTGCCAATGATTGAATAAGGTTCGGGAGTGTGGCTTCTTCATTTCGAACAGCAACAACTACACTTACAAAACTCTCTATCGACTTAACAGGTTGCTGCATCCTTATCTTAACAAGGCCCACTATTAGCATAAGCATGAAAAGAAAATAACTACTAAAGATTACCAGAAGATAAATCAGCATTGCGCGTTTCTCTGTAAGTTTGGGTCGTGAGCAAAGTTGAGAAAAAAGTAGTGAAGGAAAAGATAATTCTTGGATTGGATCCCGGAACCAATGTGATGGGGTATGCGATCATCCTTGTGCAGTTAAGCAGGATTAAACTCATTCAGTTTGGTGTTATTCAGATGGGAAAGACTGGAGCCCACGAGCTTAAGCTTAAAAAGATTTTCGATCGGGTACTCACTCTTGTTGATGAATATCACCCGGACGAAGTTGCATTAGAGGCTCCCTTCTTTGGAAAGAATGTGCAGTCGATGTTAAAGCTTGGCCGCGCACAAGGAGTTGCCATGGCCGCTGCTTTATTCCGCGAAGTACCGATTACTGAATACGCACCCAAAAAAGTGAAGCAATCTGTTACCGGGAATGGAAATGCCAGCAAAGAGCAGGTGGCCAAAATGTTGATGCAAATTTTTAGCATGAAAGAAATGCCTAAACTCTTGGATGCCTCCGATGCATTGGCCGTAGCCGTTTGCCATCATTACCAAAATGGCATGGTGAAAAGTAAAAATAAATCGTGGGACAGTTTTTTGAAGGATAATCCCGGACGATTGAAATCCATTTAATATTAACTTTGTTTCAAATATGTCCGCAGATACTTACCAGCTATCATCTACAAAAGAAAAGCGTTACAAGAAAACCTGGGATTTCATGAAACCGTCATTAACGGGGACGGAATCAATTCTGGATATCGGCACGCCTAACCCCTTTTCAGATTTTTTAACAAAACAAGGTTTTAAGATAACCAATACCGAAGGTGTGGATCTTGATGAGTTTCCAGAGTCAATTGAAAAATATCAAGCAGATGTAACAACCGCCTTCGAAATTTTCGAGCATCTTCTAAATCCATTAGGAGTTTTAAAGGCAATAAAATCAGAGCGTCTATTTGCAAGCATTCCACTTTCACTCTGGTTTGCGAAAGCATACCGAAACAAGAATGATCGTTGGGATCAGCATTTTCATGAGTTTGAAGATTGGCAATTTGATTGGCTGCTTGAAAAAGGAGGTTGGGAGATTGTGCGCAAAGAAAAATGGACGAGCCCGACTAAAATCAATGGCATCCGTCCTATACTTCGGCAATTCACACCTCGCTATTACATTGTTGAAGCTCGGAGAAAAAAATGAAGAAAATCCTGATCCTTGCCTTCAGCGATTTAAATCATGACGCACGTGTTGTGCGCCAAATCAACTTCCTTAAAGATAAATATTTAATAACAGCAGTTTGCTTTGATGCGCCAACAAATCTAAATGTGGAAGTAATTCGCATCAAGCGCATTAAACCAGGTTTGTTTCAAAAAGCAATAACATCATTCTTCTTATTAACCAGATTGTTTGAACAGGCCTTTCAAGCTCTTTACGATTCCCCCACTCTTAGAGGTCAGTTAAAGCAACGAGAGTTTGATCTAATTATAGCGAATGACATCGAGTGCTTGCCTTTAGCCATGCGAATAAAAAAAGGAGAAAGAATTTTATTTGATGCGCATGAGTTTGCTCCACGGCATTTTGAGGAGAAATTGGTTTGGAGAATATTCTTTCAACGATTCAATCAGTATTTATGTAAAAAATATTTGCCGTTGACTGATGCCATGCTTACTGTTGGTGAAGGACTTGCCAAGGAATATCAAAAGCACTATCCGGTAAATCCAATTATACTCACCAACGCTAACTACTATGCTGAATTAAAACCATTACCTGTAAACCCAAATTCCATTAAGCTCATTCATCATGGTGCTGCCAATCCCTCGCGGCAACTTGAAATCATGATTGAGATGATGAATTACCTAGACGAACGATTTACGTTGGATTTAATGCTATTAACTCCTTCCATTGCAAATAAAAAAACAAGAGCCTATCTCGACACACTAAAAAGTGAAGTTCAGAAAAATCCAAGAATCAGAATTATTGACCCAGTAAAGAGCGATCAAGTTGTAGCCTTTATCCATCAATATGATATGGGAATTTTTTTACTGCCGCCCATAAACTTTAACTATGCCAATACGCTTCCCAATAAATTCTTTGACTATGTGCAAGCACGGCTAGCCATTGCAATAGGACCGACTCCAGAAATGGCAACACTTGTAAAGCAATTTAATCTTGGGATTATATCTGAGGAGTTTACAGCCGACTCGTTAGCTAAGAAAATCAATTCTCTGTCTGATAAAGAAATCTCAGCATTCAAGGGTAATGCAAATCTGGCAGCAGAAGAACTTTCAGCGGAAAAGAATAAGAAAATTTTAAACGACCTTGTGGAGAATCTTTTAAAAGAATAACAGAGCATGGGCATAGTCATTCGCCAAAGTATTTATTCTACCATCATTGCCTATGTGGGTGTAGTAATTGGCTATATCAACTTGCTCTATCTCTATCCAAAGTTTTTGTCATTGGAGCAAGTGGGACTTTTTAGAACCATACAAGACGCAGCTATACTATTTTCACCCTTTGCCCAATTCGGATTAACACAAAGTATCTTCAGATTCTACCCGCAATTAGTTAAAGATAACAAAACATCACATGCGTTTATTACATTAATGTTGTTGATGGCATTAGCAGGGTTTGCCATTTTCTTTGTTGTATTCAAGATTTTTGAAACACCCCTACTCTCCTATTTTAACGACAATGCAAAAGAAATAATTGAATACACTTCGCTTGTCCTTTGGCTGACACTGATCTTAGTGATGATAGCAGTACTGGAAGCTTTCTCACGATCACTCTTAAAAACAGTTATCCCCAATCTCTTGCGTGAAATAATGGCGCGACTTTTCCTTTCCGTTCTCGTGCTGATATACTTTATGGGATTTATAACGTTCGATCAATTTATCATTGGCTCCGTAATTAGTTACCTCATCTGGTTGCTGATATTGATATTCCACTTATGGCAACAAGGCGAGCTCAAACTCCAAACTAATTTTAAAGTGCTCGACCAAACTAAACTCCCGGAATTATTTAAATATGGATTGTTAAGTTTTGCCGGTATGGCTGGACTCATCTTAATTGGAAAGATTGACAGTATGATGGTAACGGCTCTTATTGGGTTAAGCGCCAACGCCATTTATACTACCGCATTTTATATGGCCACGGTGATAGAAATCCCAAAGCGCGCCTTGAGCCAGATTACTATGCCCCTAATCTCACGTGCATTTGAACGCAATGATTTAAATGAAGTCTCTTCATTGTATCGCAAGACTTCTATCAATCAATTTATTATTGGATCTCTCATTTTAATTGGTGTTTGGATAAACCTTGATAATCTATTTGTCTTGATGCCGAAGGGAGACAATTATTCACTTGGGAAGTGGGTAGTTATTATTGTCGGTGCTGGCAAATTAATGGATATGATTTTCGGACCAAGCAGCGAAATCATTGTCCTTTCAAAGTATTACAAATTCAATATTGTACTGATCTTGATGCTTGCCACGCTTGTCATTACCTTAAATGCGTATTTGATACCGCGCTATGGCATAGAAGGCGCAGCTTGGGGAACTGCTTTTGCGCTTGTTACATTCAACGCGGTTAAGTATATCTTCATTTATACGAAGTTTAAGATTCAGCCTTTTAATACAGCCACAGTTAAAGTTTTAATTATTGTGCTCGTCACGTTGGCAGTAAACATGCTTCCTCTAAAAATAGAATTGGTCATTCTTGAGATGGTGATTCGGTCAGTACTTACAACCGTACTGTTTAGTAGTCTTATACTCATCACGAATGTTTCACCTGAGGCAAATGAGTTGTTTAAGAAAGGGACTAAACTTCTTAGGCGTAATTAATTCCAGAAGTATATTGGAAATATCAGAAATAAATGCGCTTTCGCTCAACGAGTAAGCTGATTAATAGCATTAATACAATAAACAAAACGCTGCCCAACGAAGTAAGTAATGGCTTAAAAAATCGAAGTATCATCTTCACAAAATCTATTTAAACGTTTGAAAGGTAAGATGCCAAAGACATTTAAAACGGGCGATTAGCTGACTTTTATGCCATCCTTTTATATACCCTAAAAGGAGTATGAGTACTTAATAAGTAATTGTTAATTAAGTATTTATAAAATATTTAGTGATAGGCTCTGGAACACTTGGATAAGTTCTTAGCTCTACCTTACCACTCATTCTCGCTACTATATCCTGAAAACAAATAATTAACCTCATCAATTCGTTCATTCAAAAAATAGCTCCATCAGTTGTCAACAGGCATTAGGTAAGTAAACAAAAGAGTTTTATTTTGGTAACGCGCATATTAATTATCCTTTTTTGAACTCTTATCTTTTGTGAACCACTACTTTTCAGAATTAAATATCAATTCTCTAACTCGCAAAATCTTCTTAATCTTTTTTCTCTCCTTCTTTCTTGTCTCAAAAAACTTTAGTCAAGATCCGGGGTTAGTAAATTATTCGATTGAACAAGGGTTACCAAGTACCGAGGTATACAATGTTTTTCAAGACAGCAAAGGATTCATCTGGCTTGCAACCGACCATGGTGTAGTTCGATTTGATGGTTCGGAAATGAAAGTCTTTACAGTAAAGGATGGATTAAGCGATCCTGTTGTTTTTGGCTTTATGGAAGATGAAAACCAGAAAATCTGGTTTAGGACATATTCAGGAAGAATTTCTTTTTATAAAAATGGGAAAATACATTCAATTCCATGGAATGATCAACTGGAGGGAATTTTCCAAAATACCCTCATGTACTCTCTCTTTTCATCCGGTGATACTATCTATTTCTCATCAGAAAAATATATCGGAACCATAAATCAAGATGGTAAAATTGAGAAAGAGGTTATTAATGAAAAAGAGTTTCATATAAAGACAATATCAAATAATAAGATCCAGTATGGGTTTTATGGCCTTTCAAATCGTATTAAGAAAATAAAAATTAACCAACACATATTTCCTGTTGAATTAACTGATACTGTTAGGCACAATAAAGTATCCTTTGTACGTCAGGATGGAAATCGAATGTTAATCACAATCAATTCAGACATATTAGAATTCGATGGTTCTACACTAAAAAAGGTTTTTGTTGGTAGAGGACAAATTATCAGTCTTTGCAAGGACAAGGAAAATTTCTATTGGGTTGGTTATGCAAATCATGGAGTTGATAGGCTTGGAGGTGAGAATTTCGACAATACATTAGTCACTCCAATTTTAGCCAACAAATCAATCACTAGCGTTCTACAAGATCATGAAGGTGGGTTTTGGTTCAGCACTCTTGAGGAGGGTGTTTATTACACTCCCA
The DNA here is from genome assembly GCA_041742535.1 of Cyclobacteriaceae bacterium. Classification (GTDB taxonomy): domain Bacteria; phylum Bacteroidota; class Bacteroidia; order Cytophagales; family Cyclobacteriaceae; genus ELB16-189. The sequence continues at coordinate 2,162 of JBGSIM010000094.1, read as the reverse complement.
ACCTCGAAACTCAGATAATCCATCTTACAGAAAAAACTCGGGTTGCTGCCTTTAATAAGACCCATGTAGTGATAGCTGATCAGAAAGGATTTATATCATTACTTAACCTCTCAAGTAAGGAAATAGTATGGAAGAAAGATCTGAAGGCTTCAATTAGGTCTGTATTTATCGATAAAGAAGATCAGCTATGGGTCTCTACCCACGAAACATTGATACTTGATATGAAGAGTGGATTACTAAAAAATACAATTTCTGGATCATACACCGGATTTAACGAAACTGATTCAATTGTTTGGGCTGTTGGTGGCTTAAGGATTTCACGATTTGACAGGGCAGGAAAATCAAAATACAGCTTAACCAATTCTCTTCATACAAATGTGCTTTATCAACACGGCACTTTATATACTAACGGAAAAACGGGTCTTGATTTATACGATACAAATTTGAAGCAGATCAACAAATCTAAAATTCTGCATAATTCAAAAATTACTTCCCTTACTACTTTGGAAAATGATTTTATCTTAATTGGAACTATTGGAAATGGATTTAGTCTCCTAAGTGAGAAAGATTTATCAATTACCTCCTTCAATACCACTGAAAGTTTTATTGCCAATGATGTCTACTATGTACAAAAAATTGATTCAGCTATATGGTTGGCGACAGAAAAAGGATTGATAGCGCTCAATCTGCAATCACTAATAAATAATCGTATTCAAATTCAAAAAACAATTTCACAAGATTTTCGATTTGAAAAGATTAAGTTCTTTCACATTGATAGTAAATTTATATGGACGCTCTCGGATTATCAGTTAAAAATAATTCCTAATAAAAACGAGAGACAAAAAAATCAACCCATCTTTTATTATGAATGGATAAAACCGAATATCGAATCTCTTGCTTTTGAAAATTCAAAAATTGAGGCGAATGTAGACGATCTACTTCAACTAAAATTTGGTTTCATCTCATTTAATAATCAAAATATTTACACCCGCTACCGAGTATCAAATTCAAGTGAATGGATTGAATTATTTGACAAAACAATTAACCTTCAATCAATTTCACCTGGCGAACATAATTTTGCTCTTCAATCCTCAATTGATCGTGAAAACTGGTCAACAGCACTCTCAGTCCCTCTTATTATCTACCCCCCTTGGTGGCACACCTGGTATTTTAGGTCTGCTTTAGTTCTTATTGCTTTCGCGATAGGGTTTATCTTTTACAGACGAAGAATAGCCCTATACGCGGAACGGAATAACTACCTGAGCTTAGTAAATGATCAGCAAAGAAAGCTTCTTAATACCGAAATTGAGGCTACCGAGCGAGAACGAAGTCGCATCGCTAAAGATTTACATGATGGAATTAGTAGTGACTTAATTTCGATTAAACTTATCACTGATCGGATTGCAAAAAAGGTTGCTCCGGAAGATTTCTTTGAGGTTGAGAATCAAGTCCAAAAAACAATTTCAGAAATTCGAAGTATTATTCATGGACTCAACCCACCCGGCTTAAATCTTTTTGGATTGGAAACTACCATTCAAAATTATCTTCTCGTTGTAGAAAAGAATCACCTCATTTCAATAACATTCGATTTTCAAGGTGAAGCAGTAAAAGACGAACGGATATCAACAGTCATTTTCAGGGTCGTTCAGGAATTAACCACTAATTCGATAAAGCATTCACGGTGCCATTCCATAAATTTACAAATCAATGTTTTTGCAGATATGATCAACATGTCGTACACAGATGACGGTCATGGATTCAACCCAGATGCCGTTAGCAAAGGATTTGGGTTAGCCAATATTGACTCACGGGTTTCTTCAGTTGGTGGACAATTAAGTTTTGAATCAGGAAAATTCGGAAGTTCATATTCTATTGATATTCCACTTCCCAACTCTGAAAAGAAATGATTCGCACGATACTAACAGATGATCATGCAGTATTTATGGATGGGTTTGGCAAATTGCTAACGGAGACGAATGAATTCGAAATTGTAGGGAAGTTTAGTGAGGGCCTCACATTACTTAGTCAGCCCTTAAAAAGCTGAAAGGGTTAAGATTAATGAGAATATGAATTGATTTTAGTTGAAAAAATCTGCAAGAAAGTAGAGTTTTATATCGAAAACCTTGCAGATTTTTATGCTCTCTACAAAAGCCTCTCCTTCT
>JBGSIM010000093.1:0-61163 GCA_041742535.1 Cyclobacteriaceae bacterium | reverse complement strand
AGCAGCAGGCATGAACTTCAAACGGATGATCAACAAGTGGAAAATAAATCCAAGCGTCTTTTTGACCCAACTTTTTGAAACACTTTCCTTAGTCTTCAAAAATCAAACTCTACTCAAAACGAGTTTTTAAGGGACGACTAGATAATTGTTTTGCTATTTTATCTTTTGATAGTCAGATAGCCCGTCATTTCATCTGTTGATGGTGTACCCGGCACAACATTTACTTTCTTGTAAGTAACCCTGTAAAAATACACACCACTTGGAAGTTCTTTTCCATTGTTTTGTTTGCCTTCAAATTTCCGAGAGTTATTATTATAATTATCTATCTCAAAAACCTTATCGCCCCAACGATTAAAAATTTCAACTTTATTTTCTGGACCCAGGTATTCAATATTTTTCAGCAAAAAGAATTCATTTTTCTTATCTGCATTTGGTGAAATGCCATTGTAAACTTCAATAGAACTTGGCAATTGTACTTGAATAGCAATGATCTCCGAGTCAGTTGAACTGCATTGGTTCGTTATTTCGTATTCAAATGAATCGCTGCCTGTAAATCCTGCATTGGGTGTATAGGTAATTGTATTATCTGAATTAACCAATGCCGTTCCGTTTTGTCCCTGCGTTATTATATTCACTTGAATTACATCATTCACATTAATACTTGAAAGTGAGAGAATATCCACATCTACAGACAAATCTATGGTTGTGGAAAGTGATGCACCACCAGCAATAATAGGATTTAGTCCCCCACATACATCGATTGTGCTTTCGTACCATGAAATTTCAGCTCCAAATCGTGAAGCGGAAAAAATGTCTATATCGCCATCATTGTCCATGTCTGCTGCGTAAATGTCCCACACCAGATCGGCAGTTGTCGTAACCGATTGTCGGGTAAAATTCTGGCTGCCATCGTTGATCCACAACGCTACCTCATCCAACAATTCGTGTGCAGAAATTACATCCATATCTCCATCACCATCAATGTCTACAGCATGAATAGCTGTTGGCTGCGATTCCGATGAGCCGATTTCATGTTCCGTGAAATTCTGATTACCATCATTCTCAAACCAACCAACAAAACTTAATGAACCCACCATTAGGATGTCCACATCCCCATCTCCATCCATGTCGGTTGCATAGCTGTCATACTGGATTCGTGAGATGTTGTCGATGATGTGTTCTGTGAAATTAAGTGAGCCATCATTTTCAAACCAGGATAGTTCGTTAGCATAGATCGTTGTTAAGGCTGCCGATTCAGATGTACCTACAATATCAATATCTCCATCACCATCTACATCGATAGGGTAAGCGCTGGTGCCATTTACACCTGCTATATTGAATCGTGTGAAGTTCTCATTACCATCATTTACATAGAAATTTAGCCTTGCATTGGCTATGCTTCCTATGGATGGTGCAAAGGATGTTGATACAACATCCATATCTCCATCGCCATCCAGGTCTCTCGCATACACTTTACCAGGTGCACCGGCATTGGCGCTCACCGTTCGCACTGTGAAGTTTTCATTGCCATCATTTTCAAACCATAAAATGCTGCCCCCTGATTGTGACGCAACTAAAATATCAAGATCACCATCACTGTCAATATCCTCTGCATATACACCCGTTGGTCCGTTGGCGGTGTTACTCACCACATGTTCTGTAAAATTTTCCATGCCATCGTTTTCAAACCACAGCACAGCATTGTTAGAAGCTGCTGTGCCTACTACATCTATGTCACCATCATTATCCAAATCAACAGGAAACAAGCTAAACGAACCATTTGCAGTTGAGGATAATATATGCTCAATAAAGAATGGCGGGGTATCGGGTGCTGCAGCCGATGCGGTAGTGAACTGATAGTTTTGACTTCTCTGGAGATTACCTCCATTGGTACTCTGAAGGCCGTTTGTCAAAGTTACCCGGATTACTTCGCCAGCTTTAAAGTCGTTGGAGGGATTAAAAGTAATCGTACTGGTTCCACCTCCACTTAATGTGCCATTTATGATACCGGTCTGTTCACCACGGACAATAACGGTTCCACTATTAATACTACTAGCATTTACATTCTGATCGAATGTGAAAGTTAGATTGCCACTTGTCGATACGTTTGTTTCGTTTTTGTTGGCGGTGGTGCTGTTGAGTGCGAGCGCGGCAATTACGCCTCTATCCAGTGCTATAAAATTAGCTTGAGATGGAGAAAAAGAAATCTGATGAAGGGATGCAACGCCAGAACCATCAGAGAGCTTTGCTTGCATAATAGCTGGAGGAACAATGGAGATTACTCCACGGTTGACCCACCATAGTTTGTCTGTTATTGGATCAATTTCAATTCCACGCACTTCACCCGAAGTAGATGCGATAAGAGGAGTAACTGTGCCAGCTACATCATCAATGTTTGCTTTGTAGATTGTGGCCGGGCCATTTGCCTGAGTAAACACCCAATATACAATCCCACTGGTTGCGTCCACTTTTACATCGTGCATAAAACGCTGTGGACTCACGATGGTTTGTGTAATCAGTACTTCTGGGCTGGTTCCGTCCAGATTGGATCGACTAAGTGTTCCAACATTAGTGGGGCCTAAGCTATTGGATGTGTAATACAATTTGCGTCTTACCAAATCTATGGCCACACTGTAAGGATTACTAATGATCGCTAAGTCCTGAATGGAAGCAACTGGAATAGGTGTAGGTGCATTGTAGTCTGCTCGTTGTATTTTCCCTCCAGCGGTATAGGCAAAGTACATCATGTGATTCGCTGGATCCAGCGCAATACCACCAATCCCTCTCGCTGCATTAGGATAATCTAATAACGTGTCCAAACTGGAAAAAGTGGTTTCATTGATCGTGCCTTTGATGATGTTTGCCTGAGTCGCATCTGTCCAATAAGCAATACGGGTATTCTGATCGATGGCAATGCCATTGGGTGTGGATGAGAAATTAAAAAAGTATCTCTCAAAATCAGTTCCAGTGGGGTTGATCCGATGAACCTCATTAACACCCGGTTCGGTCCAATAGAGTTTTGGTGGAATGGATGAGCTTAAATCCAATGCCACATCAACTGGGGCATTGAGTCCTGTAACAACATTTATTTTTCCAGTTCCAGTTAGGCTTGATCTGCCAATGGCCGAGGTACCATCTGCCCAGAAGAGAAACCCATTATTTCTGTCTACAACGATTCCTCGAAGTCCAAGAGGTTGAGCTGTAACAATAGGAACAGGATTAGCCCCCGTTGTTAAATCTCTTGAAATAACCCGTCCTTCTGATGTTGGGAAAAAGATATTAGCTGTGTAGTAAATCTTTGCCCCAATAGGATCTACTGCAATATCATTAGCATTTGAATCATCAACTATTCGAGTTTGTCCAGTTCCATTTAGATTGACGATCCAAATTTCAGTAGTGGTAATTGGCCTGATGAAATATATTTTACTGTTCACCAAGTCAATTGTAAATGTAGAAATATTGAATGGAGCAATCAGCGCAGCAGGCAAAACAGTTGTTGTAGCTGTTGCATCAAGACCTAACTTATATATTCCTCCATTGCTTGACATTAATAGCTCACGCGTGAGCGGGTTGATGGCAAGGGATTGAAAATTCGCGCCCGTAACGCTGGCAAAGTTTGTTGCAAAACCTAATCGTGTATTACCCCCTATTTCAATTAATGATGCTTTCTTAATTAAGGTATTTGACTCAATCCAGAAAACTGTATTTCGTTGCTCATCAAAGACCATGCTCCTTAATGAATTTACGCTTGCAAATCCAGAAATCACTTCAAGTGAAGTGCCATCCGCATTACTTCTCCTTATTTCTGTTGCTCCATTTTCTGCGATAAAAAGTTTTTGAGAATTAGCCAGAAGGCTAATAAATGCGAGAATAGCAGCTAAAAGGTATTTTTTGAATTCCATGAGCAGCGTGGTAGTGATGTATTCAAAGTTAAAACCTAAAAAAAGGAATGTTGCCTTAAATTCAGTTTTTTATTATCCTAATATCCTGTTAAATCTTTCCCCTGCTCTGAAATTCAACATGGTTAAAAATGAACCCAGTTAAATACAATTCAACAGGCTTCTTGCAACAATAATCTTGTTAAGAATTCTATTTATTTTTTACCTCTTTATGGTCAGGTAACCGGTCAGTTCACCGTCTGGAGACATACCCGGTTGAACATTTACCTTTTCGTAATTGATGTTATAAAAATATACTCCACTAGGAAGTTCCTTTCCATCAAATACTCGAGTAGTATTATTATAATCATTCATTTCAAAAACCTTATCGCCCCAGCGATTAAAAATTTTAACAGTATTATTTGGGCCAAGAAATTGAATATTCTCGAGTAAAAAGAAGTCATTTTTAGAATCTCCATTAGGGGAGATTCCATTAAAAGCCACTATTTCACCTTCTACTTCTATCTGAAGCGTTATTTGCGAACAAGAATTTAACAAATCGCAAACTTGAATAGTGATTTGATCAGTGCCCACAAATGCAACAGTCGAATAATCTAATGATAAATTAAAACTATTGTCAAAGGTTGCTGTTGCATTACTGGTTGGTCCCTGAATAATTTGTATTGAGTTTGGATCAATATTATCATTCAGATCGGAAATAAGGGAGCCAAATGGAATTGTTATGATTTGTCCAATTACTACATTGATTGTAGTTGATGGTTGCGAAATTACTGGAGGAGTGTTTCCAATATCTAAAGTTACTATGCCATCACTACACAGATTGCATTGGTTGCAAATCCGATATTGAAATGAATCTGACCCCACTGTTCCTGTGTTTGCGAGGTAACTAATTGTATTATCTGCATTTATAGTTGCAGTTCCTTTTAAACCATTTTGAAGTATTGAAACAGTGATTATATCAGTTGCATTGATTGTTGAGTTTACCACAACATCAGTAACAAATGCTTCCTGAACATTTACGTTCTGAGACAGATTAGCTGCAGTGATTGGTTGAGGAATGGCTACAGTCAATTTATCTGAAACTTGTGGGCATACACCCACTGCATCAACAGATAGTGTTAACTCGATGGCTCCTAAACTCACATCACTCACGTTGGGTGTGTAGGTTGTGGTTGCAGCTGTATTATCTCCAAAAGTACCAGTTCCTGAAGTTGTCCAAAGAAGGTTATTTGCCGAACCACCAACCACAGCACTTAAATTGACAACATCGGTTGGGCAAATAGTTAAATCAGAGCCAACATTAACTATTGCAGCTTTATTGATATTTACTGTTGCTGTAGCACTGGTGCTAACACACGCTCCAGAACCATCAGGATCATTAGTTGTTAACGTAAATGTTACAATGCCATTTGTAATATCAGTACTTCCTGCTGTGTAGTTTGAAGTAAGACTAGTAGCATCACTAAATACACCATCACCATTGGTTGTCCAGACAGAGGTTGTAGCTGCACCACCGATACTACCAGAAAGAACGATAGGATTACTCTCACAAGTATCTGAAATACTGCCGATAGAAGCGGTTGGCGGGTTCGCACAAACACCCCCAGTTATAATACCGGTAATTTGAAATGTAAATATCGTATTTGTATCATCATCATTAATGATAGTAACTGTTTCAGTGAATGTTCCCGAAGTTGCTCCACTAAGAATCAAATCAAATCGCTCATCACTGATTATTCCATCAAGTTCAGCAGGAATACCTGTTGGTGGTGTTGAAGATAATGTAAATGCTGTGCCACTAATTGAAACAGATGAAATAGCCAAATTAACCCTACCAAAATTAGCAATGGTAAAAGGGCGCGTAATATCTGTCCCCTGTCCCACTGAACCGAAATCAATTGCAGTAGATTGTCCGTTTAAAATTTCGGGATCTGAATACCAATCCAAGCCATCAAAGACACCAATCTCAGGTCCATAAATCTGACCATTAATATCAAAATTAAAAGCTGCTTCATTTACATCATTTGATGTAATGGTAAGCGTTTCAAAGAAAAGTCCGCTAATTGCTCCACTTAGCGTAATGTTAATTACTTCGATATTTCCAGGCGGAATTGTAATCGGTAAAATAGAAGCCTGAGAAAACGCAGTGCCTGTAATTGAAATGCCTGAAATAATAAGTGGGGCAGATCCTTTATTGACAATCGTAATTTGATTTGAAGTATTATTACTTCTAAACTCCTCTCCAATATAATAAGCAAAAGGCTGCCCATTTAGTAAACTAACTCCCGATGAGGAGCCTCCTTCAAATACGGCAATCTCTGGTTCAGCTGAAGGTGTAATAGCACCGGTAATGGGAAACTGAAATGGTATTGTAAAGTCATCACTTGTAATAAAAAGTGTTTCAGTAAATGTGCCCACTGTTGCGCCACTTAAAGTAACATCAAATGTTATTGACCCATTGGCACCTATGGTTGCAGGTACTGAAATCGCGCTAAACGCGGAGCCACTAAAAGACACTGCAAAATTAGTAGTTGGAACAGCAAGTTTATTCTCAATCGAAAACTGTTGGATCTTACCTGTTCCTAAAGCACCTGAACCAAAGTCGATAGCCTCAGTTTGACCATTTGCTATTTGAATATCTGTATCTACGGCTACTTCGAATACTGCAATACACCCTTGGCCACCATCAGTAATAAACCAATTAAAATTTGAGCTTAGCAAAGCTCTGGCAGTTTCCCCCTTACAGTATAACAAACCAACAGCTCCAAATTGAACATTTGATCTCAAGGCCAAAGCTGACCATCCGATTAACAATTTGTCATAATTCTCAATAGAAAGGCCTGAATTATTCAACATGTTAAACATCTGCCCAACCTTTGTAACGTCCCAACCACTAAGATCCTGATTAAAAGAAGTAGCCCCTGAAAACATTCCCCTCATGTCCGTTGCATTGCCCACATTCCATCCGCTTATATCCTGATTAAACGAAGTTGCTCCCGAAAACATTGAATTCATATCAACAGCGCTGCTCACATCCCAACTACTTAAAACTTGATTGAAGGCAGTAACACCCTCAAACATACTTCGCATGTCGCTTACATTTCCCACATTCCAACCACTTATATCCTGATTGAATGTGATGAAATCTCTAAACATTGAACCCATGCTGGTTACACTACTTACATCCCAACCAGTAATATCATTTGTAAATGCACTGGCATTAGAAAACATTGCATCCATGCTAGTAACACTACTAATATTCCATCCGCTAATGTCTTGATTAAAAGAAGTTGCATTGCTAAACAGTCCAGTCATGTTTGTTACATTCCCAACATCCCAGCCACTAATGTCCTGATTAAAGTTGCTGGCCACTGCAAACGTCTGATTCATGAATTGAACATTGCTGACATTCCAACTACCAATATCTTGATTAAAATCATTTGCCCCACCAAACAAAAAACTCATATCAACAACATTGCTAACATTCCAATTACCGATGGGTTGATTAAAGGCTGATGCGAAGTAAAACATCTCATTCATGTTAGTTACATTACTAACATCCCAGTTGTTAAGAGGCCGGTTGAAGGCCTCAGCATCTCTGAACAGGCCGGACATGTTGGTGATGGTGCTTACATTCCAGTGGTTGATATCATCATTCATGACGATCGCGTTAAAAAACATCCGCGTTAGAGTGGTGACACCAGAAAGGTTAGGGGCATCGATGGCATTTATTCTTAAGTTTTCGCATCCGGCAAAAGCATTTGACATAGATGTCCAGGCTATGCCACCCCACTGCTCAATCGTAAGTATTTTTTTGCTATCCTTTTGGGGATTGAAAATTGATCCAGCATTAAAAAATATCCTTGGAAAAAGTCCTGTTATCTCTACCCGATAGGTTCCTGGAGTTCCGAATTCAATAATTGCGTTTGCTGTTTGGCTCAACAAAGTGCCTGTATGAGTAGGATTCCCTATTTCAGTCCAGGTTATATTATAATCATACCCAGTTCCAGTAGTAGGAATCTCTATTTGTGTAGTTGTTGTGGAGCCCGTGTTATCAGTTTTCCAGGTAGTGATAAATGCTTGGCCACTACCAGCAAGTGGAAATGATAGAATTATAAGGAGTAATTTAATATGCTTTGATATAAATTCGCATACCATAAGGCTTAGTTATTGTTAATTACTAATGTAAAGAAAGTCATTAAGAAATGAAAAATGGCAATAGGGGTTTTAGAGAGCAATTCCCTTATATCCCTAAATATAAATTACCGCTTAATAGTTAAATAACCGCTTATACCTTCACGGTTACTGGAAAAATCCACTTTGTAGAAATATACCCCACTTGGGAGTTCAGTCCCATTGTTTTGCTTTCCTTCAAATCGTTTATCCATAAGATCTGGGTTGTAATCCTCCATTGTAAAAACTTTGTCGCCCCAACGATTGAAAATTTTAACCGTATTATTTGGGCCAAGAAATTGAATATTCTCTAATAAAAAGTAATCATTTTTACCATCTCCATTTGGCGAAATTCCGTTATAAACAATGATCTCACCTTCTACCTCTATCTGCAGCGTTATTTGTGAGCAGTCATTCAGTAAATCACAAACTTGAATTGTAATTTGATCAGTACCCACAAAAGAAACAGTCGAATAATCCAATGATAAATTAAAACCGCTGTCAAAGTTCGCTATCGCATTGCTGGTTGGCCCCTGAATAATTTGTATTGAACTTAGATCTATATTATCATTCAGGTCAGAAATAAGTGAACTGAATGGGATTGTAATCATTTGACCAATTACTGCAGTAATAGGAGTTGATGGTTGCGAAATTACAGGAGGGGTGTTTGCGATATCTATAGTTACTGTTCCATCACTGCAAAGACTGCATTGATTACAAATTCGATATTGAAATGAATCTGAGCCAACTGTGCCCGCGTTTGCCAGATAACTAATTGTTTTATCTGCATTTATAGTTGCAGTACCCTGCGTTCCATTTTGAAGTATTGAAACAGTGATTACATCAGTTGTATTAACTGTTGAATTTGTAATTACATCAGTAACAAATTGTTCCTGAACATTTACATCTTGAGATAAATTTGCCGCACTAATTGGTTGAGAAATTGTTACGATCAACAGATCTGAAACTTGTGGACAAACACCAACTGCATCAGCTGTTAGCGTTAGCTCAACACTCCCTAGACTTATATCACTAGCATCAGGTGTGTAAGTTGCTATTGCAACTGTGTTGTTTGAAAAAGTACCCGCTCCAGTAGTTGTCCATAAAAGATTATTCGCGGACCCTCCTACTGTTGCGCTTAAATTCACTATATCCGTTGGGCAGATCGCCAAATCAGAGCCAACATTTACCGTTGCTGTTCTACCTATATTAACTGCAGCTGATGCAGTAGCACTTATGCAAGCTCCTGCACCATCTGGATCATTGGTTGTCAACGTTAAGGTTACAGTTCCATTTGTTATGTCTGCAGCTCCTGCTGTATAAGTAGAGGTAAGACTAGTAGCATCACTAAATACACCATCACCATTGGTTGTCCATGTTGAGGATGTAGCGGCACCGCCAATGCTTCCAGCCAATACAATGGTGCTTCCTTCACAAATATCAGCAATGATACCAATGGCTGCTGTTGGTGGAGTGACACAGCCAGAAGCTATAATAGTTCCTGTAATTGGAAATGTGAAAATAGGATCGGCATTGTCATCGTTGAGAATAGTCACGGTTTCATTGAAAGTACCACCTGTTGCACCACTCAAAGTGATCTCAAAAACGATCTCATCATAAATTCCGTCTACCTCTCCAGCAACTGTAAAGGGTGCAAGAGGAGTGAAGGTAAATGCAGATCCACTTATAGAGATATCTGAAACAAAAAGGTCTGCCATTGTAGCGTTGGTTTGGGTGAGCTGCCTCACGATATCACTACCGGAAGTGCCTGAACCAAAATCCAGAGGAGTGACTTGTCCATTCATAATTTCAGGATCTGAAAAAATGTTAGGTCCATCCACGACCCAAATATCAGGTCCGATAATTTCGGCTAGAACGGTGAAAGTAAATGCAGGCTCATCAGTATCATCACTGGAAATAGTTAATTGCTCTATGAAAAGCCCAGCATTACTGCCAGTGATCAAAATTTGAATGATTTCTGTGCCATCTACCGGAATGGAACTTGGAGGAATTGATACAAGTTGAAATTCTGATCCTGCCGGAAAAGAAATATCGTTAATATTTAACACATCAGAGCCTACATTCTTGATGCTGATGTCGCGTGTTATGCTGAACCCTCGTATTTGGCTTCCAAGATCAAATGATGCTGGTTGGCCATTAAGAATTGGGGTACCACTTCCTGTGGAGCCTTCGAAAACGGAAATTTCTGGCTCTGGGGTGGCGGTCACTTCTCCAGTGATGGTAAATTGAAAGGACCCGCCAAAGTTACTACTGGTAATAGTCACTGTCTCGGCAAAAGCACCAGGTGTGGCACTGAGTAAGTCTAGGGTAAAAGTATGCGTACCACCACTGGTAATTGTCACGGGGGCTGGAGAGGCGGTGAAGGCAGTACCAGTTCCAGTGGAGATCGTAGTCACAACATCTGAAATGAGGATGCTTTGGAAGTTTTCAATTGTAAAACTTCTTGTCTTGGTTACTCCCGCATTGATTGAACCAAAATCTATAGCCTGTGGTTGACTGTTAGCAATTTCTGGAGCTGTAGTATCTGTGCCGTCAAATAAAGCAATGCATCTGAGGCCACCGTCATTAATGATCCAACCAGATGCCACTAATGCTGAGCGTGCGCTTTCACCTGCGCAGTAGTAGATATTCTGTGCACCAAAATTACTTATCGATGGGTTAAGGCTACCAATTTGAGCTTGCAGGCCTAATAATAGATTATCGTAGTTCGTCACCGAAAGTCCCGAGTTGTTTAAAAAGTTAAATAAACTATTTCCCGATAGGCTGGAAAAATCCCACCCTCCAAGATTCTGGTCAAAGGAGCTGGCATTCTGAAACATAAGTCGCATTTCTGAAACTCCACTCACATCCCAACCTCCTACTCGGCCAATATCCTGATTAAATGAAGTTGCATCTAAAAACATCCCTCTCATGTTGTTTACCATGCCGACATTCCAGTTGCTAATATCCTGGTTGAAAGAACTTGCACCACTGAACATATCTTCCATGTCTCTCACGTTATCTACAGACCATCCACTAATGTCTTGGTTGAAGGTGGTATTTCCACTAAACATACTTTGCATAGTAGTAACATTGGCGACATCCCAGTTTACTATGGACTGAGTTAAGGCTATGGCGCTACTGAAAGTAGAGCGCATGTTAGTAACCATGCTTGTATTCCATGCATCTCCACCATTATTTCCTCCTCCTGGTTTAAAGCTTATGTCTTGGTTAAAAGAGGTGGCACCTGCAAACATACCTTCTAAACTAACGTTGCTAGTTGTATTGATTTGCCAACCACTGATATCCTGATTGAAAGCTCTCGCAGCTAAAAACATAAATCGGAAGGAGGTGAGATTCTCTACATGCCAACTGCTAACATCACCATTAAATTCGGTAGCACCATAAAACATATTCTGCATGCTTATCACTGCATCTACGTTCCAACTATTCAGATTCTGGTTAAACAAGACAGCACCTTCGAACATGGAACTCATGCTGGTCACCATGTCAACATTCCAGCTACCAATATCTTGATTAAATGATTGGGCATCTCGGAAAAGTTGGCTCATGTTTGTTATTGTGCTTACATTCCAGTGGTTAATGTTATCATTGAATGATGTGGCGTCATAAAACATTTGGGACATATCCGTCACCCCTGATAGATCAGGTGCATCCACAGCATTGATCCTTAGGTTCTCGCACCCACTAAAAGCCCTGGACATGGAAGTCCAGGCAATGGACCCCCAATTCTCCACAGTAAGAATTTTTTCATGGTCGTTGTCTGCACCAAAAAATCCTCCAGCATTGAAATAAATTCTAGGAAAGAGTCCTGTGATGGAAACGGTGTAGGTGCCTGGTGTGGCATAAGTATGGGTGATGTCTCCTGTTACGTTGGCATCAGACATACCATCGCCCCAATCTACATTGTAGTCATAACCAGTTCCTGTTGTAGGAATCGTAATTTGATCATCATTCGATGTTCCAGGGTTATCTGTCTTCCAGGTAGTGACAAAAGGCTGCGCATTCAGTACAAGCGGAAACAGCAAAATAAGTAATAACTTAATTTGTTTAATACGTAAACCGTCAGACATGATTAATGTTAAGCACCAACAATAGAGTTATAATTTTAAAGAAAGGATTTACTTCCTATAAAATCAAAATTGAGAGATTAAGAAACAATTATTGTATGCAGGTTTTTGATAGATGGTAACCCTATATCGATTTCTTGGCTTGAATAAGCTCTATTACCTATGTTGATACAGTTCATAAAAAAAATCGAAACAATAATTCGTTGCATGGGATCAATTGACATAACAACGATGTTTATAATTGTTTTGAGTCCACATAAAATATTTATGTTCTCAAAGAAACGCTTACACAATTTTATAAATGTATTTTGAATTTCGCTAACACGATCTACTAAATCAATTAGTTCTAACCTCTTTCCTGTTTTCAATCAGTTTCAACTAAAATCTCATGATAATTTAAGCTGTTTTTAAGGCTAGCTAGTAATGGTCATTGAATCCCATTAAATCTTTTTAAATCTTTTTAAACAAAAAAGGCCGAATCGTTTGATTCGGCCTTTTCATTCATCACTCAAAGAGTGTTATTTCTCTTTATTCTTCAATTCTTGTACTTCCTGACGGATAGCTTGAGCAGCATTTTTCAGATCTTGCATCCCTTTTCTGATGCGGGTACCGGCAGCGCTATTTGCCTTATTGTAGAACTTATCTGCATCTCCTTCAAGTGATGCAATCAGAGTCTTTAGATCTTCAAATTTTTTCATTTTTATAGGATGTTTAGTTTTTAAATATTGATTCCTAGTGCCAATTTAAACATAAACCTTTAAAAACAAGCTAAAAACCCATTTTTTTAGAACTTGGTTACAGTAACTAATTCCTCTTTTTTGTAAAAACCGCTGTCAAGCTTCGTTTTTAGCGCAGAAAAGGCCTTTAGAGTCTCATCCACATCGGCAAGCGTATGGGCAGCTGTAGGGATAATTCTGAACATAATTACGTCTTTTGGCACCACAGGATAGATAACTACCGAGCAAAAGATACCAGAATTCTCTCTCAAATCCATCGACATATTAGCCGCTTCACCTACCCCGCCTTTAAACAAAACTGGGGTGGGTGGAGTCTGTGTTTCGTTAATGGCAAACCCTCTTTCTTTCAAGCCACTCTTAATAGCTGACATTATTTTCTTTAAGTCAGCACGCATTTCAGGATGCTTCTTCACCAACTCTAATCTTTTCAATCCACCAATAACCAAAGGCATGGGTAATGACTTGGCATAGATCTGTGAACGCACTGAATATCGTAAGTATTTAAGGATGTTTTTATCACCTGCTACAAAAGCTCCAATGCTAGCCATTGATTTTGCAAACGTGCTGAAATACAAGTCAATTTCATTTTGAACTCCCTGCTCCTCGCCTACACCAGCCCCGGTTGCACCCATTGTACCAAATCCATGAGCATCATCTACAAACAACCTGAAATTATATTTCTTCTTCAGTTCAACAATTCCTTTTAAATCGCCCATGTTACCCGACATACCAAATACACCCTCGGTAATCACCAGAATTCCACCGCCTGTTTCATTAGCTAACTTGGTGGCACGCTGAAGTTGCTTCTCCAGGTTCTCCATATTGTTGTGTGGGTACACAAAGCGTTTACCCATATGCAGACGAACTCCGTCAATAATACAGGCGTGCGATTCTGAATCATAAACAATCACATCCTTCCGATCGACCAGCGCATCAATAATTGAAAGGACACCTTGATAGCCATAGTTTAACAGCATGGCATCTTCCTTCATTACAAAATCAGCCAGTTGCTTTTCTAATTCAATGTGATGAACTGAGTTACCAGACATCATACGCGCTCCCATAGGAGATGCAAGACCGTATTGGGCAGCTGAATCAGCATCAGCTTTTCTAACCTCAGGATGGTTGGCCAAACCGAGGTAGTTATTAAGGCTCCAGTTAAGTACTGTTTTACCTCCAAATTTCATTCTTGGGCCAATTTCACCTTCCAGTTTTGGAAAGAAAAAATAGTCATCCGGTAAATGTGAATACTTAGCCAGCGGACCGGCTTCCATGCGCAACTTTGAAAATAAGTCAACCATTGAGTTAGATTGTTTCGTGGTTAGTGAATTAGCTTGATTCATAGTGCCTTAAGTACCGAATCTCAGCTAAAATTGCGGCAAAAATAAGAAAAAAGTATCAGGCTACATAAGGCGGCAGTTAATTAGAAAGCTACCCGAATGTAATAAATGGATGGTTTTGATTCTTTTTGATTGTCAAGTTTAAATATTTCGCCCCTACACCGCTTATCGTTATTATTGCTTTCTCTATGTTATCCGCAATAAGTAGGTAAATAGAGCTATTAAATTGCCAATCGCCCATGCGAAAAATAAAAAAATTGTTAGTTGCCAATCGTGGAGAAATAGCCTTGCGTGTGATGCGCAGTGCACGTGAGCTAGGCATAAAAACGGTGGCTGTATATAGTGAAGCCGATCGAAATGCCTTGCATGTTCGGTTTGCCGATGAAGCCATTTGCATTGGCCCACCTCCCTCTGCTCAATCGTATTTAGTAATGGATAAAATTATAGCTGCCGCGAAACAAACAAACGCAGACGCTATTCATCCGGGGTATGGTTTCCTTTCGGAGAATGAAGAGTTTGCTGCATTAGTTCGAAATGCAGGAATGATTTTCATCGGGCCTTCACCCGAATCAATTTTACTCATGGGTAGTAAGCTTGGAGCCAAAGCTGCCGTTGCCAAGTTTAATGTTCCGTTAGTTCCAGGCACATCCGAACCTATATCTGATATTAGTGCTGCTAAAAAAATTGCAAAAGAGATTGGCTATCCTATTCTTATTAAAGCCAGTGCCGGTGGTGGTGGTAAGGGTATGCGCATTGTAGATGCTGAAGCTGATTTTGAAAATCAAATGGAGCGTGCCGTAAGCGAAGCGATCTCTGCCTTTGGTGATGGTTCAGTTTTTATTGAGAAATATGTAACGCAACCAAGACATATTGAATTTCAGATTTTTGGCGATCAGCATGGAAATGTAGTTCATTTGTTTGAGCGTGAATGTTCAATTCAGCGTAGACATCAGAAAGTTATTGAAGAGGCTCCTTCAGCGATCTTAACACCATCATTAAGAAAGCAAATGGGCGAAGCTGCTGTTAATGTTGCGAAAGCTGCCAACTATTATAATGCCGGCACGGTTGAATTTATCGTAGATGAAAATAAGAACTTCTATTTTCTGGAGATGAATACGCGCTTGCAAGTGGAACATCCGGTAACGGAACAAATCACTGGATTAGATTTAGTAAAACTCCAAATCAAAGTTGCCGAAGGTGAGAAACTTCCTTTCAAACAGGAAGACTTGAAAATAACAGGGCATGCTGTTGAAGTGCGTGTATACGCTGAAGATCCAGCCAATAACTTTCTCCCTGATATTGGCACTTTAAAAACCTATAAACGTCCACAAGGTCATGGCATTCGGGTAGATGATGGCTTTGAACAAGGAATGACAATTCCATTTTATTATGATCCTATGATTGCAAAAATGATTTGTCATGACGAAACGCGTGAACGAGCCATTGAAAAGACCATTCGCGCTATTGATGAATATGAAATTACCGGACTTGAAACAACGCTTGGCTTTTGCCGATTTGTAATGACTCATGAAGCGTTTCGTTCCGGTGAATTTGACACAAAGTTTGTAGAAAAATATTTTACGCCCGATGTATTAAAACCAATACCCAACGAAGAGGAAGAAACATTAGCTGCTATGTTGGCCAGTTATCTAAAAGAAAATGATAAAGTAGTTTCTTCACAAACAAATCAAATATCAAATACTACAAGTTGGAAGAAAAATCGTGTGTAGATGGCTGAAATAAAACCAATTCGAGCATGGCGGTATAACGAAACGCTGAATCAGAAAATTGATGACCTTACTTCACCTTTGTTTGATGTAGTGTCGGAACGTCAGCGAAAAGCATTGTATCAGAATCCTTACAACTCTATTCATCTCTCAGTGCCGCAAGGAGCTGATGCAGCTTCAAAAGCTGGATTGTTACTAGAAGAATGGAAACAAAAGGGAGTTATCGTGCAAGATAATTTGCCAGCAATCTATGTGTACTATCAATACTTTAGGCTCGCTGGTGGAAACAAAGAATATTGCCGCAAAGGATTTATCAGTCATATCCGCACCTACGATTGGGATGATCGTGTAATTCTCAGACATGAGAGCACTATTCCAAAAGCTGTTAATGACCGAGTTGATCTTCTTGAAAAAACAGAACTTCATGTTAGTCCAACACACGGGTTATATACCGATCCTTCTCATGAATTGGAAAAATATATGGATGAAGCCATCACTTCTCCTATCTATGAAGGTGAAGACTATCAAGGCGTCCGCGATGTGTTAGCTGTTATTCAGGATGCAAACGTTATTCAAAAATTCATTGATCTAATAAACGATAAATCAATTATTCTCGCAGACGGGCATCATCGATACGAAGGTTCATTATTATATAAGAAAAAACGCACATCAGAAAATCCTCATCATTTAGGCACTGAAGGATACAATTTTCATTTAATGTATTTAACCAATACCGAAGCAGATGATTTACGAATTCTTCCGACTCATCGGCTAATCCAAAATATTTCAGGTTTTGATGAAAAGCAGATTATCGAAAAACTTTCTGTTGATTTTGAGATTAAGGAAATTGAAGATGCTGACACCATAGACGAAATCATTGTCGGTAAGAAATGGGCCTTCGGTGTTCTGTTTAAAAATCGAACATTGAAAATTCGACTTAAACCTGAGTCGCTTCAAAAGATGAAATGGAATTTTCCTAAGGAAGTGAAAGAGCTTGATCTCACCGTGCTTCATTATTTTATTATCGAAAAAATTCTTGGAATCCCAGGTAAGGATCAGCGCACTTCTGAAAATATTTCATTCGATCGAAGTTTTTCGGATTGTCTTACCAAAGTGATTCAAGGCGAAGTTCAGATGGCTATTGTAACGCAGGATATTTCTATTGAAGAAGTTAAGAGTGTTTGCGCCAGTGGTTATACCATGCCCCAAAAGTCAACCTATTTTTATCCCAAAGTAATTTGTGGATTTCTATTTAGCTCCATTAAAGAAAATGAATTTCAGTCGCCCACTTATTCTCGCTTCTAGCTCTCCGCGCAGGCAGTACCTGATGAAGGAAGCTGGGTTTCAGTTTACCATTCAGGTTCCTGATATTGATGAGTCATTTCCACACGAACTTCCTGTAAATTTTGTACCTAAATACCTTGCTGAACAAAAAGCTAAAGTATTTCAATCAAAACTGACCAATGAGATTGTAATCACCTCTGACACCATCGTAATTTTAAACAGTGCAATCTTAAACAAACCGCGCGACCGTGCCGAAGCAATAAGTATGCTTACCCGGTTGAGCGGACAAACTCATACTGTAATCACCGCAGTTTGTTTATTATCAAAAGAAAAAATGGATTGTTTTGATGATCAAACCAAAGTGACCTTTAAAAAACTCACGCAAGAAGAAATTGAATTTTACGTGGATACATACAAGCCATTTGATAAAGCCGGAGCCTATGGAGCTCAGGATTGGATTGGCATGGTGGCGATCAAGAAAATTAACGGCTCTTACTTTACAGTGATGGGCATGCCCATGCATTTGGTGTACTCACACCTTATGGATTTCTGATCAGTGAAGAAAATTCTGTCTTTACTAAAAGATCACATTAGACAGGATTTTCAATTCACCTATTATCTAATAATCAGTTTATTCCTTTGCTTCTCTCTTATCATCAATTACTCGATAAATCTTGAGAACACTTGGATCGATCGATACACTGGTAAATTGATTCGCATAGTGCTCTATTTTCTCCTTTACGGAACTGGTTATTACGTAAGTTGCCTGCTGGTATCCATCTTCAAAAAAGAAAAAGGGTTTTGGCAATCTCATAAATTCTGGATTTTTTCTTTGTTTGGATTATTCATTCTTTCATTAGATCGAGGTTTTCCTTATCAGCAAAGTTTAGTAAGCTCATTCAACCTTTCCTACTCAGTTTACACATGGGTGTATAAAATGACATCACAGATCTTGTCATTCATATTGATATTCATACCACTCCTTCTTTTTTATTTGCGACAAGACAAAATTGATTCAAGGTTCTATGGACTAACAACCAGAAGCAATGTAAAGCCATACTTCTATCTGTTGCTTGTTGTTACTCCAATAATCATTTTAAGTTCATTTCATGAGAGTTTTACAAACTACTATCCTGTTTACAAGACCAATCAGGTTGCTGAGATTTTACATTGGCCAGAGTTCGTTCTTGCCATTCTTTTCGAACTCTTTTACGGAATCGATTTTTTAAATGTTGAGCTTCTCTTTCGTGGTTTCTTTGTTTTAGGAATGGCACAAATACTCGGCAAGCATGCAATTATTCCTATGCTATCAATTTATTGCTTTCTTCATTTTGGAAAACCAATCGGTGAAGCAATCAGTTCTATTTTTGGCGGATATATCTTGGGGATTATTGCACTTTACACGCGCTCTATTTGGGGAGGTGTACTTATACACATTGGTGTTGCCTGGATTATGGAAGCCGCAGCCTATGTAGCTAAACAGTTCTGAAGTGAGCCTTTAGTAATTGTTGTCGCGCATTTGAAATGACCTTCCGGGCACGCCTTATAGCCATGTAACCCACACGGTCTGCAACTTAGTTTTTCACTGGTTTGTACAATGAAAGATTTATTCGATAGCGGACCAAAACCAAATAAAGGAACTGTTGAACAATAAACAGCACTTACAGGTGCATTCATTGCCGAAGCAAGGTGCATAGGTGCCGAATCGTTTACAAAATTCATCTGGGCTGTTTTCATAAGCGCAGCTGATTCTAAAAAACTCAACTCTCCGGCAAGATTTTTAACGTGTTCACTAGCTACTTCAGTAACAATACGATCACACACCGATTTGTCTGACGGTGCCCCTAATAAATAAATATTTTCGAACTGAATAGTAACTGTTTTTATAAAATCAATCCACCGGTTAGCCGGAAACTGCTTTGTAAACCACACTGAGGTTGGAGCAATGCAGAGATACTTTCCTGATTTGAATTTACCTACTGTTTCAAAATCTTTTTGCGAAGGATAAAGCCTTGGTAAGGCACGAACGCCATCCGTAAAAGAATCAATCAATTTTTGATTTCGGTCAATCTCGTGTAATCCTGAATTAAGATCATGTTTAATCTTATGACTGAACGCAAACGACCATGGGTTCTTATCAAATCCAATTTTATTCTTAACTCCAGAAAAAGCAGTAATTAATCCTGAACTCGCAAACCGATGAATATTGATAACTGTACTATATTTCAACGAGCGAACTTTGCTAACAAGTTTGAATAGGTTCTTAATCTTACCGTTCTTCTTATCCCAAATCAGCACATTCCTAATATGAGGATGATCCGTAAGTAATGTTTCATTACCCTTGCGAAGAAGAAAATCTATAGCTGCTTCCGGATAGGTAGCATGTAGCTTCTCCACCACAGAAGTAGCCAGAATAACATCACCAATAAATGCAGTTTGAATAATTAAGAAGGACTTTGGTGCCGACACAAGAATCAAAACTTGGTTTTGTAATAATCCAATGCCTGTGTTACAATGTCCATGGCAATCTTTTTTCCTTGAAAATCAGGAACGGTAACAACTTTGTTTTCCAGTTTTTTATAGCTTTCAAAAAATTCTTTCAGTTCAAGTTTAAAGTGAGAAGCTAATTCACTGATGTCGTTTAAGTGTTTTGTATTGGCATCATTTAATGCAACTGCTAATATCTTGTCATCGGCCAAACCTTGATCAATCATACGCATCACTCCTATTACACGAGCAGGCACCAAACACAAAGGCTGAATGGGTTCACGACATAAAATCATAATATCTAACGGGTCATTATCCTCACCCAATGACTTTGGAATGAATCCGTAATTAGCCGGGTAAATTACTGATGAGTATAATACACGATCCAATTTAAGGAGTCCCGTTTCCTTATCAACCTCATACTTGGTTCGCATGCCAGTGGAGATCTCAATAATTCCATTCACAAATTCGGGTGGTGCCGAACCTGCTGGTGCCTCATGCCATGGGTGTTGAATCATACATCATCAGTTAGGGTACGAAGATACTATTTCTGCATGAGCAAAATCCAAAAACAGATTTCAATAAAAAAAGTCCATTCCGAAATCAGAATGGACTTTTTTTAATTCAATTTATAAGAGTCCTACTCTTTCTTCTCCTCATTCTTTTTGTCCTCAGCTTTTTTCACGGTAATGTCTTCACCATCCTTCAAGCGTTTAGATACAACCAAAAAAGGGCCAGTGATAACCTCAGACGTTTCAGTTAAACCAGAGATTATTTCAATGTTGTCATAATCACTAATACCAGTTTTTACCTCAACCATCTTTGCCTTTCCATTCTCACTTACAAAAACAACCACTTTATCTTTCTTTTCAACAGCCTTAGGCTTGCTCGAATCCGTTACCTGCCTTTCATTATTATTGTTGTTATTATTATCCCCTCCTTCATTACCACCAAAACTTTTTTCGTCAGGATTGCGCGTAGTTACAGCCGACAATGGAACAGACATTACATTATCCTTCCTGGTAGTTACAATATCCACACTAGCAGTCATACCGGGTCTGAATGGGTATTTATTTCCTTTCTTAATCAAGTCCTCGTACGAAGATTGAAGAATAAGAATTCTTACCTCAAATTCTGTAATCGCATCGGCTGAGGCTTTGTCGCGAGCTGTGTTTGCAATGTTGGTAACAACCCCCTTAAATTTCTTGTCGGTATTACCATAAGCATCTACATCAATGATTACTGAATCACCGTAGTGCACACGCACAATATCATTTTCGTTTACATTCACTCTCACTTCCATTACATTAAGATCGGCAATGCGCATCATCTCCGTACCCGCCATTTGGGCAGTTCCAACTACGCGTTCCCCTTTCTTAACATTCAATTTTGAAACAACACCATTCATCGGTGCAAGCACAGAAGTTCTGCGCACATTTTCACGGGACTCTCGTACGCTTGCTTCCGTACTGCTAACAACAAACTTGGAAGCTTCGAGTGATTGCTCCGCAGATTTGAGATCATTCTTAGCAATTTTAAAATTCTGTTGAGCCAATTGCCAATCTGACTCAGAAATCACTTTTTCATTCCACAATTTCTCCTGACGATTATAATCCTGTTCAGCACGCATATACGTTGCTTGTGCCCGCGCCAATGAAGCTTTCGCTGATTCCATGTTGGCTTCCTGCTGGCTCAATGCCGCTTCCGAGCGCTCCAATTGGCTTAATAAAATGTCAGGTCTTATTTTTACAAGTACCTCACCTAACTTTACTGAGTCTCCATCCTCAACGGTTAAATCAATAATCTCTCCCGAAACTTCAGGCGCCAACTTAACTTCTGTCACGGGCTGCACGGTTCCCGATGCACTAACCTTTTCAATGATAGAAACCATTTTAGCTTTTGCTACATCTACCTCTATGGTTTTAGGCTTGCCAATCCAGCCCTGCGATTTACCAATAATTAGAAATACTATGAGAAATGCCACTACACCAATACCGATGTACAGTAACTTGTTCGACTTTTTCTTTTGCTTTGCCATTAGAGTTTAGATATTAATATTCAATTGGTTTTCCCTGATAAAAATCCAGCACCTTCTTTTTGAAGATGAAATCATACTTTGCACGCACCAAATCGGATTCGGCCTGGAAGAGTGCATTTTCAGCAGTTTGATATTCAACAAAGTTTACACCACCAAAATCAAATCGTTGCTTCGACATACGAAATGCTTCTCTGCGGGCATTCACTTGTTTTGTTGCGGATTGATACGTTTTGCCTGCTGCCGATGCATCATTATAGGCAGATTCAATCAATTGACGTAATTGATTCTCGGTATCTTTCAAATCAATTGTTGCCTGCTCGTTTGAAATTATGCTGCGTTGATAACTTGCCCGGCTTTGATATCCATTAAAAATTGGGATTTGCAAACTCAATGAAACCGAACGGGCAATGTTATCCGGAAGCTGATCTGCGAAAACATAACCATCCACATTTGTACCTGATGGAACTTGTTGATCTCTATACACTGGAGTATTTGAACCTTGCACATATCCTACCTGAACCTGTTGAGTCGTTGGAGGTCCGCCATCCGCTAGAAAACGGGCACGATCAGCCGCGCTTGAGTAGTTACTGAATAAGTTTGCGTTCACACTTAAGCGGGGATATAACGAGCCACGTGTTGCCCTTACATTTAACAATGAGCTTTGAAGTTTGATTCGGGCACTTTTAACTTGCGGTAAAATTTCATAAGCCGCATCATAAATCTGTTGTGGTGTTTCGGTAATTACCAACTCACTTTGAATATCTAATTGTGGAACTTCAATGTCCATATCCGTTGCCGCAGGTAATTGTAATGACTGCTTCAATTGAAGAATTGAAATGTTCAATGTATTTTCTCTATTAATTTGATTTAGCTCGTTGGTTGCCTGCTGTGCTTCAAGATCCAACACATTACCTGTCGGCACAGAACCAGCTTCGGCCAGTTTGCGCGTGCGCTCTAATTGCTGTGTGGTGGTAGTTAGCTGAGATTGGGCATTTATTAATAACTCTTTATTAAAGATCACACTGGTGTAAAGTGTAATCACATTTAAGATCACATCATTTTTTGCCTTATTAAAATCCTCTGCTGCTGCCTCATTATCTAAACCACTTTGCTTGTAGGTATTGAATAATCTAAAACCATTGAATAGAAGTAGTGAAGAACTCGCATTTACATTGAATGAATTAATGCGCTGAGTGATGAATAAGTTGGTGGTGGGGTCAATACTTCTACCCCAGTTATATCCAAATGAGCTACCTCCATTTAATGTTGGTAGCATTTGATATTTAGATTGATTGAGATTAATCTGACTTGTCTCTACATTAAGCAGGCTTCTCTTTACATTCAGACTATTTTGCAATGCATAGTCAATACACTCTTGCAAAGTCCACACCTTTTTATCCTGTGCTTGTAAAAACAAGGTGGTTATTAACAATAGGGCTACAAAATTTACTCGCTTCATCATAGGTTATAAAACAATATCCGGTATATAAATCACTTCCTTTACCCAACTTAGACTCCTTAGATAATCAAATGTTACAGTTTTTATCCCTGAGTCCATCTCTATTACTAAACACGCCATGTCGTTTTTTCCCTTACGGGAAACTGACATAGTAGCAATGTTACAATCATCATGCGCCAACACATTGGCAATAAATGCTATACTTCCTTTCGTATCATCGGCAAAAATAATAAGGGTATGCAGACTTGCAGAAAAATCCGCTTTGAACCCATTTACCTCAGCAATGTTTATAATGCCTCCACCTTTACTCTCCCCCAGCACTTCAATTACTCTTTTATCCTTTACAAGTTTTAAGCGAATTGAGTTTGGATGCAAGGCCGATGCATTGCCTACTGATTTAAACTGATACGTTAAACCAATTTTTTCAGCTAGCTCCAATGACTGACGAATACGTTTATCGTCAGTTTTAAAATCCATCAGGCCTGCAATAATAGCACAATCACTTCCGTGGCCTTCGTACGTTCGTGCAAAGGAATTGTAAAAAGTAATTTCTGCCTGCTCAGGAATATTACCCAATATTTTTATGGCCGCTCGCGCTATCCGCACCACTCCTGCCGTATGAGAGCTTGATGGACCGATCATTACTGGACCGATCATATCAAAAAT
The DNA here is from genome assembly GCA_041742535.1 of Cyclobacteriaceae bacterium. Classification (GTDB taxonomy): domain Bacteria; phylum Bacteroidota; class Bacteroidia; order Cytophagales; family Cyclobacteriaceae; genus ELB16-189. The sequence continues at coordinate 37,262 of JBGSIM010000093.1, read as the reverse complement.
GCTACTCTTTTCAGCCATACGCGGTTTATAACGGAGATATTGAGAAAAGGATTTCTTTTGAGGGTATTTTATCCCCCAAAAAGGGTATTTTTCAATAAGCGGCAAAAATAGATGATTTGAGCTATGATCTTACACTAAAATCCATTTTTTCTATGAATTCTTAAGCGCTGAACCAGTAAGTAAGCTTTATAACAAAAGCCCTGTTCTTGGGAGTAAAGTTGGAATAAGCACTAGCATTTTCGAACGCGTAGAAATAGTTATCAGTGTAAACGATAAATAAATCAGATACTGGTTTAAATCTCCACTGAAATCTGGAATTGATATTTACATTTTTGTATTGGCTGTTGTATTGAAAATAGCTGGTAAAGAAAACCGAGCGGGTAAGCGTTAAATCCAATCGAGGTCCTACCAAATAGATATCAGCACTTGTATACGGTTCCGGTAATTTTATTTGGTTATACGCTAAGTCCAATGAAAAAACTCCATACGGTTGAAATCGGTAATTAAAAACTCCTGTAAAAGAATGTCTTGTTCCATTAAAGTATTGTCCTGTAACTGCTTTAACTTCATAGGTAATTGCCTTACGGGGATCTGATTTGTAACTAACCGTTGCATTCGCATAGGTATAATCAGTACCCATGGGAAGCTCTACCGCATCGTCTTCCTTTGGGGAATTAGTGGGATCAAAGTCATTAAACAAAAACGTATAAATGTTATTGTAGGTGCCCTCTAATGTTGCCTGGCTTTGAAACGTAATTGCATATCCATATCTCAATTCATGATCGGTATATCCAAACTCATCATCCCAAATAAAAGCAAGATCGGCAGTGGGTCCATGATTATTTATAATGGCAGATTGTGGATATATAAAGTATGCCCCTGATGGAGAAATTCTCTTATATCCATTGCGAGGAACATACCCTATGGCAGGAGTATAATTATCTCCTATTATTTGATGATACCAATTGAGATTAAGTTTGCGTGTGGCATAAAGCAAACTATAGCCATGAGCAAATTCGTTGGCCGGATTTTGTTCAGTAAACTGTTTATGAAAAAACATATTCCCTGTCCATTTATTATTCAGGAAACTATAATTGTAATCGAGGCCGGCCACGCGGTTAAAATTATATCCGCCCAAGCGAAAGGAAGTTGAATCGGTACTAAACTGTTGCTGATTTACAAAAATGGCTCGTAAGTTTGAGTTTGTTCCAATTCTTCGTTGCAATGTGGCAACTGTGTTGTTAAAGGAGGGAACATTCGATTCTTTAATTTCTGCGGTCTGCATATTAAGAAAACCAACCCTCCAATATTTATTGATATTCCCGCTTAAGCGAGCACCAAAATTAATTTTATTTTGAACATTTAGTCCTGTGTTGGGATCGCGCGAAATTCCAAGTCGTCTGGAAAAGAAAGGGCGTGCAAAGATATGGCCATAGGATGAAAATAGATCTGCGTTCTCCAAAAAGAATTGTCTTCGTTCAGGAAAAAATAATTCAAAACGATCGAGGTTAGTTACTTGTCTGTCTACTTCAACTTGCGAGAAGTCTGGGTTTACCGTGAGATCTAAATTTAGCGAAGAGGTAATTGCAATTTTTGCATCTCCGCCAAAGTCGGCACTTTTTTTTAACTCCTCGCCATTTTGAAAATCCTGCGACACTCCTCCTGCCGCATAGGGTATCAATGAGATATTTGATCCGGGTTTTTTAGGTGCTTTATCCCAAATCATTTCACCAGCATAATTAAGATTGCCGGGTTCAAAAAATCGTGGAGTAGGTGGCCAAATTGCACGTTCATTTTCTTTACTGTCAATACGATATAATTTAACGTTCCAACGGTCACTCCCCGCCTTAAAACGTAATGTCTTAAAGGGAATAGCAAACTCAGCGGTCCAATATCCATCATGAATTTTAGTTTCGGAATACCATTTATTATCCCAAGACAAATCCAAATCTTCGCTTTTCATCTGTCCATTGGCAATAAGCCCTTCGCGTTGGACGCCAGCCGGGCTTAGTCCAAAGAAAAATGCATTGGTTACATCCTGAAACGTATCAAGGATTACCGTTACACCATCTAATCCCGCTCCACGAAAATCTCTACGAAGGGACGATATCACATAGCCACCCTTTTTAATGTCATATGCAAATACACTGAAGTATAGAAATTCATCATCGTAGGTAGCCCGAAACTCTGTTCTTAACTTTGAAAGAGAAGTGTCGCTTGGATATTGTTGGAAGAGCTCACTGATTACTTCTGATTCATTCCAAACCAATTCATCTGGAACTCCATCGATGACAACCGGGCTTGTTGCGCGCTTGATATTAAATGAAAGTCGTTGCGATTGTCCATATGTGGCTTTGATGAGCAACAGACAAAGAGCTACATAAAAATATTTCATCAAATCAACTTTGATGCTAAATACATAAATATTGCTAAGCCTGAAACCAGTATGGTGAGCAGGTTATTAAAAACTTTTTAAACGGCAATAGGAGCTTTGATGGCTGGGTGCGATTGATAGTTTACAATTTCAAAATCTTCAAACGCATATTCGAATAAGGTGTCAGGCTTTTGCTTGATCACTAATTGCGGTAATGCAAACGGTTGTCGTTCCAATTGAAGTTTTGCCTGATCCAAATGATTGGAGTACAAGTGCACATCACCACCTGTCCATATAAATTCACCAGGTTTTAGATCGCATTGATGCGCCACCATTTCGGTGAGTAACGCATAGCTGGCAATGTTAAAAGGCACACCTAAAAAATAATCAGCACTGCGCTGATAAAGTTGACAGGAAAGTTTTCCATCGGCAACATAGAATTGAAAGAGTGCGTGACACGGAGGTAGTGCCATCTTATCAACTTCAGCCGGGTTCCAGGCAGAAACAATATGTCTACGCGAATCTGGTTTTGTTTTGATTTGATTTAGTACTTGTGAAATCTGATCAATCTTTCGGCCATCGGGCGCTGGCCAGCTGCGCCACTGACTTCCATACACAGGACCTAAGTCGCCATTTTCATCTGCCCATTCATCCCAAATGGAAACTCCATTATCTTTCAAGTACTTGATGTTTGTATCCCCATTTAAAAACCAAAGCAACTCGTATATAATGGAACGCAAATGAAGTTTCTTGGTAGTTACTAATGGAAATCCTTCCGATAGATCGAACCTAAGTTGACGGCCAAAAACAGATAGAGTACCTGTTCCTGTTCGGTCTGTTTTGCTGGCACCTTGTTCAAGAATTTCGCTAAGAAGATTGAGGTATTGACGCATGTAAAAACTTTGTTGCAAGTACGGGGTTCTGTTAAATAAAAAAAAGCCTTCCGCTAAATGCAGAAGGCTTTTCTTCACCAATCCCCCCTCTAAATATTTCCCCTTACTTCAACAGTTTTTGATCGGCCATTTATTGTTACGGTTACAGTTTTATCACAATCACCATTACCGTAGTCAATTGTAACTATGTTATTAACAGTAGTTAACACTTTTACGCCTTCAACGGCTAGAAAAACTTTCTTACTAATAGCACACTCGCGTTTATAAACTAATGGAGTAGCAATTTCAACTGTATAAGCAGTTCCATTTCTATTTGTGCCTAATGCTGTTCCATCAACAATCCACTCGTCATTCAACGGGTTTGTGCCACGAATCCATTCGCGCGTGCGATCTACCGTGCGTGTTGCAGTTGATCCATCAGGCCAGGTTGCCTTTCCACCTGTTAACACAATTGAGAATTTAGGACTCAACTCGGTGCTACCTGTAATATTTGTAACTGTGTGCGTTCCTTCAAGCTTAACACCATTAATGAAATAATTTTCAAAGGTTGTTATGATTTTAGCCCCTGGTAAAAAACGTCTACCTATAAATTCTACATTAATAATTCCTGACCGTACATTCCCCTTTGAGTCTGTGCAACCAGCGCCAAATTCAATAGCAATATAACCATGTGGACTTTGCTGAGTGTGATCTCCTGCTAATTCAAACGTTACGGTTACACAATCACTAAATCTAACGTCTACAGGCTTGGTGCTTTCTACGCGTCCTGAACCAGCTACCCGACCACCCGCTGCTGCTGGATCAACTGATACTGCTAGTGTAGCCATGTCATCGGCATCTTCAAAATACCCATCCGTGGCAGCTTCATTTTCTACATTTTGAGCATCATTATTGTCAAGATTAAAACGCTCATTATCGCAGGATGTTAGCGATAGCAAGAAGATTACAATTAAACCAAAAAGACCCTTCATGTTCGTGTTTTTCATATTTAGTTTCTGTTAAAGTGGTTCTTAGAGTTCATATAACTGACAAGGTTTAATCCATCTTCAATTATTTTGCCAAATACACTCAAATCTCCGTATTCCTATTTGAAACGGCTATTTTCATCGGTAATTTTGCAGCATGCGGTTAATATTTATTTTAGGATTTCTTCTTTCATTTGGAATTCAAGCCCAACCTACCTTAAAAATCGCCAAGCTAAAATATAATGGTGGTGGCGATTGGTATGCCAATAAAACTGCTTTGCCAAATCTGATTTCCTTTTGCAATAAAGAATTAGGAATGACGCTTAACGCAGATGAAGAAATTGCTGAAGCCGGAAGTCCTGATTTATTTGATTACCCCTATTTATACATGACCGGGCATGGTAACGTTGTTTTCTCACCGGAAGAAGCCCAGAACATAAGGAACTACCTTATTGGAGGGGGATTTCTTCATATTGATGATAATTACGGACTTGATAAATTCATTAGGTTGGAGTTAAAGAAAGTATTTCCTGAATTAGAATTAATAGAAGTTCCTTTCAATCATCCGATCTACCATCAGAAGTTTAATTTCCAGGATGGACTTCCTAAAATTCATGAACACGATGCAAAACCCGCGCAAGGTTTTGGGCTTTTTTATGAAGGACGATTGATTGTTTATTATTCTTACGAGTCTGACTTGGGTAATGGCTGGGAAGACCCTCGCATCCATAACGATCCCGAGGAAAAACGTCAACAAGCCTTAAAAATGGGAGCGAATATCCTCTCCTATTGCTTCACAAGTAATTGATTTATAGAGTTCTAATAAAAATTTTAGAATTCATATTGATTTTTATAACTAATCTTTTAGTTTTACAACGTAATCAATAGTTGACATATGAAAGAACTAACAAAAGCCGAAGATCAGATTATGCAAGTTTTATGGAAGCTTGAAAAAGCATTTGTAAAAGATATTGTTGAACAACTACCCGAACCTAAGCCAGCCTATAATACAGTATCCACCATTGTTAGGATTTTAGAGAAGAAAGGATTTGTTGGGTATAAAGCTTTCGGCAAAACACACGAATATTTTCCGCTTATCGCGAAAGAGAAATACACTCGCTTCTATCTGAACAACATGATGACCGGATATTTCAATGGATCGTTTCAAAATCTTGTTTCATTCTTTGCAAAAGACAACGTGATGAAGGTGCAGGAAATCGATCAGCTAGTGAAGGAACTCGAAAAAATTAAAACCAAGAAACCATGAACACCTTCTTGAATTACTTAATTGAAGCGAACATTGGCTTGATTTTCTTTTATGCTATCTATTGGATTGTGCTACAAAAAGAAGATCAGTTTACATTCAAAAGGACCTACCTACTTGCCAGTGTGGCTGCTTCACTTATGTTTCCATTCTTTACGATAGGAACCTCTACCTCACTAATTCCTTCACTTAGCCAAACAGCTGCTGTTCAATGGTTACCCGAAATAGTTATTTATGCCAATGGTAATGTAAAACCAGAGGTAAATTCATTTCACTTTAATTGGAATTGGATTACACTTGCCTATCTGATTATAGCAGCTTGTATCTTTACTTTATTTCTAATCCGAATATTTTCATTAGTTACACTTTTCAAACGATCCACTCATTACACTTGGAAAAATTACACCGTTGCTGAATCTGACAAAGTACAAGGAGTGTTTTCTTTTTTCAATTTCATCTTTCTAAGCCCTGGCGAACTTTTAGCAGAAGCCGAGAAACAAGAAATTTTTAGACACGAGGAAGTACATATCAAGAAATTACACTCTATTGATATTATCCTGATGCAATTGCTAGGCATTGTGTTTTGGTTTAACCCAATCATCAGGAGTTATAAGAAATCCTTCGTTCAGGTTCATGAGTTTGAAGCCGATGCGCGCTCGGTAGAAGGCCATGATGTGGACGAGTATTGCAGCTTGCTGGCGAAAGTTGCTTTGCAAAACAATGGATATATACTCGCCAATCACTTTACGAATTCCTTTACCTTAAAACGAATTACTATGATGAAAACCGTTAAAAGAAAAATAAAAAACTGGAAGTTAGTGGCTGCTGCCTGCACTTTGCCTCTATTCTTTTTTGTTGTGGCTTGTCAGGATCAGGTTGTTGAAGACATCAATTTAGTTACAAAAAATTCTTCCATGTCGCTCTCATATCCTAAAGAAGTGCAAGATGAATTAGATCGATCCAAAGCTGCAAATCCTGGATCAGAATTCTATGTACTTGAAATGAATGAAGAGGGAAAGCAAAGGATACAAAAACTAGCTACGGAAATGAAAGTTAAATCATTGGAGGGTCGAATGATTTCTGTTAATGATGAGAATGAAGAAAGAAACTTCTTTATTTACAAAAAAGATGGACAGACTAATAAAATAAATGATTTAACAGTTTCGGAGGATGGTGTATTTTCTGTCGTAGAACAATCAGCAGAGCCAGTTGGTGGAATGCCAAAGTTCTATGATCATATCGCAACCCACATGACCTACCCAGAACAAGCTCGTAAGATAGGTGTTGAAGGTCGGGTATTTGTTGAATTTGTAGTTAACGAGGATGGAAGTATCTCTGATGTAAAAACTGTGAAAGGCATCGGAGCCGGTTGTGACATGGAAGCAGCACGAGTTGTGGGGTTATCCAAAGCATGGAAGCCGGCTATGAACAAAGGTCAAATTGTTAAGCAACGTTTAGTTGTGCCCATCATATTTAAACTCGGATAAACTTAAGACATCATAAAAATTAAAGAGCTCAATTATCTTGGGCTCTTTAATTTATTCAAATTTTTCCAATACCTCTTCCAACTTCTTATCCAACGCTGATCCGCGTAAATTCTTAGCGATAATTTTTCCCTGAGGGTCAACCAAAATTGAAAAAGGAATTGCGTTGATGTTATAATCGTGTGCTGCTTGCGAATCAAAATACTTAAGATCAGAAACATGGGTCCATGTTAAGCCATCTTCTTCAATAGCTTGCACCCAATCTGCTTTTGTACGATCGAGTGATACTCCAAAAACCTCAAACCCTTTGTCTTTAAATTTATGATAAGCACTCACCACGTTGGGATTTTCCCTGCGACACGGTCCGCACCACTTGGCCCAAAAATCCACCAATACATATTTTCCTTGTAAGGAAGAAAGAGCTATCGTCTGACCATCAGGATTTGGTAATGCAATTTCGGGTGCAGGTTGACCAATAGCAGTGACTTTCATCTTATCAACCATTTCGACAAACTCCTTTGTATAGTTTGAATTTGGCCATGCGTCTTTAAACTTCTCTGCAGAAGAAACATAGAGATCAAAATATTTGTCTTTATCCAATAAGTTATTCTGTTGAAGAAGATTCATTAAGCCAAGGGAAGCTGATTGATCATTTAAAATAGCGGCAACCTGATCATATCCTTTCTCCAGATTTCGCATGTAGTCTCCTTGAAGTTCAGAAATGCGAGCCTGATCATTATTTGATGAAGCAACTGAAAATTCTGTTTGGATAGTCATCATCTCTGGCGAGTCCTGTGTGCGCTGCATAATGCCTTGCACCTTCGTAATCAAATCCTGATCAGGTGATCCTTTTACCTCTGCATATCCATTCTGACTATTTCCATCGACAATAATTTCGATGTCAGTTTTATCCAGAATAAAATTCAGCATTTGCTTACCATAAAAATTAATTTGATAATAGCCAGGCTCAGTTAAACGTAGTGTTTTCTCGTACGTATAATTTCCTTTTAACTTAATCGTATCTTTTTCTCCTAATCCTTCACGACTGATTTTTTGAAGTGAAATCTCCCCAGTTTGTGGGAAGCCAACTTTACCGCGAATCGTCACGTCCCACCCTGCTTGCTTTTCGGTCTTCCCACAACTCAGTACTAAAACCGAAGCAATCACTACAACTATTACCTGAACACTAACTTTTTTTATACTCATAATTTCTCAACTCATTTTCTTCACTAATAATTCAGTTGTCACTTTTGGGTCTGCTTTTCCTTTTGTGCGCTTCATCACTTCGCCCATAAACATAGTAATAATTGCCTTCTTCCCTTTCTTGTATTCTTCCACCTTTTGCGGAAATTCTTTAATAACTGCTTCAATAACGGGCAAGATAGAATCCTCATTGCTATCCTGAATCAAATTCAACTCCTGAGCAAGGATGAGCGGTGATTTTGCTGGATTCATGATCAACTCAGGAAATAATTTTTGAGCGGCTACAGCAAAATTTAATTTTCCTTCATCAATTAACGAAATCACAGCTGCTAACGTACTTGGTGAAATCGGTAATTGATTTGCTGAAAGGTTAGCATCATTTAACCAGGACTTCACCGGACCCATCATCCAGTTAGATGCCGCTTTAAAGTTTTGTGTGTGTTTACAAATTTCCTCAAAAAACAAAGCCATCTCTTTCGAGTCAGTCAGCACCTGCGCATCGTAAGCAGGGAGTTTGTAGTGCGAAATAAACTTTTGTTGCAATTCGCGTGGCAACGCAGGCATTGATTTTCTTACTTCTTCGAGCCATGCTTCAGACACTTCCATCGGACTTAAATCAGGATCAGGAAAATACCGATAATCGTTCAGTTCTTCCTTCGTACGCATACTGTGCGTAAGTCCAGTATTCGCATCGAACGTACGTGTTTCAGAAATAACAAGTTCGCCCTTTTCTAAAATCGCAAACTGTCGCTCCGCTTCATGATCAATCGCACGTTGCACATTTCGAATAGAGTTCATGTTCTTGACCTCCACTTTTTTTCCATACTCGGTGGCACCTTTCAACATCAGTGAAACGTTGGCATCACATCGCAACGAACCTTCCTCCATGTTGCCATCACAAATTTCGAGATAGCGAACGAGCTTTCTAATTTCAGTTAACAAAGCATACGCTTCTTCAGAACTTCGCAAGGCAGGCTCCGTAACAATTTCAATCAAGGGCACACCCGAACGATTGAGATCGATCAAGGTATCCGTCTCATTATCCAGGTGAATTGATTTCCCCGCATCTTCTTCTATATGAATCCGGTTTAACGGAACTTCTATTTCACCCGACTTAATAGTGATGGGAATAAAGCCACCCACACAAATTGGAGTGCGATCTTGAGTGAGTTGATACCCTTTCGGTAGATCAGGATAAAAATAATTCTTACGATCGAAAATCTGCCAGCGAGAAATTTTTGAGTTACACGCCAACCCCATTTTCATGGCAAACTCAGCAGCTTGCTTATTAAGTTTCGGCAATGTGCCTGGGTGTGCTAAGGTTATGACACTTAGATTTGTATTGGGCGCATCTCCATACCCAGCAGAATCACTATTATAGATTTTACTCTTCGTCAGCAATTGAGCATGAACTTCAAGGCCAATAACTATTGTGTACTTATCGAGGATCTCTTTCATTTTTCTGATGGCGGCCTTTTCTTTTTCAATTCCTCAATGTCAATCTTGTCAACCTCTCTCGCAAGCGCCACTTTGCTTTTCAAAAGATCATTATAAGAGATGATGTTGATTTTATTATCATCCAACTCAATTTGGATTGCAGATTTATATGACTCAATAAATGAATCTAAGCCGGCAATGTGTGGTAGAAATTCAACTTTAAACGTATCGAACGGTATTCTTAAAAATGTCTTCTTTGAATCAAAAACAAGATTCTTTAATTCGTTTGTTTCAATCTTCAGTTCATCGAGCGCTTTAACTAGTTTTATGTAGTTCTCAAGAGTAGGCCGATACCAAAAATCAATGTCTTGAGTAATTTCTGGTCGTCCAGGATAACCCGCTCCTGAAATCCTTTGGAAGCCATAATAGCCAACTGCTACACCTCCAATCAACAAATACTCTACTTTTTGATTGTTAAGTGCAAAGCAAGTCTTCCTAAGCGAATTTCGAATTTCGTTGCTAATCATTCCGATTTAAACTTCAATTCAATCCACTCAATTCCATCATTAATCTCAACCTTATTATTCTTGTTTAAGGTTGCATAGAAATCAAGAAGATTAAGGCAATGAATTAGACTTTCAGCGGGTGAAATCGAGTCTTCCACCATGCTTTGCTTCATCTCCTCAACCGAAGAATAAACTTCAACCTTCATTGCAATAGATTATTTCAACAATTTACGTGATTTTTCCAAGACTGAATCCAACCCTTCCAGTTTCTTACCACCAGCCGTTGCAAAAAACGGTTGCCCACCGCCACCACCATCAATTTCTTTTGCCAACTCTTTCACCATGTTTCCGGCATGAAATTTATTGGTGGCTGCCAGCTTCTCTCCAATCATAACACTTACCTGCGGCTTTCCATCTACATCAGCAGCTAATATCAGGAGTAAATCATCAAATTGATTTCGCAATGCGTAAGCAATATTCTTGAGCGCATCCGCATTAGGCACACTTACTTTTTCAAGTATCAATGTATACCCTTCGTGACTTTGTGCCTTTGTGGCAAGTGTGTCTTTAATTCGGTTGGCACGTTCCTGATTTACTTCCTCTAACTTCTTCTCAAGCGAATGTCTGTCCTCCAATAAGGTTTGAAGAGAAGCAGTCACATCTTTTGGATTCTTTAATAAATTTTCCAACTCCCTCAACACACTTAGTGAGTGATTCAAATATTCAAACGCCCCTTCACCCGTTACAGCTTCAATCCTCCGAACACCAGCAGCGACTGAGCTCTCGGTTACAATTTTTAATAAGCCAATGTTTCCTGTTGCGGTTGTATGAGTGCCCCCGCATAGTTCGACCGAAAATTTTGGATCAAAGGTTATCACTCTTACAAAATCACCATACTTCTCACCAAACAAAGCCATTGCACCTAAGCCTTTCGCCTGTTCTATTGGCACATTTCGTTTTTCATCTAACTGAATGTTCTCACGAATTTTCTCATTGACAATAGTTTCGACTCTTGCCATCTCTATTGAAGTCATCGCTGCGAAGTGTGAAAAGTCAAAACGCAAAATCTTTTCATTTACCAACGATCCCTTTTGCTCCACATGCTTACCCAACACCTCGCGCAATGCAGCGTGGAGTAAGTGGGTAGCCGAGTGATTACTTGTTGTACGTGTGCGTTTATTTTTATCAACCTCAGCATGAAAAACTCCACTTAAACTTTCAGGAAGTTTTTCGGTATAGTGAACAATCAATTCACTTTCCTTCTTTGTATCCGTAATAAAAATTTTCTCATTGGCATTTTCAATAAACCCGGTGTCTCCTACCTGCCCACCACTCTCTGCATAGAAAGGTGTCTTATTAAATACGAGCTGAAAAAGTTCTTTATTCTTTTGCTTGATCTTTCGATACTTGACAACATTGAGTTCTGATTCAAGTTGATCGTACCCAATAAACTCAGGCTTAACATCTGTTCCTGCCAAAATCCAATCGCCTGTTTCTTTGGCAGCATCCACTTTAGAGCGAGCTTTTTGTTTTGCCATCTCTTCATGAAAACCTTTTTCGTCAACACTAAATCCACGCTCACGTGCAATTAATGAAGTGAGATCGAAGGGAAACCCAAACGTATCGAATAGTTCAAAGGCTTCAGCACCTGATATTGTTTTCTGGAAGTTTTCAATTCGCTTAAGGCCTTTTTCCAACGTCCTTAAAAAAGAAATTTCCTCTTCTTGAACAACACGGGTTACATAATCTTGCTGTTGATTCAATTCAGGAAATACATCTCTTAATTGATTGGCCAACAAGAAAACAAGCCGATGGATAAATGGCTCTTTAAAATTCAAATATGAAAATCCATAGCGAACTGCTCTTCTTAAAATTCTTCGGATCACATAACCCGCTCCTGTATTGCTTGGTAACTGACCATCCGCAATAGCGAATGCCACCGCACGTATATGATCGGCCATTACCCGAATAGCAACATCGGTCTTTACATCATCACCATATTTAACATTGGCATGAATGGCAATAAACTCAATAAGTGGACTGAATACATCTGTATCATAGTTAGAGGTCTTGCCTTGAATGGCCATGCACAAGCGCTCGAAGCCCATACCAGTATCCACATGTTTATCGGGTAGTGGTTCAAGCGCACCTGATGCTAATCGATTGAATTGAATAAATACCAGATTCCAGATTTCAACAACCTGCGGATGATCACTATTCACTAAATCCTTGCCCGGAGTTTTCTTAACCTCCGCTTCTGGTCTTAAGTCAATGTGGATTTCCGAACACGGACCACACGGACCTTGTTCGCCCATTTCCCAAAAATTATCTTTCTTACTTCCGTGAAGGATTCGATCTTCAGCAACTACTTGTCTCCAAAGCTCTTTCGCTTCTTCATCTACCGGAAGGTTATCACTTTTATCGCCACCAAAAACAGTAACATACAATCTGTCTTTTGGAAGTCCATACACTTCAGTCAACAACTCCCATGCCCAACCGATCGCTTCCTTCTTAAAGTAGTCGCCAAAACTCCAGTTGCCGAGCATCTCGAACATGGTATGGTGATACGTATCCAGCCCAACATCTTCAAGGTCATTATGCTTTCCGCTTACGCGAAGACATTTTTGTGTGTCGGCAATGCGCTTGCTGGCGGGTACTGAATTACCTAAAAAATAGTCTTTGAACTGCACCATACCGGAGTTGGTAAAGAGCAAACTCGGGTCATTTTTTAGCACCAAGGGAGCCGAGGATACTATTTTATGACCTTTATTTTCAAAAAAATCAAGGAATTTTCGTCTAATTGTGGCTGAATCCATCAAATCTAAGGGAATTTTAACTTCTGACTCCGGGGTTTTCTATATATTTAAAGGTTGTAACCCTAGATAAACGACAAAATTAATCCGCTTAGGATCAATATGAAAGGAAACAGTGAATTTCGACAAGTATCGTGTAATGGTTTTTTATCCATTGAATTCACCGTTCATTAGAAAGTAATGGCCAAGACAAAATTTCAATACAACAATAAGACGTTGCGCTTTGAGCAGGTAAAAATCTCCTACTTCTCGGTGCTGCTTTCTGTATTGAGCTATCTCACCTTCGGCATTCTCTTTTTTGTTGGATTAGTGTTGCTTCAAAATTTCTTGATTGAAACTCCCATTGAAAAGAAGTTGCGTGCGGAAAATAAAGCGTTGGAGAAACATAGATTAGTGTTGGCCTCGCAACTTACCCAGTCCAATCAGCAACTTGCAGAATTAAAAAGCAAAGATCTTACGCTTTACCAAAAACTATTTGAAACCAATCTTCCCAAAGAATCCTCTCCGGTTTATCCCGAAAGGGAACAATTGCTGATAGCAGGTGCAGGTGATTTTAATGAATCAATTGATCAATTGGGGCAACGCTTTTCTGAATTGCTTACGGCAGCCCAAAAAACCAGTAGGTTCTATCAGGCAAAAGCCAGTGTAAAAAAAGAAGACGTAGGTATGCTTACCGCGATACCTTCTACAGCACCCGTTGAAAATTTTGAGGTTTCTAAAGTTGTTTCCGGTTTTGGAATTCGGATTAATCCGTTTCACAAAGGTCAATATCATCATGATGGCGTGGATATCGCATCTCCACGCGATACACCTGTGTTGGCATCCGCCCCGGGGCTTGTAATCTTAACGAAGCGTAGCGATCTCGTTGCCGGTTATGGTAATTTTGTAGAGATTGATCATGGCAATGGATATGTAACCCGCTATGGTCACCTGGAAGAAATTATTGTCCGTCAGGGACAAGCGTTGAAGAAAGGGCAGATCATTGGCTCTGTAGGTTCCAGTGGTGGATCTATTGCTCCGCACCTTCATTATGAAGTTACATTAGACGGAAAAAACCTGGATCCCATTAAGTTTATCCTTGAAGGTATTTCTGCCGATCAATATAAAGTCTTACTTAGTCAGAGTAGTAAACAAAATCAATCACTCGACTGATGGCTAAGATTTATTACACATATAATTCAGAAACGTGTAAGTACGAGCCAATCGTTATCTCACGAAAAATTGCAGGCCGAAGGTTGTTAGCGTTTCTTGGAATCTCTTTTATCATTGGATTAGTTGGGTTAGCGTATTTCAATTATCGATATCCCTATATTGATGAAACCTTCCAAGAAGCACAGAATCAAAATTTAAAAAACGAGTGGAAGGTTCTGTACAAGCAACTAGACCGCACCTCTAACCAACTAAGCACGCTTGAGCATAATGACGATAAAAATTACCGAGTCATTCTTGATTTAGAACCCTTAGATCAATCACAACGTGAAGCGGGTGTCGGTGGTCGTGAGAAGGAAAGTGAAACAATCCCGTATTCATTAATACGAACCGCTTACATTCAATCTGAAAAAATAAAAAATCGATTAGACATTGAAGCCCAATCATTGCAGCAATTAATGGACGAATTGGAGAAGAAAGAAAAAATGTGGGCCTCAAGACCTGCTATACAGCCCATTAGTAATAAAGACTTGAGCCGCCTTCATACAATCTTTGGTTTGCGGATGCATCCCCTGTTTGGCTATGTTCGCCCTCACAATGGATTGGATTTCACTGCTCCTTCCGGAACACCCATTTATGCAACGGGAGATGGACGTGTTAGCGCTGCACAACGCTCTGAAACGTATGGTAACGTAGTTTATATCGATCACGGCTACAGTTTTGAAACACGCTATGCACACATGACTAATTATATTGTAAGTGCAGGTCAAAATGTAACCCGCGGTCAGGTGATTGGATATGTTGGTAGTACAGGAACATCAGTTAGCGCTCATTTGCATTATGAAGTGCATTATAAAAATCAGGCCATCAACCCCATCAATTTCTTTCAGCGCGACCTTAATAATAAGGAGTACGAAAAATTGATTGAGGTGGGAAGTAAATCTGTTACTTCATTGGATTAATTCCTTTAATCCTTCTCTCGTCAAAGACTTCTCCCTTTATTTGCACTTTCAAATTCTGCTATGCGTTTTATTATCCTCTCAAGTCTGTTTCTAATTTCTATCATAACAATAGCCCAAAAAAAAGATACTGTTACCGTAATTGGTGTTGGTGACATTATGATGGGTAGTAACTATCCTAATGGTGGCGTGTTGCCTCCAAATGATGGTCTTGAGTTAATGAGTGGGGTCAGTTCTATTCTGTCTAGTGCAGATGTTACTATGGGAAATTTAGAAGGTGTACTCCTCGATGAAGGCGGTACTGCAAAAACCTGTCGTGACCCTAAAGTGTGTTACGTTTTTCGCAGTCCGGTTAATTATGTAAAGAATCTTACCGATGCCGGGTTTGATATAATGAGCCTTGCAAACAACCATGCAGGTGATTTTGGCGATGTTGGCAGAAAGAGTACCATGAGAACGCTGGAAGAGGCTGGTTTGTACCATGCAGGTCAAACTACAAACCCTTTTAGGATCTTTGAAAAAGATGGAATCAAATATGGCTTTACTGCATTTGCACCGAATAGTGGCTGTTTAAACATTAATGATCTTGACGAAGCCAAAAAGATTGTCGTTCTGTTGGATTCTTTGGTAGATATAGTGATAGTATCCTTTCATGGAGGCGCAGAAGGCCCAACGCATCAGCATGTGCCGCGGAAAAATGAAGTTTTCTATGGAGAGAATCGAGGCGATGTTTACGCATTTTCGCATGCCCTTATTGATGCGGGAGCCGATATCATCTTTGGGCATGGTCCGCATGTAACAAGAGCGATTGAAGTCTATAACGATCGGTTCATTGCTTATAGTTTGGGGAATTTTTGCACCTACGCGGGCATAAATGTATCAGGCATCAACGGATGGTCGCCTATTATTAAAGTATTTACAAATTCAGAGGGCAATTTTTTAAAAGCTCATATTACCTCCACCTATCAGTCGTTCAGGTCTGGCGTTATGATCGATAAAGAAAATCAGGTTTTGAAACGAATCAGGCAATTAACTCAAGAAGATTTCCCTGAAAGTAAGATCAAAATTGATGATTCGGGATGGGTCCTCAAGTCCACAAACTGATGTGAATAGGTTGTCGATAAAAAAAAATCCCAACGTTGTTTCAAGTTTAAAGAATTGTTACTTTGCATCAAGATCACTACAAAAACCGATTGCATCCTGGCTCTATAGTCTCTCATGGCGTATAAAGAAAAAGAAATTGAGAAGATATATTACTCAATCGGTGAAGTAGCCGAATTGTTTAATGTAGCCCCCTCCCTTATACGTTTTTGGGAATCTGAGTTTGACCTCATCCAACCAAAGAAAAATCGCAAAGGCAATCGTCAGTTTACTAAAGAAGATATTGACCATGTACGCACCATTTATCATCTTGTAAAGGAAAAAGGATTTACTTTACAAGGCGCTAAAGAGATGTTACGCAATGATAGTCAGTCCGTTCGCGATAAAATGGATCTTCTTGAGTCTCTAAAAAAGGTGCGCCAGTTTTTAGTACAGATTCACGAAAAGCTGTAAGTAAACTCCCAACTCTTAGTAAGATTATCTAATTTCCGAATTCATATTGAATTTATGGATCAGGAACGCCTTTCATTATTAGCACTGCACTTTACACCAGGCGTAGGTGATTTTTTACTCAAACAGGTTGTTAGTTATTGCGGCTCTGCAGAAGATGTTTTTAAAACATCTAAGGGAAAACTTCTTAAAATTCCAGGAGTAGGTGAGTTTTCGGCTGAGGCGATTATGAATGGCAAAACATTTCATGAGGCCGAGAAAGAACTTCTCAAAGCAGAGAAATCAGATACAGAGCTACTCTTCTTTACGGATAAGAAATATCCCCATCGATTAAAATCTATTGATGACTCCCCTGCTCTTATCTATTACAAAGGCAATCAAAATTTGAATGTTGCCAAATCAGTTGCCATTGTTGGTACGCGACAAGCCACCGAATATGGTAAGCAGATGGTGGAGAAAATTTGCGAAGAGTTAGTTCCACATCAGGCATTAATTGTAAGTGGCCTTGCTTACGGAATAGATATCCATGCCCACAAGTTTGCCTTGAAACATGGACTTGCTACTGTAGGTGTGATGGGAAGTGGCATGGATATTATTTACCCAGCTGTGCATAAGGACACTACCACAAAAATGATTAACCATGGAGCATTGATTACCGAAAACAAATTTGGAACAAAACCCGATGCACATAATTTTCCCGCTCGCAACCGAATAATAGCTGGGCTTTGCGATGCGCTTATTGTAGTAGAAGCTGCTGAAAAAGGAGGAGCTTTAATCACCGCTGAAATAGCCAATAGTTATAACAAGGATGTATTTGCTGTGCCTGGAAATTTAGGTAATACCTATTCAGAAGGTTGCAATAAGTTGATCAAGATCAACAAAGCTAATCTATACACCTCAATCAAAGACCTTGAATATATCATGGGTTGGTCGGCACAAAGTGGTGCAACTCAAACCACACTCGAACTCACACAATTTGAACCTGACGAACAAAAAGTGTTAGCGATATTGAAAGAGCGAAATGCACCTGTTATGATTGACGAATTGAGTTTCAAATCTAACCTGCCTCCAAGCCTTTTAGCTTCACTCCTGCTTACACTTGAATTTAAAAATGCAGTACGCTCTCTACCAGGAAAGATGTTTTCGCTTCGATAGTAACACTTCACGCAGAGGCGCAAAGTTCGCAAAATGATTTCACAGTTGTAGAAGAATACTTAGAATAAAGTGACCTTTCAATCTCTTCATGAAAACCTTTCCATTTTTCGAGTCTTTGCGTGAAAAGATTAAGACTAGTGTGGAAAAACCTGACCAGCTAATAAAATCGCTTTCTCAAACTCAACATAATTAAGTTTAGGCGCTTCGTTCTTTGATTTCAGAAAATCAAGGATGGTTTCAGTGGCCATGTTACCAACCAACTCATCCTTTGCCATGGGGCAACCACCAAATCCTTTTATAGCACCATCGAAACGCTGACAACCTGCGTTATACGCAGCCTCAATTTTTTCAATACGTGTTATGGGAGTCGAGTGCAGATGTGCTCCAAATTCAATTTTAGGAAAACTCTTCGTTAAGGATTTAAATAGGTATTGAATCTGTTCTGGTTCAGAAACTCCAATGGTATCCGACAACGAAATAATTTCTATTTCCAGCGTGGAAAGAATATCAGCAAACTTACTTACGATTTCTACATCATACGGATCGCCATACGGATTGCCAAACCCCATACTAATATACACCACCTGTTGCTTGCCATGTTTTTTACACAATTCCTGAATTTCGTTCACCGTGTTGAGTGCCTCCACAATCGATTTATTGGTATTCCGCTGTTGGAAGGTTTCTGAAATTGAAAGCGGAAACCCTAAATACTTTATGTGATCAAACGCACATGCTTCCTCAGCTCCTCGTGTATTTGCTAGAATAGCAAGTAGTTTGGATTTAGTCTTTGATAAATCTAGATGCCTGAGCACTTCAGCTGTATCTCGCATTTGTGGAATCGCCTTGGGCGAAACAAAGCTTCCGAAATCGATTGTGTCAAAACCTACTTTTAGAAGCTGATTTATATATAAGACTTTTTTATCTGTAGGGATAAATTCATCCAGACCTTGCATCGCATCACGTGGGCACTCAATAATTTTCATAAAACAAAAGTAGGTAACTCAAGGTGATGGAAAAATACGGGCGATAATCGCCTTTATGTGCCATTTAACTGAAAAATAATATTAATCTTAAAGTGATAAGAATTAACTTGTCGATATATAATTTTTTACCATGCCTTTACCTTCATTTGGCGGTGCATTAGGTTACAAACGAGCGGCTCATCTTTTACATCGAGCATCATTTGGCCCTACCAAACTGCAGATAGATTCTTTTTCAACACTCACAGCGGCTCAGGCTGTTGCGCTACTCTTTCAACAACCTTTACCCGACCCTGCTTTACCCATCGATCCTGAAACGGGAACTGAATGGGTGCTAACCGGAACAACAGATGCAAATAGTGGCGATAGTGACCTACAAGAATTTTTTAAAGGCTGGTTCATTGGACAAATGTTAGGGATTGGAGTTCCCCCTTCAAACTCACTGGCATATGCAACGCGTGAAAAAGTTGTATTCTTCCTTCATTCGGTACTCACAACTATTCAATCGAAAGTAGATAATAGCAGGTCGCTCTATTTTCAGAATCAACTCTATCGAAAATTTGCTTTCGATAAATTGTTACCTCTTGAATACAATATTAAGACGCTCACAGAAAAAATAAGTGTCGACAATGCCATGTTGCGTTTGCTTGATGGCAATTTGAATGTGAACGGCAGCGTGAATGAGAACTATGGTCGCGAGTTATTAGAACTATACTCAATAGGAAGAGGGTTAGAAGGAACCTTACCAGCCGCAACAGTACCTGGTGATTATTTCAATTACACAGAACAGGATGTACGCGCTGCAGCGCAAGTATTATCCGGTTGGACGTTGGATACCACATTTTCAAATCCCGATATAACTGTTGATCTCGATTTGGCTGGTACAATAAAATTACCCCGCGGAAAAGTAAGAGGGTCTGCTACGAATGCGAACGGACATGATAATTCCGTAAAGCAATTCAGTGATCGATTTAACAATGCGACTATTCAACCTGACCCCACTCTTCTATCAGGTACAAATGCAACAGAAGCCAGTGCGTTGGATGAAATCAGTCAGCTTATTGAATTAATCTATTCCAAACCTGAAACTGCCCGTAACTTCTGCCGAAGAATCTATAGATTCTTTGTATACCACGAAATCACACAAGCTATTGATGATACCATCATTGCTGAAATGGCCAATACGTTGGCAACAAACAATTATAAAATTCAACCCGTACTTGAAGACTTATTCCAGAGCCAACATTTCTATGATGCCGCTGCAGGTAATAATGACGATAACTTTGGCGGCATTATTAAATCTCCTCTTGATCTAATGATAGGCACCTTTCGGATTTTCGGAATTCAATTACCCGATCCGGTAACTAGTGCTGAATTATTTTATGAAAAGACTGGTGAACTTGTTGGCAATCTTGAAGGAATGGGGATGCATTTTTATGAGCCGTTCGATGTAGCCGGATATGATTCTTATCATCAATATCCAATTTACCATCGCAGTTGGATCTCGACAAACTATCTCACTCGCAGGTATGATTTTATCCGTAAGCTGGTATCCGACAATCAATCGATGCCAGATGCATTAAAAATAGATGTTGTTGCCTTCGTGCAAACCAATATTAGTAATGCGATTGCATCGGATGCAAAAGCACTAATCATTGAATTGGCTAAATATTTTCTTCCCCTATCCGATAACCTCACATTTGATCCCGCTTTGGATGACCCTGCAGGATTAACAGCAGAGCGAATGAATTATTTCCTGACTGCTTTTTTAAAGTCACCCCAAATTGATGCCGACCCGGAAGGTTCCTGGACTTTTCGTTGGAACAATCCTGTAGATATGGAAGTAGTGCGCAAGCAACTGGAAAGTCTTTTTAATGCCATGCTTCAATCACCTGAGTATCAACTTTATTAAGCAGAAATGAAACGCAGAAAATTCATAAAGCAACTTTCCCTCGCAGCAGTGCCTATTACACTTGGCGGGATTCCGATTAAGTTGATGGCAGAAAATTCGCTTACGCGGATGGCGGAGCAAAGTACCAACGATCGAGTGATTGTTATCCTTCAACTGCATGGCGGTAATGATGGGTTGAACAGCATTATACCCGTTGAGGCATACGACTTATATTATAGATGGCGGGCAAACATTGCGATTCCTGCTAAGAATAGTGTTCGTAAAATGATTCCGTTGGATAGCACGTTACCTAAAGAAGCACAGGTAGGCTTACATCCTGATATGATTGCCATGAAAGATTTGTACGATCGGGGTCGGATGACAGTTGTACAGGGTGTCTCTTATAAAAATAATAACGGTTCGCATTTCAGAGGTCGTGATATTTCCTTTATGGGAGGCGGCTTCGATGATTATTTTTCTTCGGGTTGGGTAGGTCGCTTTTTGCAACAAGAGTTTGCGCCTAAAACATATCCTAACGATTTTCCAAATCCCGAAATGAAAGATCCCCTTGCCATTGAAATGGGAAGTGATGTCTCTTTAATATTCCATCAGGATGGAAACATACCTACTTCTATTTCATTAAACGATCCACAAAGTTTTGCCAGATTGGTTGAAGAGTTGGAAGGCTTTACCGATCAGGGAATTGATCCTCGCGGAAAGCCACCCATTGCGCTTGAAAATTCTCCATACGGAAAAGAACTCAATTGGATTTTAGGTCTTGAAGATAAATCAGAAGATTATGCAGAAAGACTTTATGATGTATATAAAGCAGCCTCTGCATCTTCGGTAACCTATCCTGAACGCTATCCTTTCAATGCACCTAAAGGCAGCATGCGAAATGGATTATCTCCACAATTGCAATTAATTGCTCGCTTGCTAGATGGCGGTGGACCTGGACTTGGAGTGAAAACCAAAGTATTTTTGGTGAAGATGGGCGGCTTTGATACGCATGCTGAGCAAGTTGAAAGTTACGATCCCACCATGGGGCAACATGCGGCATTGATGTATCACATCGCATCAGCTATGAAAGCATTTCAGGAAGATTTGAAAGCCCGTGGGTTAGAAGATCGCGTGTTAACAGTAACTACTTCTGAATTTGGAAGACGTGTGCGTGCCAATGGAAGTTATGGAACTGATCATGGCACAGGTGCACCGGTTATGATTTTTGGAAAAGGTGTTCAGCCCGGTGTGGTTGGGGTTGTTCCTGATCTAAACAAACAGAATGTAGAAATGCAGTATGACTACAGGCAAGTATACGCCAACCTGCTTCGCGATTGGATGCTGGTAGATGAGAATAAAATTAATAATGATATTTTCTTTAAGGACTTCTTAAACGGGCCTAAGGAAGATGGAACCGGAAATTATGAACCACTTCCTTTGGCAACGCAGGTTATTTCAGGAGTTTCGGAAGGTTTTATTAATAACCGATTTAGTTTAGAGGATTGCCACCCTAATCCGGCCAACGAGTTTACAGTCATTAATTTCAAAATCAACAGCACAAACCTGGTTGATCTTGTCCTAAAAGATAATCAGGGGCGAACGCTAAAGAATATTTTACATGAGGAACGGGCTGAGGGATCACATTCGGTGCGTGTGGATGTCACCGACTTGCCAACTGGCATTTATTTTTATAGTTTAAAAACCGGATTCTTTCAGGATACTAAAAAACTTATCGTTACCCGTTAATGCTTTCTATGAAACGACTTATACCGTTACTCATTATTCTTTCTGTGTCGCTGGCCGCACAGGCTCAAGTCAAAAAAAAGAAAGGGGGCATTGCCTCTAAGCCAAGCCAGCAAAGTAAATTCCTGGAAAAACAATGGTGGTTAGGCTTTAAGGCAGGTACAAATCTCACGCAGGCTGTGCCAATTAAGCGGTATATGATTGCTACCCCCACCAATTATGCACAAGCATTAAATGAAAAAGTATATGATTCATTTAACGAATTAGGTGGGCAGGCTACTCTGGAAGCAACATTCTACTACAAGGGCTTCTCTGTTAGTACGCAACCTACTTACAGACACAGCCAGTTTTCTTATTCAAACCAATTTCAATGGACTAATCCTGAGAATAGTGCCGAGCGATTAGTACTTAAATATGATCAGGAACAAAAAATTGATTATGCCGACTTTCCGTTGATCTTCAAGTATGATATTCTTAGAAGTAAACTCAGACCCTATATTCAGGTGGGTATTTTTTATTCGTTGCTGATTAATGCCAACAAATCAATAAAAATATCAGGTACCGACTTTGCCTCAGGAGGTACCAATCAATTCAGCAACCAAGAAGTGATTGTAGGAGCAAAGGATTTATTTGATAACTATTGGGGTATAATGGGTGGCGCAGGGCTTGATTATAACTTGGGCAATGTGCGTGTAGTGTTGGATGTCTCGTACTGGAAAGGGATGAGTAATGTGGCAAACACAGCTAACCGATTTGGTAATGACCGTCTGGCTGGCATTGGCGATGCTCAGGACGATCTTGATCTTAATAATATTGTCATCTCAACGGGAGTACTTTTCCCGATGCGTTTCCTCAGCAACAGTTTCAAAACTTTAGATCGTTAATCTATGCGCCTTCTAGCCCTTGCAGTTATTACCCTTGTTATTATTGGTTGTGCTAATGATTCCGATCCAGCAGCTGATAAAGCAAGTTTCACGCGTATTTATGACAACAATAAGTACAATGCATCTTTCTTTCCGATCGATATAAAGCAAACTCCGGATGGCGGTTATCTTATACTGGGTGGGCGAAGGATTGAAGATTCAAATTTTAGTGGAATCTATCTGATGAAGGTAGATGAGTTTGGCGGTTTTATTTCCGAACAGGAAGTAGACGAAAACTTTGTAAATCCAATCGGTCCATTATTAGAAAGCGGAGGTAACTATTTTTTCTTTTGCATGAGTTCAGTGGGATTACAAACTCAATTGTTTCAGGTTGATGCTGAAGCTACATTAAGCAATCCTGTTACCGTGGGAGGCTCCTACCCCGCTGCTGCTGCAATGGATGGCAACAACTTTCTCTTGCTTAGCTATGACAACTTTAACAAGACTTCGGTTGTCTCGGTGGTTACACCTACCGGTTCAATAACTCAATCCAAAAGTTTTAGCATAGGTGCTGGTGATGCTGTTGAAGAGCCTATCATCAACCATTTTTTGCGAACAGGCAAACAAATACCGTTTCTGGTGGGCAAGGCAGGTGCGCAATATTATTTTAATGGATTTTATAACTATACACTTTCATTATGCTTTACAAATCTTGTGGCCGATGATCCCCAAGGAATTATTCAAGGACAGCAGGATGATGGTGGAGTAAGTCAGGTAATGCCGTTAGATGGTGGTAAGTTTGCATTGGCACGTTTTAATTTTGGAGACAATTATTTAATACCCAACGCTACCTTAAACACTTCAGACATAAGTTCAAGTATTGACTTAGGTGGAAATCCTTTTCCTGAACTTATTGCCAACGCGTCCGTAAAAATTCTTAGAGCAACTATTGGTACAAAAAAGGTTGCCATCTACGGAAGTGATACACAAAGCAAACAAATTTCACTTTTTGGGTATGATGAAAGTACCGGTGAGTTTATTGGCAGCAAGTACCTGGGTTTTTCAAACCCATTTGAAATAGCCTCCCTTACTCCTACCGAAGATGGCGGCCTTGCTATTTGTGGAACCACGTATGTGGCCGGTCGCTTTCCCCGCATCTGTGTTTTCAAATTGTCAAAAGATCAGGTAAGGGAGTCTTTCCAATAATCATTTCATTATTTCATTCGTTTTTTCGTCCTTGGTTGCCAATATGATCAAGATTGAAGAAAATGTTAACCTGAAGCCTTATAATACATTTGGTATTGAAGCGCAAGCCCGATATTTCTGCAAAATCAGCACGGAAGAACAATTAGAAGAGCTTTTATCAAGTGAAGTTTATAAGAATAAGCGTCATCTTATCCTGGGCGGTGGCAGTAATATTCTATTTACTAAAGACTTTGATGGGCTAATCATTAAGGTTGATCTGAAAGGAATTCAACAACAAAATGAAACCGAAAATACAATCGACATTCATGTGAAGTCGGGTGAAGTATGGCATAACCTTGTGCTCTATTGTGTGCAACATAACTTGGGAGGTATCGAAAATCTTTCGTTGATACCTGGAACACTTGGCGCTGCGCCTATTCAAAACATTGGTGCGTATGGCGTGGAGGTTAAAGAAGTTATTAAAAAAGTGGATGCTATAAATCTATTGACAGGCAAGCGAAAGAGCTTTACAAATGCTGAATGTATGTTCGGTTACCGTGAAAGTATCTTTAAGCATGACCTTAAAGAAAACTATTTTATTTCAAGTGTTACTTTAACTGCGACCACGAAAAATCATCTACTAAATACAAGCTACGGAGCTATTCAAGATACGTTGAAAGCTATGTATGTAACAGAACCAACTATTAAAACTGTTAGTGATGCAGTGATACACATTCGTAAAACAAAATTACCTGATCCAACAATCATTGGTAATGCAGGAAGCTTCTTTAAGAATCCAACGATTGCTCTATCACACTATGAACAACTTAAAAAAAAATATTCTGAAATACCTGGTTATTCATCTGTAAATCAATTAGTTAAAGTTCCTGCGGGTTGGTTGATTGAACAGTGTGGTTGGAAAGGAAAACGATTTGAAAACATTGGTGTGCATTCACAGCAAGCATTGGTGCTAGTGAATTATGGAAACGGAAATGGAAATGAAATTTTTCAACTCGCCAAAAATATTTTATCATCTGTGAAAGAAAAATTTGATATCGCATTAACTCCCGAAGTGAATATAATTTGATAAAAATTGATCAAGCAGTTATGATAACATTTTATAAAATCGTTACCTGATTTTTTTTGTTCATAGAAAAATTTTTTGAGCAAAATTTTTGTGAATTAATTTTTTATTATACCTTTCGTACAGTTTAAAATAAAAAACATTAAACGTTATGGCAAAAAAACCCGCTAAGAAAGCAGCTAAGAAAGCAAAGAAGGCTGTTAAGAAGAAAGTAGCTAAGAAGGCTGCTAAGAAAAAGAAGTAATCAAGCTAGCTTGATTCTTTAGCAAGAGAAGTGATCTAAGATCACTTCTCTTTTTTTTGATCATACTCCAACATGATCAAGAAGATTAAGTTAATGATCTTAACTACTATAAATAAAATAGATCTAATCTTCACTAATGACTTGACTAAACTCCAAGACATCATCATTATCTTCAGAGCAATCACGTCCTTTGATCTTTCTATTATATAGCTAAGCAATATCACTAAAACTGAGTTTAAACTCATATTAATACCACTGCAACGCATTGAGATTCATGGTATTAAACACTCGATTGCGGTAATTAAAATGACTTGAGGCTTGTTTCACCGATGCATTGAGCCTTAACTTTGCGCCATCATCAATCTTAAAAATAGAAACCATGGCAAAATCACCTGCTAAAACTGCAGAAAAGAAGGTTGCAGTAAAAAAAGCTGCTCCTAAATCTAAAGCAGCATCCATTGATAAAGTATCTGAAACCATTCTCGCAAAATTGAAAGCGCTTGATATTGAGCATCAACTACAGGCTGATATTGAATGGTGCATTGGTAGCTATAACTACGATAAAAATCCAAGCGGGCTTAAAGAAGCAGCGACAGCAGCTCTTTCTGTGTTTAAACAAGAGTTAGCAAAAAAGACTAAAGGAGTTACCGCTGCTTTCGTTAGCAGCATCGAAAAGATAACCAAATAATCTTTTGTTATTTATAAGAACTAAGCCCCGCGAGACGGGGCTTTTTTTATATCATGTGAGTTACATTCGTAAGCATGCCTTCATACTTCTGGCACGCTACACCAAACTTATTCAAGAAGTCAACTCCCTCATCTGAACTCAACCCTTTATACTCGGCATAGGAGTTCAGATAGATTACTCTTGAAATCCCCATACTGAAAATGATTCGTGAGCATGCGAGGCAGGGCGATAAAGTAACATATAAGGTTGCCCCTTCTACAGCGGTCTTATTTTTCACCGCATAGAGGATTGCATTTTGTTCAGCATGGATGGCTAATGAACAGCCTCCTTTTGAATCGCGCGGACACCCATCAACTGGCCACTCTTCATCACAGTTATGTGTACCTGAAGGTGGACCATTATAACCAATGGAAATAATGCGGGTATCTTTAGTAAGAACAGCACCAACGTGGCGTTTTAAACAATGTGATCGCTTTGCCAAGTTAACAGCAAGCTCCATATAGATATCATCGAAGGCAGGACGGCTCATGTGGTAAAAATAAGAATTCAAAATAGTATATTCGCGTTGAAAAAAAGATTCATGTTGAGTGACCGAAGATTAATCATAATAGCCCTACTCCTTTCCTCTTTCCTGTGCAACGCACAAGAAGCTATCAAACCAAGACCCAGTCCCCTCAGCATTGCTTCAGCACGTTATAAGGATACTTATCTTAAGATAACCTATAGCCAACCACATAAAAACGGAAGGGTTATTTTTGGCAAACTAGTTCCTTATGGAGACGTATGGCGCACCGGTGCAAATGAAGCAACTGAATTAACAATTACTCAAGATATTCAAATCAATAACGCAACACTAAAGGCTGGCACATATTCTATCTTTACCATTCCTGAAAAGGAAAGTTGGACAATTATAATCAACCGCGACCTTGGCATGTGGGGAGCCTATAATTACAATGTAAAGACTGATGTGATGCGATTTACAGTTCCTACCCAAATTTTGCAAAGTGCCGTGTATGAACCATTCACCATAACGGTTGATCAAAAAAATAATAAAGCCGAGATTGTCTTGTTGTGGGATTCAGTGAAGGTGACAATTCCTGTTCAGTTTAATGAGCCAAAGCCTCTATGAAGATAAAGATTACCATCCTTTTTATTGTCCTCTCGACAAGTATTTACGCACAAGAAATTGCTGAACTGGATCGGAGAAATGGATTTAAAGAAATTAAACTTGGGATTCACATCGACAGTATTAAAGGAGCTGAGTTTAAAAAAGACATTGTCGAGCGAAAGGAGTTTCCAGCTTCTCTTTATGAAACTGAACATCCCGACTATATGACAATCGGTGATTTGCCGGTAAAAAAAATCTCCTTGAAAACATACAAAGGGCTGATCTATGAAATTGATGTAACTACACCCAAAGATCCTAACATCATGCGCGGGTTAGAGAAATCATATGGAAAAGCTACCTACAGCATTCGCACTGAAAGTTACTACTGGAAAGGTGAAAGCTTAAGCCTTGTGTATAAAGGGCATCGCAAAGAACTAAAACTTACTTACAAATCAGGACCCGTAATAAGCCTGATGTATGAGGATAAGGGAAAGAAAGTGGAAGAAGTGGCGGATGACTTTTGATTCTTTAACCACTGAGGCACAGAGGCACTAAGAATAAAATTTATTCCAACAGTATTTTAAAATCTTCAAGCAAAAACTCTGTGCCTCTGTGGTGAAACTTACCCTTTATACACAATCCTATAAATCTTTCCAGCCTGATCATCTGAAACAAGTAAAGAGCCATCAGGCATTTGCAACACATCAACAGGTCTGCCCGAAGCTTTTTGAGCTTCTTCATCTAACCAGCCCGTAACAAAAGGTTCATAGCTTACAGCCTTACCATCTTGAAGTTTAACAAGGCTCAATTTATACCCACTCTTCTTTGATCGGTTCCATGAACCATGTTCAGCTAGAATGATTTGATTTTTATATTCGGCTGGAAACATATCTCCTGTATAAAACTTCAATCCCAATGGAGCTACATGAGCTCCCAGATTTTGCATGGGTTTAACAAATTCATAGCATGCACGTTTGTCTCCAAACTCAGGATCCTTAATGGTACCCCCCTGACAATAGGGATAGCCAAAATGCATCCCTGCAGTTGGAGCAGAGTTCAACTCACAAGGAGGAATATCATCACCCAACATATCGCGACCATTATCCGTAAACCAAAGGTCATTTGTTTCAGGATGCCAGGTAAACCCAACTGTATTGCGAATGCCACTGGCAAACAATTCAAGACCCGTTCCATCGGCATTCATCCGATGCATAGCGGCAAAGATTGGATCTTCTGATTCACAGATATTACAAGGAGCACCAACAGGCACATATAACTTTCCATCAGGGCCAAACGCAATGTATTTCCAACCATGATGAGTTTCAGTAGGAAACTTATCATACACAACCGTGGGCTCACCGGGGTTATCCAACTTGTTTTCTATATCGGAGAACTTTAGAATTCTGCTTACCTCAGCTATGTATAGATCACCATCTTTTACGGCAACTCCATTTGGCATATTTAACCCAGAATCAAGAACCCATTTTTTATCAGCTTTAAAATCTCCATCAGTATCTTTTACCGCATATACTTTGTCTCCATTACGGTTACCTACATACAGTGTTCCTTCTGAAGATAGTGCCATGGAACGCGCATTATCCACATCAGCATACACGCTAATTGAAAATCCGGCTGGAAGTTTGATCGCACTAAGCGATGGATCAAAAGGAAGGTCTTCTTTTGCCGAAGTACAACCAGTCAAAAATCCAACGGCAATTAATATTGCGACTACTTTAAATTTATTCATAGTAATAGTTTCATCTGATTCAAGATCAAATATCGCAGGGTAATCTCAATTAGTTAACGGATTTTACACCAGATTTTCATGATTGGGTAAAACATTGGCCAAAGCCCATTTTAAGGTTAACTTTGCAGGAATTTTCAGTTAAAATGATCTCAATTTCTAACATTTCTTACTACATCGGTGGCCGAGCGCTTTATGAGGACGCCTCGATGTTTATTAAACCTGATGATAAAATTGGACTAATCGGTCTTAATGGCCGGGGTAAGTCCACTTTGCTGAAAATTATTGACGGTGATTTAAGTATAAACAGCGGTTCAATCAGCAAAGCCAAAGATTGCACCATAGGATTCTTAAATCAAGATCTTCTCTCCTACCAAACGGACGATACGATTTTAACGGTAGCGATGGGAGCTTTTAAGGAAGCCGTAGATACGCAACGTCAAATCGAAAAAATTCTTTATAAGCTAGAACACGATTACTCGGATGACTTAGTTGAAAAGTTAACCAACCTTCAGGAAAAGTTTGAACAATTGGATGGGTACACCATGCAATCCAAAGCAGAAGAAGTGCTGGAAGGAATTGGGTTCAATACAAAAGATTTACATCGACCTTTAAAAGAATTCTCCGGAGGCTGGCGCATGCGAGTGATGCTTGCTAAACTTTTATTAGAGAAACCATCGTGTTTAATGCTCGATGAGCCTACTAACCACCTGGACTTACCATCGATTGAATGGGTTGAGAATTATCTACGAAACTATAGTGGTGCTGTAATCATAGTATCGCACGATCGTACATTCCTAAACAATGTTATTTCAAAAACGGTAGAAGTTACCAATGGCCAGTTGGTGAGCTATGAAGGAAATTACTCCTTCTATCAGCAGGAAAAAGAAATGCGCGAGAACATTCAGCAGGGTGCTTACGAAAATCAACAAGCTAAAATCCGACAAGCTGAACGGTTCATTGAACGGTTTAGAGCGAAAGCCTCTAAATCTAAATTAGTGCAATCAAGAGTGAAAGCGTTAGATCGTATGGACTTGGTTGAAGAAGTTGTTAACGACAATGCAGCTGTCAATTTCAAGTTTACATTCAATCAACCTTCAGGCCGGCATGTAGTCACCATGAAGGATGTTTCCAAAGCGTATGGCGATTTAGTAATCTTAAAACATACAAGTGCTTCTATTGAGCGCGGAGATAAAATTGCTTTGATTGGTGCCAATGGGAAAGGTAAGTCTACCCTACTTCGTATGTTGGCCAATACTGAACCCGTAGATGGAGAGCGAATTATTGGGTATAATGTAATTTATGGATTCTTTGCACAGCATCAATTAGAATCGCTGCACGTTGAAAGTGAAATTTTAGAAGAACTAAAACAAGCAGGTAGTCGCAAAACCGAGCAAGAACTTAGAAATGTGTTGGGTTGCTTTCTGTTCTCAGATGAAGATGTGTTTAAGAAAATAAAAGTGTTGTCCGGTGGTGAGAAGTCGCGTGTGGCATTAGCCAAGACGTTAATCTCAGAAGCTAATTTCTTGCTGCTTGATGAGCCTACCAACCACTTAGATTTCATTTCAGAGAATATTTTGATCCAGGCATTGCAACAATACCAGGGTAGTTTTGTAGTGGTTTCTCACAACCGACACTTTGTGACTCAGGTAGCCAATAAGATTTGGTATATCGAAGATCAGCAGATTAAAGAATATCCGGGCACGTATGACGAATACGAATATTGGCGAAAGCAAAATCAGGTAACGGCCACTCCGCCTCCGCCACCGGTTAAAAAGGAAGAGCCCAAAGCAGCAAAGCCAGCTCCTGTTGTCAATCCTAATGAGAAGAGAATAAAAGAACTCAACCGAGACCTTAAAAAGGTTGAAGAAGTTATTCAGAAATTAGAAAATCAGAAAAAGGAAATTGAAGACTCTATGGCAAAGCCAGAGGTATACGGGGACTTTCAAAAACTTACTGAATACCAAAAGAAGTTTGACACTATCCACACTACTCTGCACGAGGAAAATCTGAAGTGGGAAAAAATTATGTTGGAGGTTGACGAGTTGGAAATTGGAAGCTAGATACTAGATACTGGATACTGGATATTTGAACGCACCTATCGATTAGGTAAAGTCCTTGACTTCCTGAATCCAGTATCAAGTGTCTAATCCTACTTCCACCCCACTGCCAACGAAATCATAAATCTGTTTATTGATCTTTTCTCGCTTGACTCAATTGGTTCAGCAACGGATGATTGTGTTGCCGGATTCCAAAAATAATTTTCATACTCATAAGTAGAAGTAATTTTTTGATATTTATATCCTACCATAAGAGCGATACTCGCATCATGATACTTAATTCGATAGCCCACCATCGGATTCACCATTCTTCCACCTTTCGATTGTTGATACCCATATTCATCATATTCAGTATACCTCCACGTTTTTAATGTTCCTCCATAATTGAATTGAAGGAAAAATGCATTCTTCTTAGCAAACAAATCCCACGATGCACTTCCAAAAAGCGGTACGGTGCTCCACCCATAAAACGAATCGTATCCCAGCCCAACTCCTACTCTTGTTCGTTTGCCTATCTTAGCACCATGCACCGTAGCCCCGCTAAATGTAACTTCTTTCCCGCGTCCACATTCGTTGCAGCCCACTAACATTCCTGATTCAATGTAAAAGAAGTATTCCAACTTCTTCTTTGCGGCAATAGAATCTGCTTCGTTTTGCGCGAACACATTACTGAACGTGCAACCAAGCAGTACAAAAATTATCACTGACTTCATTTCGAAACAATCGGTAACTGACTGAGTAATTTAATGTCCTTAATGTTCGTGTAGTCATATTGATATAAACCATCGGTACCAATCATCATTGCTACGTTTTGATAAGGGATAATATCTAATGCTTGTATAGCAGAAAAATGTGCCAGTTGATTTTGTGATATCGTTTTTACGTCCGAAGCATCAAATGCTTTCAATCCATCCGGGCCATCGCAAATGAAAAGTGTTCCAGCATCAATACCCAGGCCATGTGGATTGGTCATACCATACATTGCTACAATAGTCGGAGTTTTTAGTTCTTTGATGTCGATAACTTCCAATTGATTGGTAAAACCCTGGCATGCTGATCCACTTCTTAATGTTACATAGGCATAGTCGCCTTCCACAACAACCGGATCGCAACTGCGCACGTGATCATACTTGCTAATCAGTGAAGGACTTTCTGGTGCTTTCAAATCGAGAATATACATGCCCGTCTGTGAGCCAACAAAAAGCTTATCGTTATATGGAAAGAGTGTTTCAACATCCCACGCAATTTGAAATTCATTTTTCGCTTTTGGATTAGTCTGATTGGTTACATCCACAATATCCAGGTTGCTTCCATCCAATGCATATAAATGATTTCCTGAAAGTGTAAAGCGTGCCATTGATCCACCAATGCCCGCTCCGGCAGATGGCGTTGGTGCAAAAGCAGTTTTATTACTAAATGCCGATGCCGAAGAAGATGTTAATGCAAAGCCTGCATCGTAATACATTCCACCCCAGGGTTGATACGTGTTTCTACAATCTGTTTCATACACCTGCACGTCATCCACCCGCTGCCATTCGGTAAGGATGCCATTGGAAGAACTAACCAAATGTCCCATAGCCATGTAATTATTAAAGAGTCCTTCAATCCGGTTGATCTCTTTAATAGCCGAAATGTTTGAAATGTCAAACGCAACCAGATCAATATAACTATCTGCATATAGTGTGCTTCCTTGAATCGCTAAATCATAATTACCCGGAATTGTTAGAAAGGAAATTGGTTTAGGACTTGAAGGATTACGGTTGTCGATAATATGAATACCTTCACCAGCTTCATTAATAAAAAGATAACCATCCTTAAAGTAGATTCGACCCAATTGCGACATCTCTTTGGGCGCCTCTAATTTAACAGCAGCTTTTACTTGTGCCGAAGTAGAATAAACAGGCTGGTAGTAAACCAATTGACGAGTTTGCTCGCACGTATCGGAACAGGAGGTGATCACGATTGCTACAGCAGAAAAAGCAAATACCAAAAACAACTTTGGTAGTAGGTAACTATTTTTCATGTGCTCTGGGTTTTAAGGTCTATGGGTTAGACCCACCCGAGGTACAGAAGGTTGGAAGTGCTGAAAAAAATTAGAAGTATATATTCCTACGCATAAGCACTACACTCAATAGCAACAGCGCAGTAACAAACAAAATCGCATACAAACCCGGCATTATTTTCTTTTCGAAGACTTCTTTCAAGGATTCCATAATCGTGGATTTTAAATTTGATTCACTTTCTCCTTTTGACACTTATTATTACCCAAACGTTTAAAACACTACTTAAAAATATATCTAAACCTAAAACCCAAATCCCAAACCATGGGGTTAGTGGTTACTGAATTTGATTTTAATACTGGACTCATAGAATAACGTAACCCTGGTACTAAGGATACACGATATTGGCTTCCAATTTTATAACTTAATTCAGACCCCATTATTGCAGACCAGCTAAAACTATTGTAGGGAGAATCGCTTCCTGCACTCTCGGTCAACTTGTTAAGCTGGCCGCTTTTGTCAGTAAGCGTGTTTTGCAAAAAAATATCGGTTGCAATCCCTGAATTAATTTGCAGTCCCACTTTTCGGTTTATAATCAAGTAGCCCGCCTGCACCGGTATTGATACAAATTCATTCACGCTATTTATTTCGTAGGGAGATGTTAACGCAATAGATGAACTTAAGCTCTGTTTCGAAGCATAATCGGCTGAATAAACAGAGGGCGTGTTGTTAGAACTTATTGATGCGAGGTTAGAGGTATATCCTGCTTCCTGATTCAAATAACTTAGTCCTCCCAATACAATCCAGCGCTCAGAAACTTTCTTAGCCACATTTACTCCTACCGAATAAGCAGTTCCCTTTGAGGGCGAACTGTTTGTCCCTGACTGGCTTGCTACCATATTACTAAAGCCCGGAGAAGAGAGCGCCTGTTGCGGTTGATTGAAATTGCCTTGCGCTGAATAATTTCCAGTGGATGCACCAATCGAGGCCCAAAAGTTTTCTTTCTCTTCCTTTTTATCCTTGCGGGAATCGGCCATCATAGAAGCAGGCATTGCCGGTAACTTTCGTTTGATAGTAACCTCATTCACTTTTCCGGAAACATTCGCCTCAGGCGTAGGAATGTCTTTTGATGAGAGGCTTGCAAAATTATTGTGGCGCGATCGTACCTTACCTGTAACAACATTCGATTCATCACCTGCCCTTTCTTTATTATCCGCAAGCAAAACCGATTGTTTTTGAATTGTTACGTTTGAATTGCTTTTCTTTTTTGTAAGATCAGTCTGTTCTTTACTCTTCGAAGAATTCCCGGCTACTTTCTTATTAT
The DNA here is from genome assembly GCA_041742535.1 of Cyclobacteriaceae bacterium. GTDB lineage: Bacteria > Bacteroidota > Bacteroidia > Cytophagales > Cyclobacteriaceae > ELB16-189. The sequence continues at coordinate 2,595 of JBGSIM010000093.1, read as the reverse complement.
TATTATCTAATTGATCATTGTCTAATTGATCATTGGTGATTTGATTTTCCTCACTTTTATTATTGGCTAATTGATCATTTACTGTATTTCCTGATTTATCCTTTGTAAGTTGATCTTCCACTACTTTACTATCGGCTAATTGATCATTGACCAATTGATCATTATTGAATGTTTTCTCAGCTAACCGACCATCACTTATTTGACTATTGTTTTCATTGATGTAATACGCTGTAAGCGATCCGAACACAATCGCAAACAAAACAGATGCTGCAGCCAGTCGTTGATAAAAAACTACTCTTCGTTTCATTGTGCCTCCTTCAGCTACTGTCAGCTTGCTGTCAATAGCACTCCACACATTTTCCGAAGGCGATTGTTCAGCCCCCGTAAATGCATCCTGCCAGGCATTTTCAAATTTTTGCCTCTCCATATTTTCCATATATAGTGTCGTGAACATTCAATTTCACTTTTAATAAACTCTTAGCGCGGCTGTATTGCGATTTGGATGTTCCCTCGCTTATGCCAACCATGTCTGCAATTTCTTTATGACTATATCCTTCTACTGCAAAAAGGTTAAACACAATCCGGCACCCATCGGGTAGCGACTGAATCATGGCAACCAATTCCGAAAGGTTAAAGGCCGCTAAACTTATTTCTTCAGTTTCATTCAATTCTATTTGTGTAACATCTACCATCGGCAACAGGTAGAGTTTTTGTCGTTGACTATTCAAAGCCGTGTTAATCATAATGCGGGTTATCCAGGTCTCTAATCGTGCCTCTTCACGAAACGACTTTATCGATGCAAACACTTTTATAAATCCCTCCTGAAGGGTGTCTTCAGCTTCTTGCGAAGATTTAGAATAACGTTGGCACACCACCATCATTTTTCGGCAATAGCGGTCATACAAAGCCTTTTGAGCAGCTCTGTCAGCTTTTATACAGCCTTTTATAAGCTCCTTTTCGCCTAGCATGAACCCATTCTGTTGGTTAGACCCACTATAAATACCATCGGTTGGAATGCAATTTGCTTTAATTTTATCGTTTAGATTTGAACCATGAGGCTTCTATTCATTTTAACACTCGCTTCCCTACAGGTTGCATTCGCTCAAAAGAAACTTGTTTTCTCCGATAAATCGTACGAAGAAGAGATCAGAACGGTTATGTTGCACCCTAACCTGCAAGGGATGCGAGATAACCTGAGGCCGGCCGTTGCCCCCCTTCAGGGTCAAAATCTTATTCTTGAGTTTGATGATTTGCAAGGCCAGCGCAGCAATTATTATGTAAAAATAATTCATTGCAATTACGATTGGACAAAATCAACCTTGCAGGATCTTGATTACCTGCCCGATTACAACGAATACCCAATCAACGAATATGAGTTCTCTTCCAGTACATCCGTTTCGTATGTCCACTATTATTTCATATTGCCACCCGTAAAATTACCCGGTAACTATTTATTAATCGTCTATCGCGATAGTGAAAAAGATCTGCTGCTCAGCAAACGCTTTATGATTTTTGATAATCAGGTGAGTTTGGTTACGGATAGCCAAACTCAAGGCCTTGGTAATTTGCGCACCAGCAATCAGCAACTCAGTTTTAAAATTAACTACTCACGATTGGATGTGATTAATCCCATGCAATCTATTCAAACCTTAATCCGGCAAAACCAACGGTGGGATAATGCACGCTTCAACGTGAAACCCAGTTTTGTGCGTGAGGATAAAAGAGAACTCGAGTATCGCTTTTTTGATACCGACAACCAGTTTATGGCCGGTAATGAATTTCGATTTGTAGATTTTAGATCGTTGAATTCACCCGGTCAAAACACAGGTCGATTGGATCGCAGCAAACGACCATTTCATATTTCGGTACTCCCCGATCAATCGAGGCGCGATCAGGTGTATGCGCAATATCCCGACTTGAATGGAAATTATGCAATCGAAAACTTAGACAACCGCGATGCTGCTACTTCAGGCGATTATGTATTTGTAACTTTTAGCATAGCGCCCAACCAAACTATAAACGGCAATGTTCATTTATTAGGAGCCTTAACAAATTGGGAGCACACTCCAGAAACAAAAATGAATTTTATAAAAGATAAGAACCTGTATGAGAAAACACTTTTTCTAAAACAAGGTTGGTACGATTATCAATATTGGGTGGAAGGCAAAAGTGAAAACAGTTTTCAATTAGAGGGCAGCCATTTCGAAACTGAAAACTTATACGAAGTACTCATCTACTACCGCCCCTTTAGACCAAATGCCGATTTGCTGGTGGGGTATTTTCAGTTGCCGGTTAATGCGCGGTGATTTGAAGTGATAATCAATTCTCTGCAGGATTAAGCCGACCTCCACGTACACAAAAAAAGTATCAGCTAAATTCTGTGAATAAAGCTGAATTGTGAAGCTTTTTATCCAATTTCGTTATATAGGAAATATCAACAATTGTTGATATTCGGACGTTGGCGGTCATGCTTAAATTTGACTAACATGAAAAAGGGAATTATTCTTTCTTTATTAACAATTGTCATATGGAGTTGTGAGACCAATGACAATCCATTTTCAAATTTGACGACAGAAGATAGAGAGATAGTTGATA
>JBGSIM010000092.1:0-7685 GCA_041742535.1 Cyclobacteriaceae bacterium | reverse complement strand
TACTTCAACTCATACAAACCCAACTAACACGTTCCAAAATTCAGGTGTTTTTCAGGTAACGCTACTTACAACCAATGCATTAGGCTGCCAGAATTCTACAGAGAAAACAATCACCATCTACTCCAACCCTCAAACTAATTTCTCAATAGATCTGCCACCATTCTCGTGTGCGGGTTCGCCCTCTCAATTTAATGACTTGACACCACCCTTAAAAGATAGTAATGTTACAAACTGGTCGTGGGGTTTTGGTGATGCCGCAAGTGGTTCATCCACACAAAAAAATCCAACATACAATTATTCGTTAGCGGGAGATTACCAGGTATCGCTTTCAACAACTACAAATTTTGGATGTACTACATCGATTCAAAAACAGGTTACCATTTCAAACGCACCAGCAGTTGATTTCACGAATGCTGTTGCGTGCTTAAATCAGGGAACTCAGTTTACGGATGCATCAGACCCAACAGCCAAAGCGTGGCTGTGGTCAATTCAAAATAGTACCTACACAACAAAAAACCCGACACACGTTTTTTCATCAACGGGCTCTCAGCCTGTTATGCTCACTGTTACTGGAAATAATAATTGTGTAAATCAGATTACAAAAACAGTAAACGTTCCCATTCCTGCGGTGCCCGACTATACTGCCATTAGCACTTGTGCTGAAAAGCCAACAGTGTTTCAAGAAAAGAATTCAGGCGGTACTGATCCCGCTGTTTCATGGAGTTGGGATTTCGCTGGGGAGGGGACTGGTGCAGGTTCACCCGTTGAACACATCTTTCCAACAGTTGGAAGCTATGCGGTCAAAATGAATTCAACCCGACAATCAGGATGTGTGTATTCAATAACTAAATCTGTTGCAATCAGTCAGTCACCTCATGCACAGTTTACCGCTTCACCCGATACGGGAGGTTCTCCGTTAACAGTCGGATTCACCAATACATCCTCACTGGCAACTTCTTATTTATGGAAATTTAAGGATGCTAATAATTCTACCAGCACTGAGTTCTCACCTTCATTTATTTTCAATCAATTAGGTGAGTATCCAGTTGAGTTAATTGCAAGTAATGCATCGGGCTGTCAGGATAGTTTTACAAAAATGATTCAAGTGGTTGTGCCAAATGTTAATGCTGTGCTCTCCGAATTTAAATTAACTCCTTCCGGTGGCAGTATGAAGGCAACGGTAACTATCAAAAATGATGGCAATATTTCAATGAGTAATCCGGAAGTTATTATTGACTTAGCAGGAAATGCATCAGTAAAAGAGAAACTTTTAGGAACTATACTTCCCAATCAATCACTAACGCGTACATTGTCTATTGATATACTATCAAAAAATTTGCAGTACGCTTGCGCGGAATTGAATACAACAGGAGATACATACTTGTTTGACAATCGCCAATGTATAAATCTGGAAACAGAAACAATTGCCATTCAACCATATCCTAATCCGACTCAAGACGAGTTATTCATTGATTGGATTAATATAGAAAGTGAATCGATGCATGTTGTTATTTATAATGCATCGGGTCAGATTGTGCTGGATAAAAAATACGAGCCAATCTTAACAGGGTTGAATCAGATAGAAGTAAACGTGAGCAATCTCGGTGCAGGAATTTACTTTGTTACCTACTTTGATGGAAGCGTATCCCGAACTTCCCGCTTTTCGATTGTTCGATAGCAAAGAGTCTATTTAGTTGAATTCTTTCCGTAGTCTTTAGCGGCTTTGCGCGAAAAAAAATTAATTTTACAAGAGAGACAGTAATACCCTCACTATTTCAAGATGATAAAATTAGATGCAACAGACCGCAAGATTTTGGAAATCCTGCAAACAGACTCCAATATAACCAACGCGCAACTCGCAATCGAAATAGGATTGTCGCCCGCGCCTACCTTAGAGCGAGTAAAGAAACTTGAGAATGCAGGGGTAATAAAAAGCTATCATGCAGTGATTAACCTGGCAAGTGTAGGGCTTGGTGTCTCCACGTTTGTTATGGTTTCCCTTAAGGGGCATAACAAGGATAACATTGCTAAATTTATGCATGCCATTGAGCAAATTGATGAAGTTATAGAATGTCATCATGTTACCGGACAAGCTGACTTTATCCTGAAGATTGTAGCACCTGATATTCCCGCGTATCAAAACCTGATGTTGGAGAAAGTTACTAATATTGAGGTGGTAGATAGTATGCAAACCACAGTTATACTCTCTACATTTAAAGATAGTAAAGTAGTTCCCTTGCCATGAGCGAATCTGTTTCCGAAAAAGCATTAGTGCTTGATTCTGCTAAGGTCAATCAAAAGATCAGGAGAATTGCGTACGAAATATTTGAAAACAACTTTAAGGAGAAGTCTTTTGTGTTAGCGGGTATCGATGGGCAGGGTTATTCGCTCACAAAATTAATTGCCGTTGAACTTGAAAAAATTTCAAGCTTACCTGTTGCCGTAGTGAAGGTGTCGCTTGATAAATTGGCTCCTCAGCAATCGGAGGTTACGTTGGATGCTGAAGTAAAGGACTTCAAAAAGAAATGTATTATCCTGGTAGACGATGTGTTGAATACAGGGCGAACACTCGCCTATGGAATGAAACCATTCCTGGTAACGGAAGTGAAAAAAATTGAAGTGGCCGTGTTGGTGAATAGAAGCCACACATTGTTTCCCATCACACCCACGTATACCGGTTACGAATTAACCACTATGCTCAACGATCATGTAGAAGTAATTCTTGGAAAAAAATCGGCCGTCTACCTACGCTAAATAAAATCCAAAACTCAACACGCGTGTCTGTTCATAAATCAGATGTAAAGAAAATCACTACACACCAACTTCAGGAAATGAAGAATCGGGGTGAGAAGATTGCAATGCTCACAGCCTATGACTATAGCATGGCGCGCATCATCGATGCAGCAGGCATTGATATTATTTTGGTGGGCGATTCTGCCTCCAATGTAATGGCAGGAAACGAAACTACCTTGCCGATCACGCTCGATCAAATGATCTATCATGCTTCTTCGGTAGTGAAAGCGGTGAAACGCGCTTTGGTGGTAGTGGATATTCCGTTTGGGTATTACCAGGGAAGTTCAGGTGAAGCGCTGCGATCATCAATTCGAATTATGAAAGAGTCGGGTGGACATGCGGTGAAGATGGAAGGAGGAAGCGAAATAAAGGATTCTGTACTACGGATTTTAAGTGCCGGTGTGCCCGTAATGGGTCATCTGGGTTTAACCCCGCAATCCATTTATAAGTTTGGAACGTATACCGTGCGTGCTAAGGAAGAGGTAGAAGCCAATAAATTATTGGAAGATGCGCTCTTGCTTCAGGAATGTGGCTGCTTCGGAATCGTACTAGAAAAAATTCCCGCTGAATTGGCCAAAAAAGTTGCTGCCAGTGTCACCATTCCAGTGATTGGTATTGGAGCTGGTCCTGATGTGGACGGGCAAGTGCTGGTAATGCAGGATATGCTGGGAATCACAAAAGACTTTAAACCTCGCTTTTTACGCAGGTATGCCGATCTTAATACCATCATGACCAAAGCCATCGGCAATTATGTGACGGATGTAAAAGCCCGCGAATTCCCGAATCAGGAGGAGAAGTATTGAGGTGTCGGCCAAATGGGCCCTTATCAACCTCTGTTATAAAAATATCTTCATTTGTGACCTTAATTTCCTAATTTTCCCGCCCCAAAACAGGGAGCGCCCAGCGTTTTAACTTTACATTAACCTAAGTACTTAGCAACATGAGTGACCAGAAAATTACAATCAGCAGTGGAAAACTAACGGTTCCTGAAAATCCTACTATTCCTTTTATTGAAGGCGATGGTACAGGTCCGGATATTTGGTCTGCTTCTCAAAAAGTTTTTGATTCAGCCGTAGCAAAAGCCTATGGTGGCAAGCGTAAAATAAATTGGAAGGAAGTACTGGCGGGCGAAAAGTCTTTTAACAAAACCGGCAACTGGCTTCCTGATGAAACATTAGACGCTTTCCGCGAATATTTGGTAGGTATCAAAGGCCCGCTTACAACTCCAGTGGGTGGAGGAATTCGTTCGTTAAACGTTGCCCTTCGTCAGATTTTAGATTTGTATGTATGTCTTCGTCCGGTACGATGGTATGAAGGAGTTCCTTCGCCTGTTAAAAATCCTGGTGCTGTGGATATGGTGATCTTCCGCGAAAACACAGAAGATATTTATGCCGGTATTGAGTTTGCGGCAGGCACGCCTGAATCTCAAAAAGTATTAGACTTCTTAGCAAAAGAATTCCCGAAAGAATACAACAAGATCCGCTTCAACACGAAAGATAAATCAGAGTCATTCTGGAAAATGGTGGGTGCGCCTAACATGAATAATGATGTGCAGGTGGGTATTGGCATTAAGCCGGTAAGTTATAGTGGTAGCGTGCGATTAATTCATAGTGCGATTGCCTATGCGATCAAACACAAGAGAGATTCTGTTACTCTTGTGCACAAGGGTAACATTATGAAATATACCGAAGGTGCTTTCCGCGATTGGGGCTATGCAGTTGCTAAAGAATACTTTGCGGATCAAGTGTATACCTGGAATCAGTGGGAAAAAACTAAAAAGGAAAAAGGTGAAGATGCTGCCAATGCAGAACAAAAAGCAGAATTGGCCGCTGGTAAAATCTTAATTAAAGATTCTATTGCTGATATCACGTTGCAGCAAGTACTTACACGACCTAACGACTTCGAAGTAATTGCTACCTTAAATTTGAATGGAGATTATTTGAGTGATGCATTAGCAGCTCAGGTGGGCGGTATTGGTATCGCTCCGGGTGCAAACATCAACTACATCACGGGTCACGCTATATTCGAAGCAACACATGGAACAGCACCTAAGTATGCTGGTCAGGATAAAGTGAATCCAGGCTCCGTAATTCTTTCAGGTGTAATGATGCTTGAATACATGGGCTGGCAGGAAGCTGCTGATTTGATTAACAAAGGACTTGAAAAAGCCATCGCGACCAAGCGAGTAACGTATGATTTCCACCGCCAGATGGAAGGAGCAACTTTGTTGAAGTGCTCTGAGTTTGGAGATGAGATTGTGAAGAATATGTAAGGGATTTTTATCAATTAAAGAAGCCGGTTCGATAAGGATCGGCTTTTTTATTTTTTAGCACGGCTAAAGTCTTTGAAAGGTAAAGACCTAAATGTGCAGAACATTTGATAAGCCAGTCCAGAACCATGATTTTATGAAAATTCAAACCTTTTCTTTAAGTCGAACCAATTTTTTAACTTTATTCGTGCCAACGGTGTTGCTTATCAATGGGTTTAGATTTTTCTTTTTCTCTGCAGATGGAACGGAACCCATCCATGTTCATGTTAAAAAGGGAGATGGGGACGGTAAAGTCTGGCTTGAGCCACATTTAAGTCCGGCTTATTTGGTAGGCTTTAGTTCACAAGAGGAGAAGAAAATAATGGAGATAGTTACAGAAAATAAGGAACTCATAATTGCAAAATGGAATGAATACTTCAGTTAACACCCGGTGGAATTTTGATCCTATCGACAAAATGATTTTTGAAGATTCGATAAAAATAGTTTCTATTTTTTTTCACAAAAAATTGGATGTGATGTTGATATTACTCAACAATCGGAGAATATTGGAGCGCAAAATCAGTAGTTCCAAACGACTTGCAAAGGCAACAGAAAGTGAGTTACAAAATTACGAAATTAGCCGCACCGGTATCCATTGGTCAGCATTAGACGAGGATTTGAGTTTGCGTGGGTTTCTGAAAGAAGAAATGTTAAAAGCAATTCAAGCTCCAGAGGTTCTTTGAATAACAGAGAAGGCCTAATCCTCACTTAAATGTTCGGAGTTTGTAAATGAGATTGTGAAGAATATGTAGAAGGAAAATTATTTTTCTTTGTTGAGGCTGATTATTTATATAGTCAGCCTCTTTTTTTGTCCACATTCCTACAAAAACTTACATGAAGTAAAGCAAAAGCTATTTCCATCCTTATTTTAGCCAAGTCTATGGTGGAAGAACTTCCTTTATTTAATTCACTTACACCCCGCGAACTGCAAGTGATGGAAGCGTTGTTAGGCGGCCCTCAAACTTTTGCGCTCAATGGTCATAGCAAGGAGCTTGAACAAAGTATCCTTCAAAAGACAGGCGCAACTTCTATTGAAGAGTTGATTTCTCGCTTACACACCGAGTTGATTCAAGCTAAAGTTTCGGATGAAGAAAAGGAAAGTTCGGTAGAGCATTTTTTAAAAGATCCTCGCTTTCAACGTTTTCAGATTTTTGCGGATCAGGCTATCCGTATCCTGGATAATTCAACGCGGCACTATTTATACATTAATGAAGCAACCACTAATTTAATGGGCTACCATGTCGATGAACTTCGTAAAGGAGGTCTTCGCTTTGGTCATAGTAAAACACATCCCTGGGATTTACTTCAATTGGTATTTATAAGCAAGAAGGCAATGGCGGTGTTTAAGAAATTATCGCATGAAGATAAAATCAATGCCCGGTTTTCGTTTGACATCCGCATTCGGCATAAGGATGGAGACTACCGAAGAATTCAACAACATGTATATACCCTTACCGTTACACCGGATGGAAAACCAGGGATCGCCATGATTCTTTCCAACGACATCACACACTATAAAACCAGTACAAAAATTCAATATGTGTTTGGAGTAACGCGCGATAATCGATTTGATATTTTATTAAATGGGGAAAGCAAGCCCTTCAGTAGCCCTCTCTCGGAACGCGAAATCCAGATTGTTAATTTAATTGCCTATGGCCATACGGAAGGTGCCATTGCCGAACAATTGCACATTAGCGCGCAAACGGTAAAGACGCACAAAAAAAATATTCTGAATAAAACGCATAGTAAAAACACGGCCGAACTCATTCGCATGGCCATGATGGAAGGCTGGATTTAATACATGCGGACCTATTTAACCACAGAGAGCACAGAGATAGTTTACACACCTATATTAAAAGAGTAAACTGGTGATATCCCCTGTGCATGCCTTGCACAGTTTACTCAGTGGTTAAAAATTAGTATTACATCCTTAATTCCTTCAATAGCTTTAAAATCAACTTAAAGATAAATCTGCTTTGCCGGAGTGTTAGGTTGTAGGGTCAGAGAAATCGCCTTTAAAAAATTACAGCTCCGTAGGAACGATTCATGAGCAGCCAAGGGTTTCAGCCCTTGGTAAAATGATCATTATGTTAATCGTGCTACGCACAAGGTGTATTCAATTAATAGACTATTAGGGAATGAAACGCGTGAATATTATTAAAGGCGACTTCCCTTGCGGTAGAAGTAAATTGCTATAACCAGACAGCAAGTATTTATAGAATTGCTGTTTCATAACATCAAAATGGAGCAAATTCTCTTCGGGATGTTTGGCTTTTTGTATTGACAACCGCTAACGAAAAGGTTTGCTGTCTTCTTTGTTATTATCAATTTTCCACAGCAATTGATTTTAGACTAAAATGCAATTGAAATGCATATTTGTCTAATAATAGCTTTCTATTTAACTAAAATGACTGTTTTTGCCTGAAAGAAACTACCAGAGAAAACCAATTGCATCTCTCGTTTGGCATGGGCAGAGTTTTTAATTAGGTACCCAAAGGACTTTATTACTCCCATATTAAGGTTTATCCCCAAAAGCAATATACCCCTTTAGGGGGATAGAGGTCTGTAATTAGTTTTTGAAATT